>DATHIT010000240.1:0-21771 GCA_035489915.1 Pseudonocardia sp. | reverse complement strand
GCGGTTGTTACGGATCGGCACTCGCGGCAGCGCATTGGCGCTCGCCCAGGCCGGCCACATCGCGGACACGATCCGCGCGGCCGGTTGCCCGGTCGAGCTGATCGTGGTGCGTACCACCGGCGATGAGTCGCTCGCCCCGGTGGCCGAGCTCGGCGTTGGCGTGTTCACCACCGCGCTGCGCGAGGCGCTCGCGCTGGGGCAGGTGGACTTCGCGGTGCACTCGTACAAGGACCTGCCCACCGCGGCGGACCCCCGGCTCACCCTGGCCGCCGTGCCGGTGCGGGAAGACCCCCGGGATGCGCTGGTGGCCCGCGACGGCATGGTGCTCGGCGAGCTCCCGGCCGGGTCGAAGGTGGGCACCGGTTCTCCCCGTCGGGCCGTGCAGCTGCGCGCGCTCGGGCTGGGGCTAGAGGTGGTGCCGCTGCGCGGCAACGTGGACACCCGGATCCGCAAGGTCCGCGACGGTGAGCTGGACGCGGTCGTGCTGGCCAGGGCCGGGCTGGCCCGGCTGGGTCGGCTCGACGAGATCACCGAGGTGCTCGACCCGCTGCAGATGCTGCCCGCGCCCGCGCAGGGTGCGCTCGCCATCGAATGTCGGGCCGACGACCTGGACACCGAACATCGGCTCGGTGCCTTGAACGACCCGGCCACCCGGATCTCGGTGGCCGCCGAGCGGGCCGTGCTGGTCGGGCTGGGGTCTCCGTGCAGTTCGCCCATCGCCGCATTGGCCGAGGTCGTCGAGGATCTCGACGACAGCGGTGACGGCCCTGCCAAGATTATTGAAAGCCTGTCGCTGCGCGCTGTGGCGGCGACCTCCGACGGCGCGCTGGTGCGCGCCTCGATTACTGGAAAGACATCCGAAGCAGAGTCGCTGGGCCGAGCCCTGGCGGCCGAATTGCTCGACCTGGGCGCCGAGCCGCTTCCGGCGGCCGGGCGCCCCGCGCACCGTTGGATCGGGAGTTCCTGATGAGCCGAACGCACACCACCAGCCGGATCGCCTTCGTGGGCAGTGGCCCGGGCGACCCGGGCCTGCTCACGGTACGAGCCAGGGACATGATCAGCGCCGCGCCGCTGATCATTACCGACCCTGACGTGCCGGAGGAGGTCCTCGCGCTGGCCGCCGATGGGGCCGAGGTCCGCCCCGCTGTCGGCGAGCCGACCCAGGTCGCCAAGGAGCTGATCGCCGAGGCCAACGCCGGGCGCTCGGTGGTCCGCCTGGTCGCCGGCGACCCGCTGACCGCCGACGCGGTGGTCGCCGAAGCACTCGAGGTGGCCCAGGGCCCGGTGCCCTTCGACGTGGTGCCGGGGGTGCCTTCGGCCACCGCCGTACCCGCGTACGCCGGGGTACCGCTGGGCTCCGCGCACACCGTGGCCGACGTCCGCTCCGGGGTGGACTGGTCCAGGCTGGCCAGCGGCCCGGAGCCGGTGGTGCTGCACGCCACCGCCGCGCACCTGGCCGAGGTGACCGCCGGGTTGACCGAGCAGGGCGTGCCCGGGCAGACCCCGGTCGCGGTGACCGGCGACGGCACCTGCTCCACCCAGCGCACCGTGATCAGCACGGTGTCCGGGCTGGTCGCCGAGGCGAGCGCGTTGAGTGGCTCCCTGGTACTGACCGTGGGCGACACCGTGGACCGCCGCGACCTGCTGTCCTGGTGGGAGTCGCGGGCGCTGTACGGCTGGCGGGTGTTGGTGCCGCGCACCAAGGACCAGGCCGGTGCGATGAGCGAGCGGCTGCGGATCCACGGCGCCATCCCGGAGGAGGTGCCCACCATCGCGGTGGAGCCGCCCCGGTCCCCCGCGCAGATGGAACGCGCGGTCAAGGGCCTGGTCGACGGGCGCTACCAGTGGGTGGTGTTCACCTCGACCAACGCGGTGCGCGCTGTGTGGGAGAAGTTCGCCGAGTTCGGCCTGGACGCCCGCGCGTTCTCCGGGGTCAAGATCGCCTGCGTGGGCGCCGCGACGGCGGCCAAGGTGCGTTCCTTCGGCATCCACCCCGAGCTGGTGCCGATGGAGACCGAGATGACCGAGGTCTCCTCGGAGGGTCTGCTGCAGATCTTCCCGCCGCACGACGACATCCTGGACCCGGTGGACCGGGTGCTGCTGCCTCGGGCGGACATCGCCACCGAGACGCTGGCCGCCGGGCTGCGTGAGCGCGGCTGGGAGATCGACGACGTGACCGCGTACCGCACGGTGCGCGCCGCCCCGCCGCCCGCCCCGATCCGCGAGGCGATCAAGACCGGTGGCTTCGAGGCGGTCTGCTTCACCTCGTCGTCCACGGTGCGCAACCTGGTCGGCATCGCCGGCAAGCCGCACGCCCGCACGCTGGTGGCCTGCATCGGGCCGAAGACGGCGGAGACGGCCAGGGAGTTCGGCCTGCGGGTGGACGTCCAGCCCGAGGTGGCCCAGGTCCCGGCGCTGGTGGACGCGCTGGCCGACCACGCCGCCCGGCTGCGCGCCGAGGGCGCCCTGCCGCCCCCGCGCAAGGCCAAGGCCCGCCGCCGCTAACCACCGCCGTCCCGAGAACCCGTCGCACGCAGCCCTCACCGGCCGCCGCGGCGGGTTCTCGCCATGCCCCGGGGTCGCCGTTTTCCGCACTTCGCATACCGGGAGCACACTTCGCATAGCGCACGCGGTATGCGGAGTGTGCCTCCGGTATGCGAAGTGGCAGGGAGAAGTGGCAGGAAACTGGGGGTGCGAGGGGGTTCGGCGCTCAGGCCCGGAGTCGTAGGCTCGAAGGTATGTTCCCGACGCAACGTCCCCGCCGGCTGCGGAGCACGCCCGCCCTCCGGCGATTGGTCGCCGAAACCGAGCTGCGCCCCCGCAACCTTGTGTTGCCCATGTTCGTTAGGGAGAACGCGGCCGAACCCGTGCCGATCGCGTCGATGCCCGGCGTCGTCCAACACACCAGGGACTCACTGCGCAAGTCCGCAAGTGAGGCGGTGGCGGCCGGGGTCGGCGGGCTGATGCTGTTCGGGGTGCCCGAGCACAAGGACGCCACCGGGTCCGGCGCGATCGACCCGAAGGGCGTGCTCAACGTGGCGCTGGCCGACGTATACGCCGAGGTGGGCGACGCGACAGTGATCATGGCGGACTGCTGCCTCGACGAGTTCACCGACCACGGCCACTGCGGTGTGCTGGACGCCGGGGGCGGGGTGGACAACGACGCCACCCTGGCGCTGTACGCCGAAATGGCCGTCGCGCAGGCCACCGCCGGGGCCCACCTGATCGGGCCGAGCGGCATGATGGACGGCCAGGTCGGGGTGATCCGCGAGGCGCTGGACACCGCCGGGCTCGCCGACGCCGGCATCCTGGCCTACACCGCCAAGTACGCCTCAGCGTTCTACGGACCGTTCCGGGAGGCCGTGCAGTCCTCGCTCAAGGGCGACCGGAAGACCTACCAGCAGGATCCGGCGAACGTCCGGGAGTCGTTGCGCGAGCTGGCCCTGGACCTGGCCGAGGGCGCGGACGCGGTGATGGTCAAGCCGGCCATGGCGTACCTGGACGTGCTGCGCACGGTGGCCGAGAACGCCGACGTCCCGGTGGCCGCCTACCAGGTCTCCGGGGAGTACTCGATGATCGAGGCGGCGGCCGCCAAGGGCTGGGTCGACCGCGACCGCATCATCCTGGAGACCCTCACCGGCATCCGCCGAGCCGGCGCCGACCTCGTCCTCACATACTGGGCAACCGAAGTCACCACCTGGCTCGACTAACCGCCCCAAAACCTTCCGCGAGTCGGCGCTCTCAGCACACTGAGTCGGCGTTCTCAGCACACCGTCGGGATCTTCGGCACACCGAGTCGGGTGATCTTGCCGGCTTCCGGACCACACGTTCGCGTTCCGCCATCCCACCGTGTCGAAGATCTTCCGTACGGTGCCGGCGTGGTTACGGTTCGAGCCGACCAGCTTGGTCAGCCCCTGGTTCGGGCACGGTCCGGCCGTCAATCGGCCCGACCGGTTGCGCTGCGCGTCGGGTTCCCGTTGCTGCTGGTTTCCGCGCTGCCGTTCGTGGCGCTCGGTGTCGCGGCGGTGGCCCTGCCGGTGCACCGGTGGGCGCGCTATACCGGCCCGTGGCCCCGGATGTCCGACGGGATGACCGGGTATCCGCTGCTGGGGCTGGGATTGCTGCTGCTCGCCGGGGTGTACCTGGTGCTCGCCGTGCTGGCCTACCAGCGACGAGGCTGGGCGCGCATCGCGGTGGTGACGCTGACCGCGGTGTTCGACGTGGCGCTGGTGATGGTGTTGCTGGCCGACACCCCCCGTGCCGGCTGGCTGGTCTTCGGCGCGGCCGTGGTGCTCTGCTCGCTGGCCGGCGTGGTGCTGTGCTACCAGCCCGAAGTGGATCTCTACGTCGGAGAAGCGTGACCCAGGTGTGCCGCCGCGGCCACTGAATCGCCGCTCTGGGTGATCAGGTACGGTGCCTGGCTGTGATGATCGACTCTGGACCGTTGCCACCCACCCCGGTCCGGGCATCGTTCGCACTTTTCCTCGGCGTGGTGGTGTTGTCCCTGCTCAACGCCGTGGTCCAGGTCGCGTTCCGGCTCAGCGGCGCCACCACCGTGGTCGGCGCGTTGATCGAGGCCGTGCTCTTCGTGCTGCTCGGCACCCAGATGCGCGCCGGCCGACTCTGGGCCCGGGTGACCCTGATGAGCGTGGCGTGGGTGTTCACCGGGGTGAGCCTGCTGGCGATGCTCGGGCTGAACGGTGCCTTCGGCAACCACATGGACGGACTGGTGCTGTTCACCTTGATCTACGTGGCGGCGAAGCTGGCCATGATTATCGCGGCGACGGCGCTGATGTACCGGCCGAGCACCCGGGGATATTTCCACTGACCCACCCGTCCGAGTCGGTTGTCCGCGGCGCCCGGCGGGGGACCGTTAGGGTGCGTGCGTGACCACACCGTCCGACCCCCGCCAGTCGGGGGCAGCCGAGGACCACGTTCGCTCCGGCCACTCATCCCCCGGTGAGAACGGCTACGGTTCGCAATCGGCGCCCCGCGCGAGCACTGCCGCCCAGCTGGTCCGCCGGCCACCCGAGGCGTGGGCGGGTGCGGTATTTCTCACGCTGGCCGGCCTGCCCGCCGCGGTCTTCGGCCTGTTGCTCGCCGTGCAGCCAGGGAACATCGGGGTCAACCTGCGTGCCCGGATCGAAGCCGCGAACAGCACGGTCAGCACCGACCTCCTGTTGACCGTGTTCCGCCTCGCCGGGGCGACGATTGTGGTGCTCTCCTTCTTGTTCCTGCTGTTCGCCTGGCTGGCCGTGCGACCGAGGCGCGGCGCCCGACCGATCGCCACCGCCCTGGCTGTGCTGGAAGTCGTGCTGCTGGCCGGCGCCATGGTGGTCGCCGGGGTGGACCCGGTGAGTCTGGGCATCGTGCTGCTGGCCGTGGCCGGGACGGTGCTGCTGTACCTGCCGCGCTCTCAGGAGTTCATCACCGCGCGGGCTTAGCGCAGCCCGTCCCGGCTGACTCTGCGAGACTGGCGGCCGTGAGCTCCTCGACCACATCACCCCGCGTGCACACCCGTTCCGCCGAACTGTTCGACCGCGCCAGCCGCGTCATCCCGGGCGGGGTGAACTCCCCGGTCCGGGCTTTCCAGGCGGTCGGCGGCACCCCCCGGTTCATGGTGTCCGGGCACGGACCCTGGCTCACCGACGCGGACGGCGCCCGCTACGTCGACCTGGTGTGCTCGTGGGGGCCGATGATCCTCGGCCACGCGCACCCGGCGGTGGTGGACGCGGTGCGCGCCGCCGCCGAGGACGGGCTGTCCTTCGGAGCGCCCACCGAGCGGGAGGTGGAGCTGGCCGAGGTGATCGTCGACCGGGTCGACCCGGTGGAGCAGGTCCGGCTGGTCAACTCGGGCACCGAGGCCACCATGAGCGCGGTCCGGCTGGCCCGAGGGGTCACCGGGCGGCCGGTGATCGTGAAGTTCGCCGGCTGCTACCACGGGCACGTGGACGCGCTGCTCGCCCAGGCCGGCTCCGGGGTGGCCACCTTCGGGCTGCCCACCAGCCCCGGAGTCACCGGCGCCCAGGCGGCGGACACCATCGTGCTGCCCTACAACGACCTGGATGCGGCGGCCGCGGTGTTCGCCGAGCGCGGCGCGGACATCGCCTGCGTGATCACCGAAGCGGCGGCGGGCAACATGGGCGCGGTCGCCCCGCTGCCGGACTTCAACGCCGGGCTGCACGCGCTGACCACGGCGCACGGCGCTCTGCTGGTGATCGACGAGGTGATGACCGGGTTCCGGGTGTCCCGGTCAGGCTGGTACGGCCTGGAGGGAGTGCCCGGCGACCTCTACACGTTCGGCAAGGTGATGTCCGGCGGGCTGCCGGCGGCCGCGTTCGGTGGCCGCGCCGAGCTGATGTCCCGGCTGGCCCCGGCCGGGCCGGTCTACCAGGCCGGCACGCTGTCCGGTAACCCGCTCGCGGTGGCGGCAGGGCTGGCCACCCTGCGGGCCGCCGACGACGCGGTGTACGCCGCGCTGGACGCCAATGCGGCCAAGCTGGGCGGCCTGATGGGAGATGCGCTCAGCGCCGCCGGCGTGCCGCACCGGGTGCAGTTCGCCGGGAACATGCTCTCGGTCTTCTTCACCGAGACGCCGGTCACCGACTTCGCCGCCGCCAGCGCCGCGCAGACCTGGCGGTTCCCCGCCTTCTTCCAGGCCTTGCTGGCGAGAGGGGTCTACGGCCCACCCAGCGCGTTCGAGGTGTGGTTCGTCTCCGCCGCGTTGGACGACGAGGCATTTGAGGTGATCGCCTCGGCGCTGCCGGCGGCGGCGCGGGCCGCAGCCGAGGCCACCCCGCCCCCCGAGCCGGATCCGGGGCCGGCGGCGCCCACCGAGGCGGAGCCGGCCGAGGGGAGCGGCCGGTGAGCGTGCCGCCCGGCGTTCGAACCATGGTGCACCTGATGCGGCACGGCGAGGTGCACAACCCGGAGGGGATCCTCTACGGGCGGCTGCCCGGATTTCGGCTGTCCGATCGCGGTGAGCGGCAGGCCGATCGGGTGGCCGAGGCGCTGGCCGACGAGGACATCACCGTCCTGCTGGCCTCACCGATGGAGCGCGCCCAACAGACCGCCGCGCCGATCGCCAAGTCCCACGGGCTGGAGGTGATCACCGAGCCGAACCTGATCGAGGCCGCCAACGACTTCGAGGGCCGGGCGTTCGGGGTGGGCGACGGCGTGCTCCGCCACCCGGCGACGTGGGTCAAGCTGCGCAACCCGTTCCGCCCGTCCTGGGGCGAGCCGTACGCGCAGATCGCGGCCAGGATGCGCGCGGCGGTGGACCGGGCCAGAGACCTGGCCGCCGGGCACACCGCGGTCTGCGTGTCGCACCAGCTGCCGATCTGGACCGTGCGTCGCAACCTGGAGGGCAAGCGCATGTGGCACGACCCCCGGCAGCGCCAGTGCGCGCTGGCGTCGTTGACCACCCTGGTGTTCGACGGTGACCAGCTGGCCGAGCTGCGCTACCGGGAGCCGGCCGGATCCAGCGATCCCACGGTGACCGGGGCATGAACGGACGGACCGACCGGCCGGGGGATCGCGGTCGGCCGGGCGGCCGGGGTCGGCCGAGGGCGGCCTGGCGGGCGGCCCGCTGGGCGGCGCTGGCGGCGGTCGCCGCGCTCGCGCTGTCCGGCTGCAGCACCGGTTCGGACGCGGTGGCCAGCGGCGGTGAATTCCAGTTCGTCGCGCCCGGCAACCAGACGACCATCACCTACGAACCCGCGGCGGCCCGTGGCCTGCTGCGCACGTTCTCCGGGGAGAGCCTCACCGAGCCCGGAAAGCAGATCGGCATACAGGACTTCCCCGGTCAGGTCGTGCTGATCAACGTGTGGGGCTCCTGGTGCGGCCCGTGCCGTGCCGAGATGGCCGACCTGCAGCTACTGCACGACCAGTTCGGCGCTCGGGGGGTGGCCGTGCTCGGGCTGGACATCCGGGACGATCGGCAGGCAGCCGCTGACTTCATGCGCGGGGACAAGGCGACCTACCCGTCGATCTTCGATCCCGCTGGCCGGGCGCTGTTCAGCTTGAACGGCTACCCGCGCAACGTCGTGCCGTCCACCATCGTCTTGGACCGGAAGCACCGGGTGGCGATCGTGTACCTCACCCGGATCCGGCTCGCCGAGGTCGCCGGCGCGCTGCAGCGGCTGGCCGCCGAGTCGGCTGCCTGATCCCGGAGCTCGGGGTGTGCTGACCCGCCGAGCGCCCCTCAGTTCGCGCTGCTTACCCTCAACCTGATGGATCCGTCCACCAGCCTCGCCATTTCCGGACCGCCGCTGCTCGCGGTCCTGGTGGCGCTTGCCGCTGGGGCGGTCAGCTTCGCCTCGCCGTGCGTGGTTCCGCTGGTGCCCGGATACCTGGCCTACCTGGCTGGGCTGGTCGGCGCCGACGCCCCACCGGTGACCCAGCAGGAGGCGGCCGCGCCGCGCGCCGGGCGGTGGCGGGTGGCTGGAGCGGCCGCCCTGTTCGTGCTCGGCTTCACCGTGGTGTTCGGCGTGATCATGGTGGGCGTGGTCCGCCTGGCCGACGCGCTGACCCGCAACGAGGACCTGCTGCAGCGCCTCGGTGGGGTGGTCACCATCGTCATGGGGCTGGCGTTCATCGGGTTGTTGCCGGTGTTCTCCCGCGAGCGCCGGTTGCACCTGGTGCCTCGGGCCGGGCTGTGGGGCGCGCCGCTGCTGGGCGCGGTGTTCGGGCTCGGCTGGGTGCCCTGCATCGGCCCCACGCTGGCCGGCGTGGTCGCGGTGGCGGCCGGCACCGGCGGCGGGTCGCTGCGCGGGGTGGCGCTCACGCTCGCCTATTGCGCCGGGCTCGGGGTGCCGTTCGTGCTGATCGCGCTAGGCGCGGCCAGGGCGGTCCGGGCGCTGGCCTGGCTCCGCCGGCACGTGCGCGCGGTGCAGGTCAGCGGCGGCGCGCTGCTGGTACTGGTCGGCGTGCTGCTGGTCACCGGGATGTGGAGCCAGCTGGTGGCCTTGCTGCAGACCTCGATCGCCGGCTTCACTCCGCCGATCTGATGACCAAGGCGATTCCCGAGGCCACCGGCACACCGGAGCCCGAGCACAGCGAGCAGGCCAACCCCGGTGTGCCAGAAACCCCGACTCAGGGTGCTGAGAACCCCGACTCGCCGAACGACACCGACTCGCGGACGGACGCCGACTCGGCGACGGACGCCGACTCGGCGACGGGCGCGAGTGGTGGTCCGGGGTGGGGGGTTTGGGGGTTTGTGCGCAACACCTGGCGTGGGCTGGTCAGTATGCGCACCGCGTTGGTGCTGCTGTTCCTGCTCGCGCTCGCCTCGCTGCCCGGGGCCCTGCTGCCACAGCGCTCGCTGAACCCCGCCAAGATCACCGAGTACCGCCAGCAACACCCGATGCTGGGCCCGGTGCTGGACCGGCTGGGCTTCTTCGACGTCTTCGCCAGCCCCTGGTTCGCGGCCATCTACCTGCTGCTGTTCGTATCCCTGATCGGCTGCCTCGGCCCGCGAACCCTGGAGTACGCCCGCGCCTGCCGGGCCCAGCCGGTGGCCACCCCACGCAACCTGAACCGGCTGCCGCACCACGCGGCCGCGGAGATGGACGGTTCGCCCGAGCAGGCCGTGGCGCGGGTGCGCGGCCAGCTGCGGGGCTGGCGCACGGCGGTGCGCGAGGAGCCCGACGCCGAGGGCCGCACCAGCTACACGGTGTCCGCCGAGAAGGGGTACCTGCGCGAGGCCGGCAACCTGGTCTTCCACCTGGCGCTGCTCGGGCTGCTCGTCGGGTTCGCCGCCGGAAAGCTGTTCGGCTACGAGGGCCAGGTCATCGTGCTCACCGGGGGCAACCAGTTCTGCAACAGCGGCATCCTCGGCTACGACTCGTTCCGCGCGGGCGCCCTGGTGGACGGCACCTCGCTCAGCCCGTTCTGCGTGAAGGTGGACACCTTCGACGCCGAGTACCTGCCCAACGGCCAGCCGGAGCAGTTCCGCTCGAGCATCGGCTACCAGGCGGGCGCGGACCTGAACGCCGGCCCGGACGGCCCATGGCGACCGTACCTGCTCCAGGTCAACTCGCCGCTGCGGGTGGCCGGCGACCGGGTGTACCTGCTCGGCCACGGTTACGCGCCGACCTTCACGGTGACCTTCCCGGACGGCACCTCCCGCACCCAGACCATCCAATGGCGCACGGCCGACCAGACGACCATGCTCGCCGAGGGCGCCACCAAGTTCGACCGCCCCGGCCTGCCGGACGACGCGAGCCGGCGGCGCAACCAGATCGCCGTCACCGGGCTGCTCGCCCCCACCTCCTCCGGTGGCAAGGTGATCACCTCGGTGTTCCCGGCGCCGCTGCGTCCCGAGGTCGCGGTGGATGTGCTGCGCGGCGACCTCGGCCTGGACGACGGGCGCGGCCAGTCCATCTTCGAGGTGCCCCAGGCGCAGCTGCAGTCCGGCGCGCTGACCCGGGTGGCCCGGCAGAACCTGCTGCCCGGGCAGGAGATCCGCCTGAACGACGGCACCACGGTGCGGTTCGACAGCGTCACCCAATGGGTGGGACTGCAGATCTCGCATGACCCGGCGCAGGACTTCGTCCTGCTGTTCGCGGTGCTCATCCTGCTCGGCCTGGGCACCTCGTTGACCATCAAGCGACGCCGCTTCTGGGCGCGGATCGGCCCGGCGGACCCGGTGGCGGAGTCGGAACGTACCGTGATGGAGATCGGCGGTCTGGCACGCACGGACCAGGCGGGCTACGGCGAGGAGTTCACCCGACTCCGCACGGCCCTGCTCGGGAACGGCGTGCTCGAGGACAGGAACAATCCGCGGCCGGACGGCACGCGAGATCGGGGAGGCTCTGCCTGATGCCCGTCAACGAGACGCTGGCGACCTATAGCGACTACGCCTTCCACTCCGCGGTCGGGATCTACCTGCTCGCCATGGCACTGCACCTGGGCGAATACGCGCGGGTCCGGGTCCGGGCGGTGCTGGCCAGGGAGGCGGTGCCGGCCGGAGCGCTCGCCGAGCGGGCCGGAGCCGTCGTCGACCCGGCCGCGACTGTCGTCGACCCGGCCGTCGTCGACCCGGCCGGCACGCCGCCCGAGTCGGATTCTCCACGTCCGGGCCGGTCCTGGCCGGAGCGGTTCGGCCGGATGGCGGTGGCGCTGACCATCCTGGGCGCGCTGGTGCACATCGCCTCGGTGGCCATCCGGGGTTTCGCGGTGGCCCGCTGGCCGTGGGGCAACATGTACGAGTTCATCTCGGCGGTGTGCCTGATGGCCGTGCTGACCTGGCTCTACGTACTGCGTCGCAACCCCGGGATGCGCCCGCTGGGTGCGTTCGTGCTGCTCCCGGTGGAGGTTCTGCTGTTCCTCGCCGGCAGTGCGCTCTACGTCAAGGCCGCTCCGGTGATGCCCGCGTTGCAGTCCTACTGGCTGACCATCCACGTCACGGCGGTGAGCCTGGCCTCCGGGTTGCTGATGGTCGGCGGGGTGGCGAGCGTGCTGTTCCTGGTGCGTCGGTACAGCAGCGGCGGTGGGTTCCTCGATGTGCTCCCGGCGGCGGAGACGCTGGATCGGGCGGCCTACCGGGTGACCGTCTTCGCCTTCCCGCTGTACACCTTCGCGGTCATCGCCGGGGCGATCTGGGCCGAGGCGGCCTGGGGCCGGTTCTGGGGCTGGGACCCGAAGGAGACCGTGGCGTTCATCGTCTGGGTGGTCTATGCGTGCTACCTGCACGCCAGGGCGACCGCCGGCTGGCGCACCGGTGGGGCCGCGTGGATCAACGTCGTGGGCCTGATCGCCATGCTGTTCAATTTGTTCTTCATCAATCTGGTCACCACCGGCCTACATTCCTACGCCGGGGTGGGGTGACCGAGGCACACTCGCGTCCAGCTGTGCTCCGGACTACCGTCCCCGGGGGTGGTCGCGAGCACGGGCGACGGTAACGGTGTTGTGAGGAGAACGGTGGATCAGGCGCAGCAGGAGTACCCGCCTGGCACGGTGGGGTACCTGGCCCAGGGTCGTGGTTGGGGCAAGGAAGACGCGGTCGAGGCCGACCAGCCCAGGGCGGACGTGGACGACGAGGCCAATGCGGACATGCCGACGCCGGCGAACGGCATCCAGCGCCCACCGGCACCCGAGGACACGTTCGGTGCCGACGACAGGTTGAGTGCCGAAGACAGGTTCAGCGCCGAGCACAGGTTCAGCGCCGAGGACAGCACGTTCGACGCCGCCGACCGCGGGCCGGCCCAGGGGGTTGTGCCGGTCCCCGAGCAGCAGACCCGCAGCCGGGGCGAACCCACGCCGACACGAGTGCGGCACTCCGACGAGCTGGAGAGCCTGCTCGACGCCATCCGGGTTCCGCCGAACGGTGCCGGCGCTCCGCCGCATCCGGTCCAGCCGGCCGAGGCCCAACCTGATGTACACACCGACGAGGACGACTTCGACGGCTTCGAGGTGACCGAACCGCCCGCCCCGGCGCGGGAGGAAGCCTGGCCGCACGGCTGGTACGACGAGCTCGAGCCGGACGCCGAGCCAGCAGCCGAGCCGGACGCTGAGGCGGCGCCCGGATACCGCGAGCCGGTGGTGGCCAGCTGGCCGGAGCCGGAAGACCCGACCCCGCCGACGCCGACCCGCCGGCCGGAGCCTGAACCCAGGACCGCGGCGCGTTGGGTCGAGCCGGGCGCGCTGGCCGCTCAGCAGGCGCAGCGGGCCCGCATCGGTGGGCTGGCCGAGGGTGACGAGCTGGGCTCGGCCCGGTTGCTGCGCCCTGGCCGGCACCGGCACCCCAGGACAGGGTGGCGGCGCGCCGTGTACGTCCTGACCGGCGGCCTGATCAACTTCGGGGAGAGCCCGGTAGAGCTGCGCCAGCGCGAGCTGACCACGCGGGTCAACCAGCCGCTGCAGGGCTGCTACAAGATCGCCATGCTCAGCCTGAAGGGCGGGGTGGGCAAAACCACGGTCACCGCCACGCTGGGCGCCACGTTCGCCTCGCTGCGCGGCGACCGGGTGATCGCGGTGGATGCGAACCCGGACCGGGGCACGCTGAGCCAAAAGATCCCGCTGGAGACCACCGCCACGGTCCGCCACCTGCTGCGCGACTCGCAGCGGGTGCGTCGTTACACAGATGTGCGGGCCTATACCTCGCAGGGCCCGTCCCGGCTCGAGGTGCTGGCCAGCGAACAGGACCCGGCGGTCTCCGAGGCCTTCAGCGAAGCGGACTACCGGCGCACGGTGACCCTGTTGGAGCACTTCTACAACATCGTGCTGACCGACTGTGGCACCGGGCTGATGCACTCCGCGATGTACGGCGTGCTCGGCGTGGCGGACTCGCTGGTGATCGTGTCGTCGGGCTCCATCGACGGTGCGCGCAGCGCCTCGGCCACGATGGATTGGCTGGACGCGCACGGGCACCGGGAGCTGGTGTCCAACTCGGTGGCGGTGATCAACTCGGTCCGGCGGTCATCCGGGCAGGTCGACCTGGACCGGGTGGCCGAGCACTTCGCGGCCCGCTGCCGGGCGGTGGTACGCATCCCGTACGACAGCCACCTGGAGGAGGGCGCGGAGCTGGACCTGGACCGGGTATCCGCGCCCACCCGCACCGCGCTGCTGGAGCTGGCCGCGGCGGTCGCGGACGTGTTCCCGCACACCAACGGCTGACCGGGGCGGGGGCTGAGTTTCGGTGGACCGACGTCCGCCGACTCCCCCCTTCAGAGCCGGCGAACGTCGGCCAAGCTCGAGCGGGGATATCTGGGCGGTGCTACCGCTGAGGGCACGCCGCCGAATCCGGGCTCCGCGACCGAAGTTGCAGGCCAGCAGACTAAGCCCGGTGGGCAGGGGAGAAGGTGGAAGTTAACCAAGACTTGAGGTTGTCCTGAGGAAGGCCTGATGTGGCGGAACCGGCCCGGCGCGCTGCCGACTCCGCCGACCCGGTTCAGCGCCGGCGCGGCGGGTCTTCGCCCTCGCGGCGCAGCTTCTCGCCGAGCTGGCGCAGGAACTCCGGATCGTCGTCCGGGGCGCCGGGGCGGGGCGGGTTCGACCGATTGTTCGCCTGAGGCGGTTGGCTGGTCATCGCCTTCCACAGCACGAACCCAACAACCGCCGCGGCGGCCAGTGCGATGAGGAACAGCATGTAGACCACCTCCTACCTTGAGGTTAGCTCAGCTGGGGTACTGCTGGGGTGAAGGCCATCCCGTCGCTCAGCAGACAGTCACCGATCGGGTCAGGGTAGCCGGGGTTTCGGCCGATCAAGTGGGTTATTTGTAGGCTTCTGGTGTGACATCGGAAGTTCCCAGTCCCCCAAGCACCCCAGTCGATCTGCCGACGCGGTCACTGGGCGTAGCCATCGCCCGTTACGGCTTGGCCAGGGCGGCCCTGGTCGCGGTGCTCACCGCGCTCCTCGTGCTGGTCGGGGTGCCGTTTCTGGTGGCGTTGCTGGTGGCCCTGGTGGTGGCTCTGCCGCTGTCCCTGCTCCTGTTCCGCACCCTGCGCCACGAGCTGGACCAGGCGTTGGCCGAGGCTGGGCAACGGCGGAGGGCGCAGAAGGCCCGGTTGCGCGCGCAGCTGCGCGGCGAGGCGGGCCAGGCGGAGCCCGAGGGCTCGGTTCAGGGCGAGCCTGACCGGGGCGCATCCTCCGGACCGGAGGAACACTCCGGGACCGACGTGGGCTCAGCCCAGGATGGCCATGGCCAGGCCGACAGCGGTTCCGAGGGACCAGACCAGCATGACCATCGCGGTGTCGCCGAGCACGGGGATCAGTTCCCGGCCCCTGACTCCGCCGCACACCCGCCGCAGCGGTGAGTAGGCCACCGGCGCGGCCAGCAGCCCGAGCAGCATCGCCGGGGAGCGCAGCGCGCCGACCAGGCTGAGCACCATCGGCAGGATGATCAGCGCGGCGTACAGCCGGCGGGTGTCCGTGTCGCCGAGCACCACCGCCAGGGTGCGCTTGCCCACCACGGCGTCCGACTCGATGTCCCGCAGGTTGTTGACCACCAGCACCGAGCAGGACAGCATGCCGACCCCGATTGCGCCGATCAGGCTGAGCGCGCTCGGTGGGCCGCTCTGCACGTACGCGGTGCCCAGCACAGCTACCGGGCCGAAGAAGATGAACACGGCGACCTCGCCGAGGCCCAGGTAGCCGTACGGGTGCTTGCCGCCGGTGTAGAACCAGGCGCCGAGCAGGCAGACCGCGCCGACGCCGAGCAGCCACCACTGCCGGCTCAGCGACACCAGCAGCACCCCGGCCAGCAGGGCCACGGACAGCCAGGCGAACGCCATGGTGCGCACCGACTCCGGGGTGGCCACCCCGGATCCCACCAGGCGCAGCGGCCCGACCCGGTCGTCGTCGGTGCCCCGGGTTCCGTCGGAGTAGTCGTTGGCGTAGTTGACGCCGATCACCATGCCCACCGCGACCACCAGGGCCAGCAGCGCGTAGCCGGGCCGCACCGCGCCGGTACCGACCGCCGCGCCGGTGCCGACCAGCACCGGGGCTATCGCGTTGGGCAAGGTACGAGGCCGGGCGCCCTGGACCCACTGCGCGACATTCGCCACGGCCCGTACGTTACCCGGCGGCCGGCCAGCGGATCAGCAAGGACCGACCGCGGTGTCGTCGGCCAACTCGACCGCGCTGGCCGGGAGGTACTCGCTCTTGCCGATCCGCAGCCAGCCGTTCGGGGTGGCGCATTCGACGGGCACGCCGGCGTTGTGCGCGGCGATCCCGGCGGCCGCGGCGGTCGGTGTGGGGGCGCGGCGCACGGTGACCGCGTTGAGATGGTCTCGGCCCGCCCCGGTGTCATCGCCCTGGTTGTCGTCGCCTGGGTTGTCGTCGCCTGGGTTGTCGTCGCTGCGCACGGCGGTGGCCTCGGAGGCTGTGAGGTTCGGGTTCGAGGAGCCGCTGGGGGTGCCGGCGTCGGTGCGTTGGCTGCCCGCATCCACGGTGCTGAGCGGCCTTGCTCCGGTCCAGAGGTAGCTGACCACGACATGGCCGTTGTCCGGCAGCCGCAGCGCCGAGTCGAACAGCGCATCGGACAGGTCGATGCCGGCCGGGTTGGCCACGGTGCGCCCGGATCCGTCCTTACCGTCGTTGTGCCCGTTGTGGAAGGCGGCCTGCGCCTCCGGGACGCCCTGGGGGAGCTCGCGCCACTGCTCGCGGAGCGGGCTCCAGTAGTCGTCGTTGGTGTTCCACGGCCCGACGTCCCACACCGGCGCCCAGGCGCACGTCCCGCTGGCCGCGCACACCTTGACGCTGTACTCCGAGCCGTCCTGGTCGGGCAGCGAGCGCCAGGACGGCAGGGCGACGAACAGGTCGTGCCGGCCGATCCGATGACCGTTCGCGGTCCGCCCGTGCACCAGCCCCTCCCGGGTGGCGAACACCGTGTAGCTGGCCGGGTCGCTGGGCGCGCCGACCCGTAGCCCGGGGACCGTCTCCGCATGCACCCGTAGCCCGTGTACCTCGGGACGCATCGCGGCGTTGCCGGTGACGGTCATCAGCACGCGCAGCTGTACCCGACCGCTCGGGCCGGGCAGCGTGGTCGGCGAGCCCGGCACGCTGGGCAACCACTCGGTCCACCGGCCATCGGTCAGCCGGCCGCGGGCAGTCACCTCGACGGTGCCGCCGGCCGGGTTGAGCGCGTCCAGCGCGATGGTGATCCGGCCGACCGGCTGCGCCAGCTGGCGGGCGGGCAGGGTGAGCAGCCCGGTCGGGGCGGTCAATCGGAGCGCCCCGTTGGTGTAGGCCACGCCAACCGGGTGGCCCTCGTTCAGGTTGGCCGTCCAGTCCAGGCTGTTCGGGACGGTGGGTGGGGCCGCGGCGGCCACCGGCACAGCGGTGAGCGCGCTCGCCAGGACGGTGCCGAGCACGGTGAGCAGGAGGGTGGGCAGCCTGCCGAACACGGCCGAAGGAGATCGGAAAGAACTGTAATGGTCAATCAACCCACGGTGAGCCCCCGGAACGTGTAGCGGCACCGCCGCCCGCCCGGCAGGCGGGCTGCCGCTGGTTACCGAACTGCACATGCGGCAGGTTTGGCCGGGCTCGAGGCTGCGTGGTGTGTAGCTGGGTAACGACAGGCCGGCACCGGCGGCACCGGCGGCTGGTCTACGCCGCCGAATTTCTACGAATGGTGAACAAACACATCGTCTCGGTAATCACACGTGTCACCCCAATGGCCGCGTGAACCAAGGCCACCCGGCCCACTGCGGCCACCCGAATGGAGGAGGATTTCGGCCCGAGCCGGGGGACTACAGGACGGTTTTGCAAGCATTTATTTGGCGCCCAGTCAACCGGGAGAAATATCGGGTCGCTATTCGATCGACAAATCACTCAGTGGTGTGTTTCCGATGTGGCGGCTGTCTCTTTGTGTGGATTGTCTCGGCCGGGGAACGACCGGTTACCCGCGGCGATGTGGACGTACCTGATGGGTTGCGCTGTCAGCGGGAGTCGGCCAGCAGCTTGGCCACGGCGGCCCGGTCGGGTTTGCCGATGCCGCGCAGTGGTAGTTCGGGGAGCTCGCGGACGAGTTTGGGCACTGAGGCTGCGCCTAGTTCGGCGCGGACGGCGCCATCCAAGCTGTCCGGGCTGAGGCCGGTCGGGTCGCGGACCACGGCCGCGGCGACCAGTTGGCCCCATTCTGGGTCGGCCAGTCCGACCACGCAGGCGGCGCGGATGCCGGGTTGGGCGGTGAGCACGCGTTCCACGGCGGCTGGGTGCACTTTCTGGCCGCCGGTGATGATCACATCGTCGATCCGGCCGAGGACGTGCAGCCGGCCGTCGGGTTCGAGCCGGCCCATGTCCGAGGTGTGAAACCAGCCCTCGCGCAGCACCTGGGCGGTGCTGTCCGGGTCGCCGAGGTAGCCGCTGGTCAGCATCGGGCCGGTCAGTGAGATCCGCCCGTCGACCGGGTCCAGCCGGACCCGTGCGCCCTGCAGCGGGACCCCGTCGTAGATGCAGCCGCCGGCGGTTTCGCTCATGCCGTAGGTGCAGATGACCGCGACCCCGGCAGCCAGCGCCTCGGCCCGCAGCGTGGCTGGGATGGCCGCGCCGCCGATGAGCACGGCGTCGAACCCGCGCAGCGCCTCGAGTGCGGCTCGGTTCTCCGGGCCGCCGGTGAGGATGCGGTGCAGTTGGGTCGGGACCAGGGAGGTGTAGCGGCGTTGGCCCTCGGTGGCAGCCAGCATCCCGGCCGCGACCTGGGCGAACTGGTCCGGGCGGAACCCGCTCCGACAATCCAGCGGGGTGGGCGGGTGCCCGGCCAGCAGACCGCGCACGATGACCTGGGCGCCGGCGATGTGGTGCGCGGGCAGCGCGAGCAGCCACCGCCCGGGCCCGCCGAGGCGCTGGTGGGTGGCCTCAGCCGAAGCCCGCAGCGCGGCCGCGGAGAGCACCACCCGCTTGGGCTGCCCGGTCGAGCCCGAGGTTTCGATGACCAGCGCCGCACCCGGCCCGGGGTCCGGGAGCTCTCCGGCCGACGGTTCGCGGGATTCCACTGGCAGCACCGCCGGCCCGCCGTCCAACGCCTCGGCCAACGCCTCGGTCAGCGCCGCCAGCTGCCCAGGCGAGCCGTCGCAGCGAACCGTGCGCATCAGTAGTACCAGGGGAAGCTGGACCAGTCGGGGGTGCGCTTCTGCAGGAACGCGTCCCTGCCCTCCACCGCCTCGTCGGTCATGTAGGCCAGCCGGGTGGTCTCCCCGGCGAACAACTGCTGCCCTACCAACCCATCATCGATCAGGTTGAACGAGTACTTCAACATCCGCTGCGCGGTCGGGGACTTGCCGTTGATCTCCTTGGCCCACTGGATCGCGGTGGCCTCCAACTCCGCGTGCGGGGCAACCTCATTGACCGCGCCCATCCGCTGCATCTGCTCACCGGTGTAGGTACGACCCAAAAAGAAGATCTCCCTGGCGAACTTCTGGCCCACCGCCCTGGCCAGATACGCCGAGCCGTAGCCACCGTCGAAACTGCCCACATCCGCATCGGTCTGTTTGAACCGGGCGTGCTCGGCCGAGGCCAACGTCAAATCACACACCGCGTGCAAGCTGTGCCCACCACCGGCCGCCCACCCGTTCACCACCGCAATCACGATCTTTGGCATGAACCGGATCAACCGCTGACACTCCAGAATGTGCAGCCGCCCCGCCCGCGCCGGATCCACCGTCTCCGCGGTCTCCCCGCTGGCGTACTGATACCCGGTCCGCCCCCGGATCCGCTGATCACCGCCCGAGCAGAAGGCCCACACCCCGTCTTTCGGTGCCGGCCCGTTCCCGGTCAACAGCACGCAACCGACATCCGAGCTCATCCGGGCGTGGTCCAGCGCCCGGTACAACTCGTCCACCGTCCCCGGCCGGAACGCATTGCGTACCTCCGGGCGGTTGAACGCGATCCGCACCGTGCCGTGCTCCACGTGCCGGTGATAGGTGATGTCCACAAAGTCGAAACCGGGCACCTGCCGCCACGCGGCGGGATCAAAGGTCTCCGACACCGGAGAAGTCGCAGTGCTCACGGAGCATCACAATATGGTGCCGCCCAAGCACGGCCGGGGCCTGGCCGTGCCTGGGCGGCGTGCGGGTGCTCGGCTCAGCCGTTGCCGGAGGTCGAGGCGCCGCCGGTAGCGGTGCCGTTCGACCGTGACGAGCTCGGGCGTGCCGTGCTCGCCGATCCGGAGCTGTGTGCCGTGCTGGTGTTCCCCGCCCCGGTGGTGGTGCTCGCACCAGTGCCGGTCGCGGTGCCGGTCGTGGTGAACTTGCCGTAGCAGGGTGCGGCCCACAGGCCGGTGTGCTGCTTCTCCGCCCGGGCCTCGGCGGCCTTGATGTCGGCGGAGGTACCGACCGGCTCGGGGCTCTCGTAGTACCGAGCCATCCCGGCCTCCACGGCCAGCACGGAGTAGTCCGCCCCGTTCGGCAGCCGGAGGAAGGCCAGTCTGTTGCCGGCGCGGTCGGTGGCCGGCTGGGACGGGTCGGCCACCAGGGTGACCGTGGCGTTGTTGAGCGTCTTGACCGCGAACGCCTTCGAGGTGGTGGCGCCGCACTGCTCCTTGTCGGTCCGGGGTGCCACGATGCCCAGCACCTCGACCACCCCGTTGACCGCTCCGGACACCTCCACGGTGTCCCCGTCGATCACCTTGGTCACAGTGACCACCGGACCGACCGCCGAGTCCACCGCGGCCGGCGCCGGGCTCACCGGGGCCGCCATCGGCTGACCGGTCGAGATCAGCTTCGCGCTGCCGAGTGCGGCCAGCCCGATCAGGCCGGCGGCGCCCGCGCCAAGCCAGATCCACTTCTTGCTCCTCGACCCCCGGCCCGGGCCGCTACCAGCGGAAACGGTGGGGGGGTTGGTCGCCTCGACCCGGATCGGGCTGTGCATCCCGACGGTGTGGGACTCCGCGTCGGATGCCCGGTTCGCGCCCAGTTGCGACGGAGCGGTCCAGCTGATCGGTACCGGCCGCTCGCCGCCGGTGCTTTCGATGCCGGCGTCGCCGTGTCCGACCTCGGTCCGGGGGACCGCGGCGGTCATCTCACCGTCCGCCTCGTCGTCGTGGGCGTCGACGGCGGCCAGGCCCTGGCTGGCCTCGGCGGCCAGCAGGCTGATCGGCACCTCGCCGGCCATCAGCTCGGGGCTGGCGACCGGGCCGGAACGCTCCACACTCCGCTCGTGCTGACCGGAGCGCTCGACGCTCCGTTCATGCTGGCCGGAGCGTTCGACGTTCCGCTCGTGCTGGCCGGAGCGCTCGACGCTCGGCTGCTCTGTAGGCAACAGAGCCGCCGGTGGCTCCACCGGCGGCTGCTGAGAGGGAATTGCTGTAGTCCGCGCCAATAAGCTGATCGGCACGGCACCCCTGGTCAGCGCGTCGGTGTTCGAGGTCGGGGCGTACTGGGCCGGGGTGGGGTAGGTATCGGTGTGCTGCGCGGCGACGCGCCTGAGCCCGCCGATCGAACCGGTGCGCTCGGCGCCGATCTTCTGGGTGGGCACCTCGCGGAACTGGCCGGTGTGGGTGGGGGCGCGGTCATCGCCAGGCGCCTGGCCCAGCGGACCGGTGTCGCCGGGTCGGGCCGGCTCGGTTCCGGGCCGCGAGCCGAAGCTCGACCAGCGCCGGGCCGGGGGGACGTTCGCCTCCGGGTCGGTCAGCGACCGAATGTAGGCGACGATCGCGGCGCCCTCGGCGGCCGGAACGTCGCGCAGCTCGGCGGTGGTGTTGGAGTCGGAGACGGTGATGTTCCCCAGTGCGCCATCGTCAACCCAATCCACCACGGACAGCCGCCCCAGCGGGAACCCCTCGCTGGCCTGGCCACTGCGGCCGTCGCGGAGCAGAAGCACCCGGTGGTCGGTCACCGCGAGCAACCCGGCACCGGCTCCGTAGACGCCGGACGCCAGCCGCCGCACCGTCTCGCCCTCCCGCAGGTACGCGCCGAGCTGGCGGATCTCGCGGTGGACCTCGTAGCCGGATGTCATGTGGGTGGCAGCGGCCGCTATGTCGGACCTGAGCTCCATGGCGACATCCCCCAATCGCTTGCTGGGTCGAGCCGTGCCGTGCGTACGGCTCGACTTCTCGTGAGGGTTAACGACCAATTCATGGGCTCGATACTGCGGCACATTCCATTTGCGGCTGGTGGCGCAATGCCGCGCGGCGCTAAGCCTTCCACTGATCACTAGGCCATTCGAATTACATCCGTGGAATTCGTCGCTGTGATATCGCGTTATCGCAGGTCAGAGCCATGCCTTGGAGATCACATAGTGATACCGCTTGCAACTATTCTTTACCAAAGCCCCGAATTGGCCCACCAGTCGCTAGCGCCTCATGGGCCACATGGGCCGCATTGTCACCC
>DATHIT010000239.1:0-2944 GCA_035489915.1 Pseudonocardia sp. | reverse complement strand
CACGCCCGACCCGGGCAGCTCCCCGCTGCTGCCCCGCACGTTGAAGTAGCGGGAGAAGTTGACCGAGCCGCCGAGCACGCACGAGGTGGGCACGCCTTCCAGCACCGCCCGCAGGTGGTTCAGGTCGCGGAACCGGCGGGCCGTCTCGACCAGCGTCTCGAACGGGCGCGGGCGGCGGCGTGACCGGGTCCCCGAGGCGTACTGCACGAACCGTTCGAAGCGGCCGTCGGTGTAGAGCTGCCGGAACAGCGCCGGCGTGATCTTGTTCGCCTGCTCGGCGTTGCCGAGGATGCCCAGACCGTGCAGGATCAGTTGCTCCTCCCGACCGAAGTAGTTGGCCGACATCCGCCCCAGTGCTTCGGCGAAGAACGCCGGGATGGCGTCCGGCATGAATTCACCGTCATGGTTCTGGGCGATGTCCACGCACTGCAGGTAGACGCCCTCCACCAGATCCCAGTCGGCGTTGGCGTGCGCGGCCCGCAGGACGTCGGCCACGTGGTGCTCGCGCCCGAACTCGGGTGCCACCGGCTCACTCGGCGGGACGCCGCGGGAGGCTGGTTGCCCGTTGCTGGGGCGCTCGTCGAGCAATCCGAGGATCTCGGTGGCCAGCTGGTCGATCAGGGTCAGTTCGTAACTCTTCCGGAACGTCTCGATGCTGACGCCCTGAACCTGGGCGGCGGCCCGGCGCCGGTCGGCGGCCTTCCAGAGTTTGTGCCCCGCCGACAGCCCAAAGCTCCGCTCGGCCGCCACCGCCTCCCGGCTTTCGCCCAGCCGGTTCACCGCCTGGCGAAGCAGCGCAGTCATGGCGTTGTCGACCGGCGTGCCGGTGGCTCCGTACCCGAGTTGTTCGGCCGCGGCCAGCAACCGGGGGATGTCCAGGGTGCGCGCACGAGGGATCCCATGCAGGCGCAGCAGCCGCAGGTCGGCGCACAGGTCGGCGTGCGGGTCCACAACGTCGGCCTGCATGCCCCGATGTTGCCCAACCGGTGACCAGCATTCAACCGCTGGCCACCTTCCTTCGCCCCGAACACCGACACCGACCCCTGGTGCACTCAACGTGTGGAGATGACACGGAGCGTGAAGGGAGGTCGGAAATGATGGAGTTCGGTTACCTACTGGTGGTCGCCGGAGCGATCTTCCTGGCCGGCTTTGCGGCTGGGTCGCGGTTCGAGGAGCTGAACCTGCGGGTCCGGGAGCGGCAGCTCGCCCGGGGCCGCCGGGAACTGCGCCAGACCGCCCAGGCGATCCACGCCTACCAGGAGTTGGACCGGTCGCTGCTGCTCGCGGAGACCCGGTTGCGCCGGGACGCGGTGCCGGACGGGGACCTGCTAGCGGTCGTGGACGGGTGGGATGACCCGTCAGAGCCACCACGGAAGTCGGCGGCCTGAACCAACCCCGGTACCGGAGTAACCAACTCCGGTACCGGGTGGCGGGTCATCCGGTACCGGCCGGCGCCAACGCTGCCGCCGACCAGGGTCGCTCGGCGGCCGGGTCGGCGGCCAGGCTGAGCCGATACCAGCCCATGGCCACCCGGTACTCCCCGGACAGGTCGAACTCCACCGGCAGCCCGCTGCGGACCGCGGCCAGCCGGCCGGTCGCCAGGTAGTGGTCCGCGATCCGGTCGACCGTGTAGTCGAACGCCGCCAGCAGCTCGACGTACCGGCGGTCGATGAGCATGGGTTGCGCCAGCGCGAGCGGCGGGCCGAGGCCGCTCCACTTCGATGGGCCGAGCGCCGGGTGGCCGCGGCCTTCGCCGTCCACCAGCACCCGGTACCGGGGATTGGCCGGGTTGGTCGGGAATGCGGAGAACACCACGTTGTCCGGGTTCTTTCGGGCAAGCATCGCCAGGTAGTGGCGCGGGTGGCTGATTCCGTGCCCGGCTTCGAACAGCACGTTGTCCTCGAGCAGGCCGGTCAGCTGCGCGGGCAGCCCATGTAGCCCGAGGCCGGCGTCCTGGACGTAGACGACGGAATCGAACTCGAAATGCGCACAGCGCAGCACGGCCTCGGCCTTACTCAGGTGGACGGGCTCGTTGCCGGCCAGCACCAGGCGGCGGACGCCGGCGGCATGCAGCGACTTGAGGCACCAGTAGAGCAGCGGACGCCGTCCGCTGACCATGAACGACTTGCTTGCACCGACCCTGACGTCCTCGGCACGCAACCGGGTCGCGCGACCTCCGATGGCGACCAGCGCCTGTGGCGCGATCACCGCGCGGGACATACCCGTTCAACGAGGCAGTCGACGGGATGTGACGACCCGGCGGTACACAGGACAGCGATGTCGACGGTGAGGACCATTCTGTTCAGCCGCAATGGCTCGGCAACACGTCGGTAACCGGTCGTGGGAAGCATGGCCCGGCATGAGCCCAGCGGGAGCCGCCGCGACGCACTGCCCGTATTGCGCGCTGCAGTGCGGCATGACGGTCACGGCGGCGCCTGCCGGGTCCGGCGGCTCGGGCCGGCCCGAGGTGGAACCCCGGGAGTTCCCCACCAACCGGGGCGGGCTGTGCCAGAAGGGCTGGACCTCGGCCGAGCTGCTCAGCCATCCGGGGCGGCTGACCACCCCGCTGCTGCACGGCTCGCCGGTGGACTGGGACACCGCACTGGGCTACCTGGCCGAGCGGCTCAACGCGCTGCGGGCCGCGCACGGGGCTGACTCGGTCGGGGTGTTCGGCGGCGGCGGGTTGACCAACGAAAAGGCCTACCTGCTCGGCAAGTTCGCCAGGGTCGCGCTGGGCACCTCGCAGGTGGACTACAACGGCCGGTTCTGCATGTCCTCCGCCGCGGCCGCCGGCAGCCGTGCTTTCGGGCTGGACCGGGGCCTGCCCTTCCCGGTCACCGACCTGGACGCCGCCGAGGTGGTGGTGCTGGCCGGGGCGAACGTGGCGGAGACCATGCCGCCGTTCCTGTCCCACCTGCGCGGCGCCCGTCAGGTGGTGATCGAC
>DATHIT010000238.1:0-10721 GCA_035489915.1 Pseudonocardia sp. | reverse complement strand
GATCGGGGTGATCACTTTTCCGGGCACCCTGGACGACGTGGACGCGGCGCGCGCGGTCCGCTACGCCGGCGCCGAGGCGGTGCCGCTCTGGCACGCCGACGCTGACCTGCACGGCGTGCAGGCGGTGATCGTGCCCGGCGGTTTCTCCTACGGGGACTACCTGCGTGCCGGCGCGATCGCCCGGTTCGCCCCGGTGATGACGCCGGTGATCGACGCCGCCGGCCAGGGCATGCCGGTGCTGGGCATCTGCAACGGCTTCCAGATCCTCTGTGAGGCCGGCCTGCTGCCCGGTGCGATGACCCGCAACGCCGGCCTGCGCTTCATCTGCCGGGACCTATGGCTGCGGGTGGAGAACCCGGACACCGCGTGGACCTCCGGGTATCAGGCGAACCAGCGCATCCTGGTGCCGCTGAAGACCGGCGAGGGCCGCTACGTCGCCGACCAGCGCACCCTCGACGAGCTGGAGGGCGACGGGCGGATCGTGTTCCGCTACGACGCCCCGGCGCCGAACGGGTCGAGCAGGGACATTGCCGGGGTGACCTCGGCGAACGGCCGGGTGGTCGGGCTGATGCCGCACCCCGAGCACGCGATCGACCCGGCCACCGGCCCGTCCGCCGACGGCCTCGGCCTGTTCACCTCGGTGCTGACCCAGTTGGTCGACAACTAGCGGATCACCACGCCGCCAGCCGGACGGCGGCAAAACGGCAACGCTCTCCTAGACTTCGCTGTCCCGCTGGGCAGGCTTGGGAGGGGTTGGGGTTGAGTCGTCCGTCTGAGCACACCTCCGCCGTCTCCAGGGTGCTGCTCGTGGAGGACGACCCGGGGGACGTCTTCCTGGTCCGCGAGTTGCTCGCCGAGGTGGACGCGCGGATCGAGCTGACCGTGGCGGGCACGGTGGCCGAGGCGGTGCGGTCCGGCCAGCTGGCCGCCGCCGACTGTGTCCTGTTGGACCTGCAGCTGCCCGATCTGGCCGGGCGGGACCCACTGGACGCGCTGCGCGCACTGCGCGACCAGGCTCCGCTGTACTGCGCGATCTGCGTGCTCACCGGCCTGGACGACGAGCACCTTGGCGCCGCGGCGATGGCCGAGGGCGCGCAGGACTACCTGGTCAAGGGCTCGGTGGACGGATCGCTGTTGGCCCGCTCGGTGCGGTACGCGGTGGAGCGGCGGCGGGCCGAGCGCAACGCGGTGCGGCTGCGGGAGGCGCAGTTGGAGCGGGCCGAGTCGGCGCGGGTGGAGCGCGGGCTGCTGCCCCGGCTGCTGCTGGACGGCAGCTTCGTGGCGGCGAACCCGTTCTACCGACCGGGCCGGCGCTCGCCGCTGGGCGGTGACTTCTACGACGCGTTGCGCTGCCCGGACGGATCGGTGCACGCCATCATCGGCGACGTCGCCGGGCACGGGCCGGACGAGGCGGCGCTGGGTGCACTTTTGCGGGTGTCCTGGCGGGCGCTGGCGCTCAGCGGCCTCGGCGAGCCGGCGGTGCTGCCCGCCCTGCAGCAGGTGCTGAACAGCGAGCGGCACGAGAGGGCGCTGTTCACCACGATGTGCACCATGGCGCTGTTCGAGACGGACGGGCAGGTGCGGGTAAAGGCCCGGATCGCCGGCCACCCACCGCCGATCATGCTGCGCCCCGATCCCACCGAGCTGCCGCACGAGGTGGGCCCGCCGCTGGGGGTGCTGGCCGACCCGAAGTGGCCGGCGGTCACCACCGCACTGCAGCCCGACTGGGCCTTGATGCTCTACACCGACGGCCTGATCGAGGGCTGGAGCGGCCCGGACCAGCTGGACCGGCTGTGGAACACCGGGCTGCTCGCGCTGCTGGAGCAGCACCGGGAGACCGAGCTGAGCGCGCTGCCGGGCCGGCTGGTGGAGCAGGCGGTGAACCTCAACGGCGGGCCACTCGGCGACGACGTGGCCATCCTGCTGCTCCGCGACGGGGGGCCGCATCGGTGAGGCGGTGGACGCTGGCGCGCCGGGTCACCGCGCTGGTCGGGCTCGGCGCGGTCGGCGTGCTGGCCGCGATCGTGGTGCTGGTCGTGGTCACCAACCGCAACGAGGCCGCCGTGGACGACCTGCTGAACCGGATCGGGCCGACCCGACGAGGTTTCGCCGAGCTGCTCACCACGCTGGTGGAGGAGCAGAACGCGGTACGCGGCTTCGCGCTGTCCGGGGATCCCGCGCGTCGGGTGGCCTACCAGGCCGCGATCACCCGCCAGGACGACGACGTGGCGATCCTGCGCGCGCTGCTGACGGCCGAGGACGCGGACATCTCCGGCCAGCTGGACCGGGTGCTCGCCAAGACCGAGGCGTGGCGGACCCGCGGCGCCGAGCCGCTGCTGGACGCCGTGGCGCGCGGCGGGCCCAGGCCGGCCGCGGACGCCGGGTACCGGACCGAGGAGGAGCTGTTCGAGCCGGTACTGACCTCGGCGCGCGAGCTGGTCAGCGAGCTGGACGCGCGCCGGGACGCGGCCACCGCGGGGCTCGAGGTGTACCGGCGCACCGAGCTGATCGCGCTGTTCTGCGCGGCGGCGCTGGCCGCGGCGGCCGGCACCGCGACCCTGCTGCTGCTCCGCCGCTGGGTGACTCGGCCGATTGAGCGGCTCGCCGAGGACGCCAGGAGGGTGGCCGACGGCGAGCACGCCCACCGGGTCGGCGTACCGCCGGGGCCGCCCGAGCTGACCGCCGTGGCCGCCGACGTGGAGCGGATGCGCAGCCGGATTGTCAACGAGCTGGCCGAGCTGGAGGCCAGCCAGCTCGAGCTGCGGGACACCCGGGACCGGCTGCAGAGCCAGGCCGTCGACCTGATGCGGTCCAACCGCGATCTGGAGCAGTTCGCCTACGTCGCCTCGCACGACCTGCAGGAACCGCTGCGCAAGGTCGCCGGGTTCTGCCAGCTGCTGCAGCGCCGCTACGCCGGCGAGCTGGACGAGCGGGCCCAGCAGTACATCGAGTTCGCGGTGGACGGCGCGCGACGGATGCAGTTGCTGATCAGCGAGCTGCTGGCGTTCTCCCGGGTGGGCCGCGCGGACCGGCCGCTGGCCGACGTGTCGCTGGCCGAGGTGACCGCCGACGCGCTGCGCGACCTGGCCTCGGTGGACGACGTGGCCACCGCCACCGGGCTGGCCGAGGCCCGGATCGTGGTCGGCGAGCTACCCGAGGTGCGGGGCGACCCGGCGCTGCTGCGCCAGCTGATGGCCAACCTGATCGGCAACGCGGTGAAGTTTCGCCGCCCGGAAACCCCGGCCGAGGTGCGGGTGGACGCCACCCGCGACGAGGTGGGCTGGCGGATCAGCGTCGCGGACAACGGGATCGGCATCGATCCGGAGTTCGCCGACAAGATCTTCGTCATCTTCCAGCGGCTGCACGGGCAGGGGTCGTATCCGGGCACCGGCATAGGATTGGCGCTGGCCAAGCGGATCGTCGAATACCACGGCGGGAGAATCTGGCTGGACACCGAGCGACGCGACGGCGCCACTATCCGGTTCAGCCTGCCGCTCCCGCCGCCCGTCGCCAGCCAGGAGCCGACAGATGACTGAGCCAGCCCCACCAGCCAGCTCGCCCCGGGCGATCAACGTGCTGCTCGTCGAGGACGACGAGGGCGACGCGGTGCTCACCAGGGAGGCGTTCCAGGAGTACCTGCACAACCGGCTGGACGTGGTGAACGACGGCAACCAGGCGCTGGCCTACCTGCGTCGCGAGCCCCCGTACCGCGACGCACTCACCCCGGACCTGGTGTTGCTCGACCTGAACCTGCCCGGCCGGGACGGTCGCGAGGTGCTCTCGGAGATCAAGTCCGACGACGCGCTGCGGCACATCCCGGTGGTGGTGCTGACCACCTCCGGCGCCGAGGATGACGTGCGGCGCAGCTACCAACTGCACGCCAATGCGTTCGTCACCAAGCCGGTGGACCTGGACGGCTTCATCGCCGCGATCCGCCAGATCGACCACTTCTTCGTCAGCGTGGTGCGGCTGCCGAGCTGAGCCGGGGGTCAGCTGGCCTCGGCGTCGCTGGGTCGGCGCAGCTCGGTGGCCCAGCGCAGCAGCTCCGGCAGGGCGTCGGCCATGCTGTCGGCGATCGGCACGGCGGCCACCGCCAGCGCGGCGCGGTCGTGGTAGCCGCCGTTGAACAGGATGCAGCTGGCGCCGACCTCGGCCGCCGCGTCGGCGTCGTCCAGGCTGTCCCCGACCAGCACCACCTCGGCGGGATCGAGTTGCAGCGCGGCCAGGTGCGCAGCGAGGTGGGCGGCTTTGCGACCGCCGCCGGGGCCGACCAGCCCGTCGATCCTGGCGAACTCGTCCTCGATGGCGAGCCGCCGGACCAGGGCGAGCAGTCCGTCGTGCCGGAACATGGACAGCAGCGACTGGGTACCGCCGCTCTCCCGCCAGTCGCGCAGCGTCTCCCGCGCGCCTGTGGCCAAGCTCACATCGGCCAATGCCCGCCGGTACGCGTCGTGGAACTCCTCGTCGATGCGGTCGAACTCCCCGGGAGCCAACGGGCGGCCGAACAACCGGATGTAGAAGTCCTGGATGGGGCGGGTGTAGGCGGCCCGATAGCGCTCCGCGCTCACCCAGGGCAGGCCCCGAGCGGCAAAAACCTCGCACGCGGCCAGGTAACCTGTGTGGGCGTCGTCGAAGAGCGTCCCGTTCCAGTCCCACACGATGTGTTTGCTCACCTTCGACAGCATTCCTGAAATAGAAGTGCCCCCGCGACCGATGCCCCCGATGCTGGGAGAGCGGGACAAACCGGAGGCGCGGGTAGGCATGCATTTCCAAGAGGCACTCACCATCGCGGCGCGAAGCATGCGGGCAAACCGCCTGCGTTCGGCGCTGACCACGCTGGGCATCGTCATCGGTGTCACCGCGGTGATCGTGCTGGTCGGGCTGGGCGAGGGCATGAAAGCCGGCTTCAACAAGTCCTTCGGTGAGCTGGCCACCGCGATCACCGTGGACAAGGTGTCCGGCTCGGTGCCCGGCGGCGGCGCGCCCAAGGAGCTGCGCGACCGTGACGTCGAGGCGCTGCTGGACAAGACCGAGGCCCCGGACATCGGCGCGGTGATCCCGGTACGCATCGGCGACTCGATCGTGCAGGCCGGCCCCGGTACCCAGTTCCGGGCCACGGTCACCGGCTCGACCACCAACTACCTCACGGTGAACAACCGGGAGATGGTGCTCGGCGAGATGTTCAACGAGCACCAGGCCCAGGGCAACGCCAAGGTGGTGCTGCTCGGCCCCAACCCGGTGGCCAACCTCTACGGCGGCGACGCCGGCAAGGCACTGGGCTCGACGGTCCGGATCGACCGCGCCTCGTTCAAGGTGATCGGCATCCTGAAGTCCGACGGGTACTCCGACGACATCGCACTGATGCCGCTGGGCGCCGCGCGGGCCTTCGTGGTCGGCGGCAACGACATCATCAGCTCGATGGCGGTGAAGGCGGCCAGCGTGCCGCAGGTGCCGGCCGCGCTCGAGCAGGTCAACAAGGTGATGGACAAGCAGCACAACATCAAGGACACGGCCAAGCGGGACTTCAAGGTCACCGCGTTGCAGAACCAGCTGGACGAGATCAACCAGTTCCTGTCGTTCCTGTCGATGTTCATCATCGCGGTGGCCGCCATCTCGCTGATCGTCGGCGGCATCGGAGTCGCCAACATCATGCTGGTCTCGGTGACCGAGCGGACCAGGGAGATCGGCATCCGGAAGGCCATCGGTGCCCGGCGCAGCGCGATCATGAAGCAGTTCCTGATCGAGTCCACCGTGCTGGCCGCCGCCGGCGGGTTCGTCGGCATCATCTTGGGCTCGAGCATCACCGTCGCGGCCGGGATCATCATCCCCAAGGTGGCGCCGGACTTCGGCACACCCACGGTGTCCATCGTGGCCATCGTGGTGGCCATCGGGGTCAGTCTGATCATCGGGCTGGTCGCCGGCGGGTACCCGGCGCTGCGCGCCGCGCGGCTGCAGCCGATCGAGGCGTTGCGATTCCAGTAAGGCGCGCGGAGCCTCGGTTGTCACGATTGGGTCTCGATCGACGACCTTGAAACAGCACACCGGCCCCCGGATCAGGCCAGCGACCAGCTGGCCACCGGGGGCCGCCAACTATCCTTAGAGCTGTGATCGACTCCAAAGACCTGGTTGCCGGGGCGAGCATCGACTCCGAAGACGTGCTTGCAGCGTCGAGCATCGACACAGTCGAGGTTGCCGAGAAGACCCCTGACCAGGCTCAGCCCTGGGCGGAGCTCGGCCTGCGGGCTGAGGAGTACGACCGCATCCGCGCCATCCTCGGCCGCCGGCCCACCGACGCCGAGCTGGCCATGTACAGCGTGATGTGGAGCGAGCACTGCTCCTACAAGTCCAGCAAGGTGCACCTGCGCTACTTCGGCGAGACCACCACGCCGGAGATGCAGTCCAAGATGCTGGCCGGCATCGGCGAGAACGCCGGTGTGGTGGACATCGGCGACGGCTGGGCGGTCACCTTCAAGGTGGAGAGCCACAACCACCCGTCCTACGTGGAGCCGCACCAGGGCGCGGCCACCGGAGTGGGCGGCATCGTCCGGGACATCATGGCGATGGGCGCCCGGCCGATCGCGGTGGCCGACCCGCTGCGGTTCGGCCCGGCGGACGCCCCGGACACCGCCAGGGTGCTGCCCGGCGTGGTCTCCGGGATCAGCTTCTACGGCAACTGCCTCGGCCTGCCGAACATCGGCGGCGAGGTGGTCTTCGACTCGGTGTACGCGGGTAACCCGCTGGTCAACGCCCTGTGTGTGGGTGTGCTGAAGACCGAGGACCTGCACCTGGCACACGCCTCCGGCACCGGCAACAAGATCATCCTGTTCGGCGCGCGGACCGGGCTGGACGGCATCGGCGGGGTCTCCGTGCTGGCCAGCGAGACGTTCAGCGGTGACGAGTCGGGCAGCGGCCGCAAGAAGCTGCCGTCCGTGCAGGTGGGCGACCCGTTCACCGAGAAGGTGCTGATCGAGTGCTGCCTGGAGCTGTTCCGGGCCGGCCTGGTGGTCGGCATCCAGGACCTGGGCGGGGCCGGGCTGTCCTGCGCCACCTCGGAGCTCGCGTCCGCCGGCGACGGCGGCATGCACATCGAGCTGGACGCCGTGCCGCTGCGCGCGACGAACATGACGCCGGCGGAGATCCTGTCCAGCGAGTCGCAGGAACGCATGTGCGCGGTGGTCACCCCGGAGAACGTGGACGCGTTCCTGGCCGTCTGCCGCAAGTGGGACACCCTGGCCACGGTGATCGGCGAGGTCACCGAGGGCGACCGGCTGGTGATCACCTGGCGGGGCGAGACGGTGGTGGACGTGCCGCCGCGCACGGTGGCCCACGAGGGCCCGGTCTACCAGCGCCCGATCGCCCGGCCCGACGAGCGGCAGGACGCGCTGATCGCCGACACCACCGAGCACCTGCCCCGGCCCCGGACCAGCCGGGAGCTGCTGGACACCATCGTCACGATGGCGGCCAGCCCGAACCTGTGCAGCCGGGCCTGGGTCACCGACCAGTACGACCGCTACGTGCGGGGCAACACCGTCTCCGCGCAGCCGTCCGACTCCGGCCTGGTACGCATCGACGAGTTCGGCGAGTCCGGCGGCCCGGGGCGGACCGGCGCGGGGAGCAAGGGCGTCGCGGTGTCCACCGACTGCAACGCCCGGTTCTGCGCGCTGGACCCGTACACCGGCGCGCAGCTGGCCCTGGCCGAGGCGTACCGCAACGTCGCGGTGAGTGGCGCGGTCCCGCTCGCGGTCACCGACTGCCTCAACTTCGGCTCGCCGGAGGACCCGGCGGTGATGTGGCAGTTCGAGCAGGCGGTGCACGGCCTGGCGGACGGCTGCGCCACCCTCGGTATCCCGGTCACCGGTGGCAACGTCAGCTTCTACAACCAGACCGGGGCCACCGCGATCCACCCCACTCCGGTGGTCGGGGTGCTCGGCGTGATCGACGACGTGGCGCACCGCATCCCCACCGGGTTCGCCGCCGAGGGCGACCGGATCCTGCTGCTCGGCACCACGCGCGAGGACCTGGACGGCAGCGAGTGGGCCCACGTGGTGCACGGCCACCTGGGCGGACGTCCCCCGAAGGTGGACCTGGCCGCCGAGCGCGCGCTCGCCGAGCTGCTGGCCGAGGCCGCCCCGACCGGCGCGGTCAGCTCCGCGCACGACCTGTCCGAGGGCGGCCTGGCCCAGGCACTGGTGGAGGCCTGCCTGATCGGCGGGCGGGGCGCGGAGGTCGAGCTGCCGGCCGGCGCCGACCCGTTCATGACACTGTTCTCCGAGTCACCCGGACGGGTGATTGTGGCCGTTCGTCCGGCACAGCTGGCCGGGTTCACGCAACGCTGCGAGGACCATTCGGTCTCGGTCCATGAGCTTGGCGTGGTGGCGGTCGCAGACGCTGGGTTAGCCCTGGCTAACCTAGGTAAGCTAACCCTGGCCGAGCTGGCTCGAGCCTGGGAGGAGACGTTGCCCAACCTGTACGGGCGGTGACCTACCCTTCAGATTGCTGACACCCTTATCGGTGACGATCTCCACATTGACGTAACCCGCCTCCTACCAAGGTCGTTGTCCAGTTGGTTCGCATGGCTATAGACAAAGCCGGAATTGACGTGCCGCTGCGACGAGGAACCTTGAGATGCTGGGAGGCGGGCAAAACCCGCAACCCGGGGGGAAAATGATCGAGCTCGATAGCGTCACAAAGATCTACAAGATGGGCGACATCGAATTACGCGCCCTGAATAACGTCAGCCTGTCCATCGCGGCGGGCGACCTGGTCGCGATCATGGGTGCGTCGGGTTCCGGCAAGAGCACCATGATGAACATCCTGGGCTGCCTGGACGTGCCCACGGAGGGCGTCTACCGGCTCGATGGGGTGGACGTCGGCGATCTGAAGGACAACGCGCTCGCCGAGATCCGCAACCGCAAGATCGGCTTCGTGTTCCAGTCGTTCAACCTGATCCCCAGGACGAGCGCGGTGCGCAACGTCGAGCTGCCGATGGTTTACGCCGGTATCGGTAACCGGCGCGGCAAGGCCGTCGAGGCGCTGGAGCGGGTCGGGCTCGGTGGGCGGGTCAAGCACATGCCCAACGAGCTGTCCGGTGGTCAGCAGCAGCGCGTCGCAATCGCCAGGGCGATCGTCACCGACCCGGTGATGATCCTGGCCGACGAGCCGACCGGAAACCTGGACAGCGCGTCCACCACCGAGATCATGAAGCTGCTCGTCGAGCTGAACGACACCGGCCGCACGGTAATCCTGATCACCCACGAGAACGATGTCGCCCAGTTCGCCAAGCGCGTTGTCACCCTGCGCGATGGCGAGATCGTCAGCGACGAGGTCCAGCACAACCGCACGGTGGTTCCGCAATGAACCTCGCCGAGGCCTTCACCATCGCGATGCGCAGCCTGCGCGCCAACCGGCTACGGTCCGCGCTGACCACGCTGGGCATCGTGATCGGGGTCTCGGCGGTCATCATCCTGGTCGGCCTTGGCAACGGCATCAAGGCCGGGTTCAACACCCAGTTCGGCGCGTTGGGCAACCAGATCATCATCACCAAGATCAACGGGAGCGTGCCGGGCGGCGGGGCGGCGAAGGAACTCAAGGACTCCGACGTCACCGCGCTCCGCAATCCCGCCCAGGCTCCGAACATCGGCAACGTGACGCCGGTGGTCGGTGGTTCCGAGCTGGTCTCCTACAACCAGCGCCAGTTCCGCGCCGCCGTGCAGGGCTCCACCCCGGACTACCTGAGCGTGGTGAACCGGGAGCTGGTTGTCGGCTCGATGTACACCCCGGAGCAGGCCAAATCCAACGCCCGGGTAGTTGTGCTCGGCCCGAACGCGATCGCCACCCTGTTCGACGGCAACGCCGGCGAGGCGGTCGGCAAGACCGTGCGGGTCAGCCGAGGCAACTACCAGGTCATCGGCGTGGTCAAGGCCAACGGCCAGCAGGATGACGCGGCGATCATGCCGCTGGGTGCCGCGCGGGCCTACCTGGTCGGCGGGGACGACACGGTCAGCCAGATCCTCGTGCAGGCCGGATCGGTGGACCAGGTCCCCCAGGCGCAAGAAGAGATCTACAAGGTGCTGGACAGCCGGCACCTGATCAGAGACCCGGCCAAGCGCGACTACCAGGCCACCGCGCTGCAGAGCCTGCTCGACCAGGCCAACCAGTTCCTGACGTTCCTGACCCTGTTCACCGTTGCGGTGGCCGCCATCTCCCTGATCGTGGGCGGCATCGGGGTCGCGAACATCATGCTCGTTTCGGTGACCGAGCGGACCAGAGAGATCGGAATCCGCAAGGCCATCGGCGCTCGCCGCAGCGCCATCATGAAGCAGTTCCTGATCGAGTCGACGATGCTCGCGGGCATCGGCGGTTTTGTCGGCATCCTGATCGGCACAGCCATTACGGTGGCCGCACAGGTGATCATTCCGAAGGTCGCCCCCGACTTTGGTGCACCGACGGTCGATTACCGGGCCATCGCCCTCTCCTTTGCGGTCAGCCTGCTCATCGGGCTGATCGCGGGCGGCTTCCCAGCGAACCGCGCGGCCCGGCTACAGCCCATCGAAGCATTGAGATACCAGTAGTCCACCGGTGCCCCGAACACCGGTTTTCCGCAGGCGAAAGGCAGGGGAGATGACTCAGACGACCATCCGCGGCAGCACCCGGGGGGTGCGGATGGCCGCCGCGGCATCACTGGCTTTGGTGGTGGCGGCGACCACCGCCGCGTGTGGCGG
>DATHIT010000237.1:0-23830 GCA_035489915.1 Pseudonocardia sp. | reverse complement strand
ACCTCGCGCGGTGCGTTGGCCATAAGCTCGAGCACGTCGACCGCCCGCTCCACCGACGTCACGCCCCCGGATCCGGGAGTCTTGGCCACCAAGGGTCCTCCGTCCAGCGAGATATACATTCTGCTTGGCGAAATTCTACTGGTCCGGGTCGGTGCTTGTAGGTTGGACCCGGCGGCCGGGCACACGCGCTCCGGGCGTCGGCTCGTCGTCCGCCTCTGCCGAGATCTACCGCAGCGGGCTTTGATCATGGTGGGGACCCCGCTGAGGTAGATCTCGCCGAAACGGTTCGGAGCTGGTTCGCGGGGCAGGCCCGGGGGTGTATCCGAGCCGGGCGCTGAGGCTGCTCGCCGCCTCACCCACCGAGATGCCGTAGGCCGCTTCGGCTTCCTTGCTCAGGCGGCCCATCGGTATGTTCACGCTGAGGCTAGCGATCGGCTTCTCGGGGCCTCCCATGACGGCCGCGGCGACCGAGCCGACGTCGGATCTCCACTCCCCGTGGTTGACGGCGAACCCGCGTTCCCGGATCGCGGTCAGCTCGGCGAGCAGCTGGTCCGGATCGGTGATCGTGGTGTCGGTGTAGCGCGGCAGCTCATTGGCTAGCAGGCGCCTGATGCTCTCGGGACCGCTGTTCGCAAGTACCGCCTTGCCGTTGGCGGACGCATGCAGGGGAAGCGCATGGCCCAGGGACATGCTGATGCGTACCGGTTTGAGCGTCTCCAGCCGCTCGATCAGGACGACCATGTCGTCCTCGGGAATCGTGAGGTGAATGGTCTCCTCGGTGCGCCTGCGCAGGTCCTCCATGATCGGCACCGCTGCGTCGCGCAGGCCGAGATCCCCGCTGGCATGCCCGCCGACCGCGAGCGCCTTGGTGGTCATCACCCACCGCGTGACCTCGCCCGAAGCGGGGCGTATCCATCCAGCCGTGCTGAGGGTGAGCAACGCACGCTGAACCGAACTCTTTGGCATGTCCAGCACGCGAGCCAACTCGCCGACGCCGACCGGCTGCCGCGATGCGACCTCTTCCAGCACCCGGAGCGTGTTCAGGACGTTTCGCAATCTCTTGACTCCTCGATCGTGCAAAACCTAGCATCGCTGGACCTCGTCACAGCACAGCGTGCCATGTCACGGCACAGAATGGAACTAGGTGTAGTGACCGCTCACAGTGGACGGCATTTCCTGCAGATTCCCGGACCGACCAACGTCCCCGACCGGGTGCTGCGGGCCATCGCGCAACCCACGATCGACCACCGCGGACCGGACTTCGCTGAGCTCGCGCTGGACCTTCTGCAGCGTGTCAAACCGGTGTTCGGCACCACGGGTCCGGTTGTCATCTATCCCTCTTCGGGCACCGGGGCTTGGGAAGCGGCACTCGTCAACACCCTGTCGCCCGGCGATCGTGTGCTGGCCTTCGGAACCGGTCATTTCGCCACTCTGTGGCGAGACATGGCGGAACGCCTCGGGTTGGTCATCGACTTCGTTCCCGGAGACTGGCGGCGGGGTGTCGACCCTCAGGTTGTCGCCGAACGGTTGGCCTCGGACAAGGCACACGGCATCGCGGCGGTGATGGTCGTCCACAACGAGACTTCGACCGGGGTCACCAGCCGGGTGCCGGAAATCCGGGCGGCAATCGATCAGGCGGACCATCCGGCGCTACTGCTGGTCGACACGATCTCCTCGCTGGCGTCCATCGACTACCGGCACGAAGAGTGGGGTGTCGACGTCACGGTCAGCTGCTCGCAGAAAGGGCTGATGCTGCCCCCAGGCCTGGGCTTCAACGCGGTCAGCGAGAAGGCACTTGCGGCCAACGCGAGGGCGCGGCTGCCGAAGTCCTACTGGGACTGGGCGCCGATCCTCGAGGCCAACGAGCGCGGCTACTACCCCTACACCCCTGCCACCAACCTGTTCTACGGGCTGCGGGAGGCGTTGCTGCTCCTCGAAGAGGAGGGACTGCGCAACGTGTTCGCGCGGCACAACCGCCACGCCGAGGCGACCAGGGCCGCCGTGCGGGGCTGGGGCCTCGAGGTGCTGTGCGCCGACGAACGCGAGTACTCCAGTTCCCTGACCGCCGTGCTGGTGGGCGCGGAACATGACGCGGACAAGGTCCGTCGGATCATCCTGGACCGCTTCGACATGTCGCTGGGCACCGGCTTGGGCAAGCTCGCCGGACGTGTGTTCCGGATCGGCCACCTCGGTGACCTCAACGACCTGACGCTGGCCGGAACCCTCTCCGGCGTCCAGATGGGGCTCGAACTGGCCAATGTGCCCGTCGACCCCGCCGGCCTCCAAGCCGCCCTGCAGGTGTTGCGCGCCGCGTGAAACCAACGCCGTGCAACGCAAAGGCGGCGCCAACCACGCCGGCCATCTACAAGGAGGTAGATCGTTGATTGAGCGGATGTCCTCTGTCCGGAGCCCGTCCGACATGAAGCGGTGGACCTACATTCTGCCGGTCATCGTCTTCATCTACATCATCTGTTACATAGACCGAACGAACATCAGCTTTGCGCTCCCCCACCTCAAAGACGACATGCATCTCAGTGGGGCGCAGGAGGGTCTCGCGAGCGGCATCTTCTTCTGGGGATACCTGCTGCTGCAGATTCCCGGCGGATACCTGGCCGAACGCTGGAGTGCGAAGCGGTGGGTCGCGATCCTCTTGGTGCTGTGGAGTGTGGCCGCGATAGCGTCCGGCCTCACCCACACCTTCGGCGAACTCGTGCTCGCCCGTTTCCTCCTCGGGGTGGCCGAGGGTGGCGTGCAGCCCGCGCTGATGACCACCATCCGGGCCTGGTTCCCGTTCTCCGAACGCAGCAGGGCATACGCGATTTTCAAGCTGTACACACCGATCGCGGCGATAGTCGCCGCCCCCTTCTCCGGCATCATCCTGACCTACGCGGACTGGCGCTGGATGTTCATCATCCAGGGCAGCGCTCCGCTGATCGTCGGGCTCATCGCATGGCTGGCGGTAATGCGTGACACGCCCGCGAAAGCGAGCTGGCTGTCCGAGAACGAGCGGAATTACATCGAGAACTCCCGTATCGAGGAAGGCGAGCCTCTCAAGCACCGCGGCACGTTCAAGGCCGCCTTCACCAGCCGGATCGTGTGGCAGTTCACCCTGATCTACACGTTGACGCAGATGGGCCTGCTCGGCCTCACCCTATGGATGCCGAGCGTGCTCAAAAAGGCATTCCACACCGACCTGCAGGTGGGTCTCGTCGCGATGTTGCCCCAGGTCGCCGCGGGCGTCGCCATCATCCTGGTCGGCCGGTCGGCGGACCGTCGGGGCGGGCACGTCGCCCACATGTCCGCTGTCCTCGGCTCCGGAGCGGTGATTCTCGCCGTCGCGAGCCTGATCTCGGCGCAACAGAAGTGGCTCGTACTCGGGGCGATGATCCTCGGCACGGCGGCTTCGATCGCCTGGTACGGGCCGTTCTGGGCGACGGTCACCAAGCTCACGCCGGTGGCGGCCGCGGGCGCGGGGATGGGCCTCATCAACGGGGTCGGTAACCTGGGCAGCTTTTTCGGGCCCTACATCGGCGGATGGCTCAGTGACCTCAGCGGCGGGGGATACGCGCTCACTCAGGTGTTCTTCGCTGTGGTTTTCGCTGCCGCGGCACTCCTTGTCCTGCCACTGCGCAAGAAGCTGCGCGAGGCCACGAATCTCGCGCGAGTCGATGCCACGCCGGCTGGAACAGAACAAGCATCGGCGTCGAACCCCACCTGAGGAGATCCGGCCACCGCGGTGCCAGGTCCGCCTGCTCCTGACGGATCGGCGCCGCGGTGCGGCCGGTCGGGAACTGACCCCGGCTGAAAGGACTCGTGTTGACCGTCCCGACGACCGACGCATCCGGCAGCGATCAGTCCGCCGTTGGCCCGCGCCTGGAGCGTGCGCTCCGCGCCACGCTGGACGGCGAGGTCGCCTTCGACGACTACAGCCGCCACCTCTTCTCCCGCGACGCCAGCATGTACTCGATCATGCCCCTCGGGGTCGCGTTCCCACGGCACGCCGACGACGTCGCCGCGGCGGTGAAGGCCGCCGGTGAGCTCGGCGTGCCGATCGTGCCCCGGGGTGCGGGAACGAGCCTGGCCGGCCAGACGGTGGGGCCCGGTCTGGTGCTCGACCTGTCCCGGCACATGAACCGGATCGTCGGGATCGACCCGGTGGCGCGCACCGCGCTGGTGGAGGTCGGCGTCGTGCAGGATCAGCTCAACCGGGCGGCCGGCGCGCACGGGCTGATGTTCGGCCCGGACACCTCCACCAGCAACCGGGCCACGATCGGCGGGATGATCGGCAACAATTCCGCGGGAAGCGGCTCGCTGACCTACGGCATGACGCTCGACCACGTGCGGGCACTGGACGTGGTTCTCGCCGACGGCTCGCGCGCCCGGTTCGAACCCGTCGACGAGGCGGAGCGGAAACACCGGGCGACGCCCGCGACGCTGGAGGGCCGGATCTACCAGGCGCTCCCGGAACTGATCACCGCCAAAGAAGACATCATCACGGCCGGAATGCCGGCGTTCTGGCGTCGCGCCTGTGGCTACCGGCTCGACCGGCTGGTGGGCTTCGGGCGGGAGAACCCGTTCGATCTCGCCAAGTTCGTGGTGGGAGCGGAGGGCACGCTCGTCGTCGTCACGCACGCTCTGGTGGACCTGGTGCCCAAGCCCGCGCGCACGGTTTACGCCGTCGGCCACTTCACCGACACCATGAGCGCCATCTCAGCCACCACCGACGCGTTGAGCTGCGAACCGCACCAGGTCGAGATGATGGACCGCACGATCCTGGAGCTGTCCCGGCAGAAGATCGAGTACGCCGAGCTGGGGAACATCCTCGTCGGCGATCCGGGCGCACTGTTGTTCGTCTCTTTCACCGGTGACGACGAGGCGGAGCTGATCGCCAAGCTGGACCGGCTCGATGCGCTCTGGCGGCAGAACGGGCGCGGCTACCATACGCTGCGCGCGGTCAGCCCCGCCGATCAAGAAGCGTTGCTGAAGGTCCGCAAGTCCAGCCTGGGCCTGCTGATGGCCGCGGGCGAGGGCACCCGCCGCCCGCTCGCCTTCGTGGAGGACACCGCCGTGGACCCGGCCCACCTGGCCGAGTACACCAGGCGATTCAAGGAGATTCTCGATCATCACCAGCTTGAGGCGGGGTTCTACGGCCACTGCTCGGTGGGCTGCCTGCACATCCGCCCCTTCGTCGACCTGACCAAACCCGACGAGGTCGCCACGATGCGCACGGTCGCCGAAGCCGTCAAGGATCTGGTTGCCGAGTACGGCGGGGTGAACTCCAGCGAACACGGAGACGGCCTGGCCCGCAGCGAGTTCAACCGGGAGATCTTCGGCGACGACCTGTACGAGGTGATGCGCGAGGTCAAGCGCATCTTCGATCCCGGCAACGTGATGAACCCGGGCAAGATCGTCGACGCACCGTCGATGACCGAGAACCTGCGCGACCGCGACGCCCTGCCGCCCGCCCCGCCGCTGGAAACGACGCTGCGGTTCGAGGTGGTCGGCGGCATGCGCGGGGCCGCGGATAGGTGCATGAACATCGGCGCGTGCCGGAAGTCCACTGCGGGCGTCATGTGCCCGTCCTATATCGCGACCAAGAACGAGGAGCACTCCACCCGCGGCCGGGCCAACGCGCTGGTGAAGGCACTGTCCGAACCGGAACCGCACGCCGCGCTGGGCGGAGAGCGGCTGCACGAGATCCTCGATCTGTGCCTGATGTGCAAGGCGTGCAAGAGCGAGTGCCCGATGAGCGTGGACATGGGCTCGCTGAAGGCCGAGACGCTCGCGCATCACCACGAGATCCACGGAGTCCCACTGCGGTCGCGTGTCTTCGGTTCGATCCGCACGCTCAACCGGATCGGCTCGGCGACCGCCCCGCTGTCGAACTTGCCCGGCCGGATCGGATCTCTGCGCCGGATCGCCGAGCGCGCCCTCGGCATCACGGCGGCCCGCCCGCTGCCGACGTTCCAGCGGGTCAGCCTGGTCCGGTGGTTCAGCCGTCATCGGCCGTCCTCGGCCCGGATCCGGCTGCCTCTGGGCACGGTCAACTGGCTCGCCGACTCGTTCACCACCTTCACCGAGCCGCATATCGGCCAGGCCTCCATCGAGCTGCTGGAGCAGTCTGGCTGGCGGGTCGAGCTCGCGAGTGGTGGCTGCTGCGGCCGGTCGAGCCTGTCCAAAGGACTGCTGGACGACGCGAAGAAGAAGGCGTCGGCGCTAGTCAACTCGCTGACGACGGACACCGAGCCGGGCTCACCGATCGTCGGCTGTGAGCCGTCGTGCGTGTTCATGCTGCGGGACGAGCACGCCGCGCTGCTGCCCGACTCGATGTGGGTGCGTGCGGTCGCGAGCCGGGTCAGGCAAGTCGAGGAACTCCTCGTCGAGGCGATCGACGCGGGTCGGCTGACCCTGCGCGCGGACTCCTGGCTCGTCGGGCGGCGGATCGTGTACCACGGTCACTGCCACCAGAAGGCCGAAGTCGGCACGGCGGCCACGATCGCCTTGCTGCGCCGGATTCCGGGTGCGCACGTCGTGGAGATCGACGCGGGCTGCTGCGGGATGGCCGGCTCGTTCGGTTTCGAGTCGGAGCACTACGAGATGTCCATGACCGTCGGCGGGGACCGGCTGTTCCCGGCGTTGGCGGCGGAACCGGACGACACGATCGTGGCCGCAACCGGTGTGTCGTGCCGGCAGCAGATCTTCCACGGAGCAGGGCGCACCGCGTGGCATCCGGTCGAGTTGGTGCGCGAGGCGCTGGCCGGCCGGGTCCAGGAGTAGGAGACAGCATGCGCATCGTTCGCTATTGCGTCGAAGGCCGGGCCGGCCGTGGCGCCGTCGTCGGAGATCTGGTGCACCAGCTGCCTGGCGGGAATGCCGACCCGGGGCCGCCCGGCGGGGTGGTCGGGAAGCTGGCGGACCTTGCGTTGCTCCCGCCGTGCGATCCCCGCACGATCGTCTGCGCCGGCAGCAACTACGCCGGCCAGGTCGCGGAGAAGGGCCGGCCGTGGCCCACGCAGCCACCCCTGTTCCTCAAGGCTCCCAACGCGATCGTCGGCCCGGATGCGGACATACTGCGGCCGGCTGAGGTGCGGCGCCTGGAGTACGAGGGCGAGCTGGCCGTCGTCATCGGCCGCACCGCGCGGAACGTGCCGGCCAACTGCGCCACGGACGTCGTGCTCGGCTACACCTGCGCGAATGACGTCACCGCGCACGACTGGCGGGCCGATGGCCAGTGGACCCGCGCGAAGAGTGCGGACACCTTCTGCCCACTGGGCCCCTGGATCGAGACCGACGTACCCGATCCGTCCGCGCTGCGGATCACCACCCGGCTCGGCGGACAGGTTGTTCAAGAAGGATCGACCTCGGACATGATCTTCGGGGTGGGCGAACTGCTGGCCTTCGTCACGCGATGGATCACCCTCGAGCCCGGGGACGTGCTGCTCACCGGCAGCCCCGCCGGCGTAGGGCCGATGGTGCCCGGCGACGCCGTCGAGGTCGAGATCTCCGGCATCGGCACCCTCCGCAACACAGTGGTCGGCCCCGACAATGCCGACGAAACGGTGAAGGAACAGTGATGACGAGTTCGGAAATCGAGATCAGCGCCGAAGGCCATGTGCTCACGGTGACGTTCAATCGGCCGGATCAGCGCAACGCGATGACCTGGGCTATGTATGAGGCGCTCGAGCGGGCATGTGAACGCGCCGACTCCGACGACGCAGTCCGGGTCATGCTCCTGCGCGGGGCCGACAGCCGGGCGTTCATCGCCGGAACCGACATCAGCCAGTTCGCCGAGTTCTCCTCCGGGCAGCACGGGGTGGACTACGAGCGTCGGGTGACCCAGGTGCTCGACCGGCTGCAGGCCGTGTGCGTCCCCACCGTCGCTTCGATCGACGGCTACTGCGTCGGGGGCGGTCTCGGCATCGCCTGCGCGGTCGACCTCCGGATCGCGACACCTCGAGCGAAGTTCGGAGTTCCGATCGCACGCACCCTCGGGAACTGCCTCTCAGGGGCCGCCCTCGACCTGCTGGTCCGGCACTTCGGTCATTCCCGCACGACCGCCCTGTTGCTGACCGCCCAGCTGATGAGCGCTGACGAGGCTCATTCGGTGGGATTCCTCGCCGCGCTCGCGGACGATCTGGACAAGGCAACCGATACGGTCATCGAACGCATACTCGCCCAGGCACCCTTGAGCATGTGGGCCTCCAAAGAAAGCCTGCGCAGGCTTCGCCGTGACGGACGGCAAGCCGATTTCACCGATATCGTCGCCCGCGTCTACGGCTCCGCTGACTTCCAGAATGCGGTCACTGCGTTCATGGAGAAACGGGCGCCGAGCTGGAGCGGTCACCGCTCCTGGGCTACCAGCGACATCGAGAGCTCGTAGATCCCGTCCGTCGTGCAGCCAGCCCTGCTGGCACCAGAGCGTGTCCCGCGGATCATCCAGCCGGCTGCGCGGCGCCCAGGCGGCGCCTCGCGGCGTTGTCGTCGCGGCCGATACAACAGCGGTATCGGCCACTCCTCCGCCTTGCGATTGCCCGGGTGCGGGTGTCCCGCAGGGACACAGCACCTGGATCACCGCGCAGCCGGCATAGATCCACGGGAAACGCTCTAGTCGAGCTCTTCGGTGGCCAGCTCCTCGAACTCGGTGACGTTGTCCAGCTCGGTGCCCATTGCGATGTTGGTGATCCGCTCCAGGATGATTTCCACCACGACCGGCACCCGGTGCTCCGCCATCAGCCGTTGTGCCTCATCGAAGGCACCGGCGATCGCATCCGGCTCGGTGACCCGGATCGCCTTGCAGCCCAAGCCCTCGGCTACCCGGACGTGGTCCACGCCGTAGCCGCCGGTCTCGGGGGCGTTGATGTTCTCGAACGCCAGCTGCACCGCGTAGTCCATGTCGAACGCGCGCTGCGCCTGCCGGATCAGCCCGAGGTAGGCATTGTTCACCACGACGTGCAGGTAGGGCAGGTTGAACTGGGCGCCGACCGCCAACTCCTCGATCAGGAACTGGAAGTCGTAGTCGCCGGACAGCGCCACCACCGGAGTGTCCGGGTCGGCCGCGACCGCACCGAGCGCGGCCGGCAAGGTCCAGCCCAGTGGCCCGGCCTGACCACAGTTGATCCAACGCCTCGGTTCGAACACGTGCAGGAACTGCGCGGCGGCGATCTGGGAAAGCCCGATCGAGGTGACGTAGCGCACGCCGCGGCCGAAAGCCCGGTTCATCTCCTCGTACACCCGCTGCGGCTTGATCGGCTTGTTGTCGAAGTCAGTACGCCGGTGCATGGTCCGCTTGCGGTCCTGGCAGGCGGTGCGCCACGCCGACCAGTCCGGCAGCCGACCGTCGCCCTTGCGCGCATGCGCCACGTCGACCAGCAGTTCGAGCGCCGCGTGTGCGTCGGACACGATGCCGTAGTCCGGGGCGAACACCCGGCCGATCTGGGTCGGCTCGATGTCGATGTGCACGAACCGCCGGCCCTGCCGGTAGGTGTCCAGGCCACCGGTGTGCCGGTTCGCCCACCGGTTGCCGATGCCCAGCACCAGGTCCGACTCCAGCAGGGTGGCGTTGCCGTACCGGTGCGAGGTTTGCAGCCCGGCCATGCCGGCCATCAGCGGGTGGTCGTCCGGGATGGCGCCCCAACCCATCAGGGTGGGGATCACCGGCACCCCGGTGACCTCGGCCAGCGCGATCAACAGCTCGGCCGCGTCGGCGTTGATCACCCCGCCGCCGGCCACGATGACCGGACGCTCGGCGCTGGCCAGCAGGTCCATCGCCTTCTCCGCCTGAGCGCGGCTGGCAGTCGGTTTGTACACCGGCAGCGGCTGGTAGGTGTCCGGATCGAAGTCGATTTCGGACAGCTGCACGTCGATCGGGAGGTCGATGAGCACCGGGCCGGGACGGCCCGAGCGCATGAGGTGAAAGGCCTGCTGGAACGCGCCCGGCACCTGTGCCGGCTCCATCACAGTCATCGCCATCTTGGTCAGCGGCTTGGCGATAGCCGTGATGTCAACGGCCTGGAAGTCCTCCTTGTGCAGCCGTGACCTCGGCGCTTGCCCCGTGATGCACAGGATCGGGATCGAGTCGGCGGAAGCCGAGTACAACCCGGTGATCATGTCGGTGCCCGCCGGTCCCGAGGTGCCGATGCACACGCCGATGTTGCCGGCGCGCGTCCGGGTGTAGCCCTCAGCCATGTGCGAGGCAGCTTCGACGTGCCGGGCGAGCACGTGGCGGATGCCGCCGTGCGCCTTCATCGCCGAGTAGAACGGGTTGATTGCCGCGCCCGGGACGCCGAAGGTCTGGGTGGCCCCCTCGCGTTCCAGGATCGCCACGGCCGCGTCGACGGCTCGCATTCGAGGCATGTAGGAGAGTCCCTTCAGGGTGGTTACGGCTGGGGTTCAGGTGCCGGAGAGGCGCTCGACGCCGCGCAGCAGCCCCGAGTGGTCGAGGCCGCCGTCACCGACGGCGAGCGCGGACGCCATCAGTTGGGCGACCAACGCGCCCACCGGGAGTACCACGCCGGCCTCCCGGGCGGCGCTGGTCACGATGCCCATGTCCTTGTGGTGCAGCTCGATCCGGAAACCTGGCTGGAAGTTGCCGTCGAGCATGTTGCGCTTCTTCTGGTTGAGCACCGTCGAGCCGGCCAGGCCGCCACCGAGTACCTCGAGCGCGGCGTCCAGGTCGACGCCGTAGGCGCGCAGGAACACCACCGCCTCGGCCAGCGCCTGGATGTTGGTGGCTACGATCAGCTGATTGGCCGCCTTGACGGTCTGCCCGGAGCCGCTCGGGCCGACGTGCACGATCGTCTTGCCCACCACGTCGAACAGCGGCTTGGCCGCCTCGAAGTCCTCGGCGTCGCCGCCGACCATGATGGACAGCGCGGCGTTCCTGGCGCCCGCCTCGCCGCCGGACACCGGGGCATCCAGCAGCCGGAAGCCCTGCGCCCTGGCCCGCCCGGCCAGCTCGGTCGTCACATCCGGGCGGATGCTGGAGAAGTCGATGACGAGGGTGCCCGGCTTGGCGTTGGCGAACACGCCGTCCTCGCCGAGCAGCACGTCCTGCACGTCAGGGGAGTCGGGCACCATCACCGCGACGACGTCGGCGTCCCGGACCGCGTCCGGGATGGAGGTGGCGGCCCGCCCGCCCGCTTCGACCAGCGTGGCCAGCCGCTCCGCGCTCCGGTTGTAGCCGGCCACGGTGTATCCGGCGTTGGCCAGGTGGACGGACATCGGGCTGCCCATGATCCCTAGCCCGATGAATCCGACGGTGGTCATGAGTATTCCTTTCAGTGGTCGAGCGCCAGGCGGCTCAGTGGTTCAGGCCGCTCGGTCGCCGGGCGTCAGGCCGCGCGGCGGTCCCGGGGCAGCCAGCGCAGGCCGTCCTCGGTACCGGCGGCTGGCTTGTACTCCAGACCAACCCAGCCGTCGTATCCCTGCGCCGCCAGCTCGCCCAGGTACCGATCCAGGTCGAGGTCGCCGGTGCCCGGTTCACCCCGTCCGGGGGCGTCGGCGATCTGCACGTGGGCTACCCGGTCGCCGTATTCGCTGATCACCTTGTCCAGGTCTTCGCCATTGACCGCGAGGTGGTACAGGTCGCACAGAAAGCCCAGGTTGCGTACCCCGGTCTGCTCGCCGACCCGGTCGATCACCGCGATCACGTCCGCCGTCGTGCGAAGCGGGTAGCGGGGCGCCCCGCTGACGGGTTCGATGAGCACGGTGCCGCCGATCCGGGCGGCGGCCTGGCCGGCCAGCGCAAGGTTCGCCACAGCGAGCTCGTCCTGCTCGTCCGGGCTGACGCCGTCCACCCGGTTGCCGTAGAGCGCGTTGAACGCCCGGCAGCCCAGCCGCTCGCCGATGCCGATGGTGACCTCGATGTTGTCCCGGAACTCGGTGCTGCGTGCCGGCCAGGACACCGCGCCCCGGTCACCGCCGGGCATGTCGCCGGCGAAGAAGTTCAGCCCGGCCAGCTGGACGCCCGCGTCGGTGACCGCCGTGACGAACGAGTCGATGTCCGGATCGAGCGGCACGGCCGCTGGGAACGGCCACCAGAACTCCACGGCGGTGAAGCCGGCGGCGGCCGCGGCGGCTGGCCGTTGCACCAACGGCAGCTCGGTGAAGAGCATCGACAGGTTGGCCTCGTAACGAGGTGACACGCCGAACCTCCGTAACCAATTCCGTATCGTGGAATATAACTTCTGCACATTGAAACTAGCTGGCCGGCGGGGCTGCCGTCAACGTTCCCTGGTAGCGGCCTCAGTTCGGTTACCGGTCGCGCGCCGCAGGTGGGAGATGTCAGCCGACTTTTGGAACCTGACACGATCGCCCGGTATGGAGCAATGCGCCGTATTTGTCGACTGTGTCCTCAAGGCCGCTGAGCCGTAGCGCGTGCCAGACCATCGCTTGGTTACTTGTGATGATTGGTCGCCCCAGCTCAGCCTCCAGCGGCGCGATGATCTCTGCTGAGCGCAGCGCGGTGCAGCTGACCAGGTAGCTGTCCGCCTCCGGGTGTTGGTGACGTACCACGAAGTCGAACAGCTCGGTGGGGTGCAGTGCTGCCATCTCGGCGTTCGTGTCGATGCCCAGGGCGGCGTCCGCGATGACGTGGAACCCGTGCCACCTGAGGAACTCGACCTCCCGCTGATGGGGAGCCGGCAGGTACGGCGAGAGCAAGACGATCCTTTGCGCACTGAGTGCGCGTAACGCGGCGACCAGCGCGTCGGCTGTGCTCGTCGCCGGGATCCCCGTCGCCGCTGTCATCCGGGCGGCGATGCTGCCGCCGAGGGTGGGTGAGGAGGTGGTGACGGCCGTGCAGTGGAACACCAACAGGTCCACCTGCGCATCGGCGAGCAGCCCGGTGGCGGCGTCCAGCCCGTCGAGCATCGCGCTGAGTTCCGCCTCCGAGCTGCCCCGCAAGGGCAGCCGGGTGAAGTAGGGCGCGACGCCGGCTGGCAGCATGGCGGTGATCTGGGGTTCCGCGATCACGTTGCCGGACGGCACGATAACGCCCAGTCGGAGGCGCTCTCCGTAGTCGATGTCCTCGCCGACCGAGCGGCGAGCGCGGGTATCGGGGATCACCCAGACACTCCGAGGTCAGCGTGCGCCTTGTTCAGGTAGGTGCGGTTGATGTAGTCCGCGGCCGTGCTCCTCGCCCGGTTCGGCAGCGCGCGGATCAGCGCGCTGATCTCGATGAGTGCCTTCACCGCCGCGTCACTGGCGTCGCCGTCCCTGGGGAAGATCTCGGCCCGGGTGTACTCATCCCAGGCCCGAGCCGCTTTGGAGCGGCTCACACCGGTCTCGGCGACTGCGATATCGGTGGCGGCGTCGCGGTTGTCGTAGAACCACCGGTGGGCCCGGACGAAGGCGCGCAGGAACCGGACGACGAGCTCGGAGTTCGCCCGGGCCCAGCCCGCGTCGACGTTGAGCGAGGTGAACTGGAAGTCGGGGAACTGCTCGCGCGGCGACGCGAGCGCCGTGTAGCCCTCGTCGAGCGCGACCAGGTTGAGTGGCACTCCCTGCAGCCCGGCGTCGATCTCGCCGGACTGGAGCATCTGCCAGCGCGTCAGGATCGGCCCGACCGCGACGATCCGGTAGTCGCGTGGATGGTGCAGGCCGTGGGCGGCGAACAGCTCCATCACCAGCGAGGAGCTCCCGGCGTCGAGCGAGGAGACACCGACCGTTCGGCCCCGCATGTCCTCGAAGCCGCGGATCTCCGGCCGCGCGATCAGGTCGAAGGGCAGCCGGTTGACGTTGCCGGCGATGATCTCCAATTTGCCGCCCTGCTCGCTGTCCAGGACGACCTGCTCGGTGACACCGCAGGCGAGCTGAACACGGCCGTCCTTCAGGCGTTCGGTCACCTCGTCGATCGGCTCGTGCAGCTCGAGCGAGACGTCCAGTTGCTCGGCGGCGAACTGGCCGGCGTGCATGCCCACCCAGAGCGGCATGTTGAAGTAGTTCCGGGAGACCGCGGCGACTCTCACCTGGTCCATATGGGCCTCACTCTCGATGCTGGGGTCGATGTCCGGTCACGGTCCGACATCGACGGCCTCGGCGCCGGCGCGGGACGCCGGAGCTGTGGTCGACGGATCGATCGGCTGTCGGGTCAGCGCCAGGACGAGCGCCGTACCGATGAGCAGCAGCAGCCCGGCGATGGCGAACGCCACGGAGAACGTGCCCGTGGCGGCGACCGCATATCCCGTGATGATCGGCGCGACCAGGCCGAACGTGTTTCCGCCGAAGATCAGGATGCTCACCGCGACGCCGCTGTGCTCGCCGTTGCTCAGTAGGTCGTTGGTCAGCGCGATGTTCATCGCCATCGCGGTCGAGACGCAGGTCAGCGAGATGCTGAACAGGACGAGGATCAGCCAGGTCGCGGAGACGAACGGTGTCAGAAGGATCACCGACGAGAGCAGCATGCATCCGGAGACGATCGAGCGGCGGCTGCCTCTGGCCAGCTGTCCGCGACGCAGGATCCGGTCGCTGACCCGGCCCAGCAGCAACCCGAGCACGGCGGCGGCCGCGTAGGGGACCGCCGTGAACGTGGCCGACTTGAGCACGTCCAGGCCCCGGGTGGTGACCAGGTAGGTCGGGAGCCAGCTCATGAACAGGTACAGGGTGTAGCCGGCGCAGCCCTGGGTGAGGGCAAGCCCCCACATCGTCCTGCTGCGCAGCAGCACACGCAGCGTGTCCGCCGGTCGGGCCGAGGTGCGCTGCTGCGCGGGTGTCGAATCCCTCTCGGCGAGGATCAGTGCTCGTTCCTGCTCACCGAGCCAGCCGGCGCGCTCGGGCGCGCGGTAGAGCGCGTACCACATCAGGGCGATCACGGCGCCGATACCGCCGGTCAGCAGGAAGGACTCCCGCCATCCGATCTCGGTGACGATCCACCCGACCAGGATCGCGCCGAGCGCGGGGCCGGCGTAGGCGCCGCCGTTGAGCCAGGCGGCTGCCATCCCGCGTTCCGATCTCGGCGCCCAGTCCCGGATGACCCGTCCACCCGCGGGGTAGCTCGCGGCCTCACCCGCGCCGAGAATCAGGCGGCTGCCCAGCAGGCTTGCGAACCCCGTGACGACTCCCGTCAGAGCGCCGCCCACCGACCACAGCGCCAAGCTCCCGGCCGTCACCCGCCGGGCTCCCCAGCGATCGACCAGGATCCCTACCGGGACCAGCAAGACCAGGTACGACCACAGGTACGCCGAGAGCAGGTAGCCGATCGCGATCGTGTTCAGTCCGTAGGCCTTGGCGATCGGGCCGGCCGCGACCGAGAGGTTCACGCGGTCGAGGTAGCTGACGAACATCATGACGAACATGCCGCCGTAGACGAGGTAGCGCTTCCGGTCTCGCAACATCGTTGTTGGGGCTCCTCGGGTTCGCCCGGCCCTCGGCTCGGTGTCGGCCAGGGTAAGCACGCAGCACTCATGCAGCCCAGTGCACAATTGTCATATCGCAATGAATCAAATTCATGGAGGTTGTCACCACCGTGAACCTGAGGTCCATCGATCTGAACCTGCTGGTGACCTTCGAGGCGGTCATGTCGGAACGGAGCGTGTCGGCCGCCGCGAAGCGTCTCGGACTGACCCAGTCCGCGGTCAGTCATGCGCTTCGCCGGCTCCGGACAACCTTCGGAGACCCGCTGCTCGTCAGGGGCGCCGAGGGGATGGAGCCCACGCCTCGAGCCCTGCGGATCGCCACCGTGGTCAGCGACGCGCTCGGGCAGATCGAGCAGGTGGTGGACGAAGCGGTGGCCTTCGATCCGCGGCGTTCCGAGCGTCGTTTCACCGTGCGGGTGTCCGAGTATGTCGCGCCGTTCCTGCTGCCCGCGCTGTGCGCGACCGTGCGGCGGGAGGCGCCCGGGATCACCCTGCAGGTGGCCCATTTCGACGCACGGGAGACCGACCAGCGAATCGGGCCCGATGAGATTCATGTCCGGGCGACCTCGCTCACCCCACCGCCGGCGGCGAGCGCCGGGCTCCGGCTGATCGAGGACGTGTTCGTCGTGCTGATGAGCCGGACACATCCGCAGACCCGGCGATCGATGACCTTGGAGCGCTACATCGAACTGGCCCATCTGAAGGTCGCGGCGGCCGCGCTGGGAACGAACATGATCGACGATGCGCTGGCCAGCCGGAGACTACGCAGGAACGTGATGCTGACCGTACCGAGCTGGTTCGAGATGCGCGGAGTTATCGCGACCACCGACCTGGTCGCCGCGATCCCCAGGCGGTGGGCCGGTGATCCGATCTTCTCCGCCGGCTGTGTATCGCAGCGCCTTCCTCTCGAAGAGGTGATCTTCGCGGTAGACCTGCGCTGGCGGCTCAGGGATGCACGCGATCCCGGCCACCGCTGGCTCAGGAGCCTCATCGAGCGGGCGTTGCCCCCGGATACGGCGGAGTCTTCCGGGGGACCGAGGCAATGCTGAGCGTTCGGCTCAGCGTTCCAGCGGAACTCTGAGCATCAAGATGATCCAGTGCCAGCCGGTAGACCGCTGGCAGGACAGGTGCAACCGGCCCGGCGCAACAATGGCGCAACCTGCGGTTACATATCCTTAGCAAGCTTGCCCTTGACTCTCCGTTGTGCGCGAATGAAGGTGGGCGTACCTAATGACGGCACATTGTGCCGTGAAACGGCACGAGGCCAGGCGGCAACAATCGGCCCACGCTCCCCAGTGCCCCGAGGTAACTCCGTGGAGGATTGTATGCGCGTATTCAGGTCGGCCTCGGCGAGGTCGCTGCTGATAGGCGCTATGGCGCTCGCCTTGATAATGTCCCTCTCAGCTTGTGCCGGGGGATCGTCGACAACAAAGCCGTCGGCTGATGGAACTACTAATGTCAACCTCGTCGAGGCGGTACACAACCTCGGTTACATCGACCTGTATGTCGCGCAACATCAAGGATTCTTCACGCAGCAGGGCATTGACTTGCACCTCAGCGCGTCCGGTGGCGATTCCCAAGCATTCGCCGCGATCCTGGGTGGCTCAGCACAGTTCGCCCTGGGCGATCCTACCCTGGCCGAGATTTCGCGCGAAAAGCATGGCGATGGCGTCGTCTTGGGCGAGATGGTGTCCCGGGCACAGTACTTCGCGGTCTCAAAGAACATCACCACGCCATTCACCAGTCCCACGCAGTTCAAGGGCCACTCATTCGTGACATCGCCGCCTCCGAACACCAACTACAACGTGCTGTCGAATAGTGTGAAGCAGGTTGGGCTGGATCCGACGAAGGATGTCAAGATCGTGACCGTGACTCCGGGTACCGAGATTGGGCCGGTCGTAGCGGGTGCCGCGGATGTTGCGGTGGCGCAGGAGCCTGGCGTGGACACGGCTGTAATCCAGGATGGTGCGCATGTGCTGTATGGCTGGCCCGACGCTATCGGTGAGTTCACCAATACCGGCTTGCAGTCGAGGTCAAGTTATGTGAAGGCCAATCCGGCTGTGGCACAGAAGATGCTCAACGCCCTGCAGATGGGGGCCATGTACACCTATGCCCACCCGGATCAGGCTAAGGCGGTCGCCCGCATGGAGTTTCCTTCACTGGCGCCGCAAATCATTGATGCGGCCATCCAGCGTGAGATCGATAACCACATTCCGTCGAACACCCTGGTGGTCCAGCAAGAGGGCTGGAACAAGCTCATGCACTTCGGCCAGCAGCTCGGTAACTGTAGCTGCGACGTTCCCTTCAATGAGATCATCGACAACTCGTTCGCGCAAAAGGCTGCGGGCGACGTACACACGAGCTGACGGAGACCGGGTATGAGTAATACAGACTCAGGCCTGGCGGCCGCGCCGCCGGCAGCCCGAGACTCAGTTGCCGAACATGCTGACGTCGTCGTGTCGCTGAGAAACATCTCCATGAGGTTCGGGGACTACACCGCGGTAGAGGATGTCTCGTTCGAGGTCACGACCGGAAAATTCTTGTCGATCGTCGGCCCCAGTGGATGTGGAAAGTCAACTCTGCTCAATCTTGTCTCAGGATTGAGTAGCGCGACAACCGGTTCGGTCCGCAATCTCATATTGGAGCGGGGCGAGCGGATGGGGTACATGTTTCAGCGGGACCTCCTGCTGGACTGGCGGACCGTCGTGCAGAACGTCGCTGTCGGGCTCGAAGCCCAGGGCGTGCCGCGGCGAGTGGCACGCCAGAACGCGCGGGATCTGCTGCCCGTCTACGGCCTGGAGGCGTTCGAATCCTATTACCCGTGCCAGCTGTCCGGCGGAATGCGTCAGCGCGTCGCGTTCGCCCGCACCATGAGTCCCAATCCACCGTTGCTGCTGCTGGACGAGCCTTTCTCCGCGCTGGACTACCAGACGAAACTCAAGCTCGAAGCCGAGCTGCTCCAGCCTTTTCGCCGCTCAGGCGGGACCGCGATCATGGTGACGCACGACATCGACGAGGCCATCGCGGTCTCCGACGTGGTCCTGGTGATGACCGGTCGGCCGGGGCGGGTCGCGGCAACGCATGAGGTGCCCTTCGCCGCCATGGGGCTGGCGCCGTTCGAGGTCCGGGATGCCGAGGGCTTCGGGCACTACGTCCGCGACATCTGGCGGGAGATCGAGTCATGAGAATCGCGGCGGCGGGCGCGGTCAGATCCACACCAAAGGCAGGTGGAACATGAGCACCGAGCAGGACTTGCCGGGAGTGGCGCCGATAGCGCCGCCGGCCATCGCAACGGTGCCGAAGGCGCCGGGGCCGAGGAAGGACGCCGCGGGTCGCCGGCATCGTTCCCTGGGCGTGGCCATCGTGTTGGATCTGGTCGTCGTCGTGATCGGTCTGGCCGCATGGCAGTACGCGGTGGACAGCGACCAGGCCGGCGGCCTGCTCTATGGCAGCCCCGTGGCGATCGGCCAGGCGCTGGTGTCGGGTGTGCACTCCGGGGAGCTGATCACGAACGCGCTGACCACCGCGGTGGAGGCGTTGTTGGGCTTCGTCGTCGGCAACGTCATCGGCGCGGCGGCCGGCGTGATGCTGTGGTACTCCCGGCTGGTCGAGCAGATGTTGCGGCCGGCGATCGCGTTCCTCGGCGCCACCCCGATCGCGGCGCTGGCCCCCATCATCATCGTCTGGGTGGGCACCGGCATCACCTCGAAGGTGGTGATGTCCGCATCCTCAGTGGTGATCACGGCGCTGGTGCTGGCCTTTGACGGCGCCCGAGGCACCGACCCGTTGCAGATCCGGTTGCTGCGCTCGCTCGGCTCGCCCACGTCGAGGATCTTCCGCCTGCTCGTCCTGCCCTCCTCCTTGGTGCAGATCTGCGGTGGCTTGCGGTTGACCGCGGGGCTCGCCCTGGTCGGTGCCATCATCGGCGAGTTCGTCTCCTCCTCGGCCGGGCTCGGCCACGCCATCCTGACCGCCGGCAGCCTCTACGACGTCTCCACGGTGCTGGCGAACCTGCTGATCGTCGGACTGATGTCGCTGCTCTTGCTGGGTGCCATCAGCCGAGCGGAGCGCCGGGTCCTGCGTTGGCGCTTCCTGGCACTCTCCGCGTGATCTGACACCCGGGCAGCCGGCTGACCCAATGGCAGAGGAGTGAACATGAGCGTTCTAAGCCACCAGTTGCGGCGGATCGCCGCACAGGACCTCCGTTTCCGCGCCTTCGCCTGTGTGGGCACCGAGGACGGGGTGGCCGAAGACCTGGCCGACCAGGTCCTGCTCGGGGTGAAGGACCTCTTCGACGTGGCCGGCCTGCCGACCGCGTTGGGTACCGTTGCCGTGCCGGCGCGCAAGGCCACCGAGACGGCGAGCGCGGTCGCCGCGCTCCAGCGTTGGGGTGCGGTGGTGGTGGGCAAGACGGTCACCTCCGAGTTCGCCTACTTCGGGGCGAACATGACCCGGAATCCGTGGAACCTGGCGTACAGCCCGGGTGGATCCTCCACCGGCTCGGCCGCGGCGGTGGCCGCCGGAGAGGTCCAGCTGGCCATCGGCACCCAGACCAACGGCTCGGTGATCAGGCCGGCGTCCTTCTGCGGCGTGGTGGGCGTCAAGCCCAGCTACGGGGCCATCCCGGTGGACGGGGTGTTCCCGTTCGCCCCGTCCTTCGACACCGTGGGCAGCTTCGCGCGCTCGGTTCGGCTCGCCGGAGTCGCCGCCGATGTCATGGCCGAGGGGCGGCTCGGCTACCGGGACATCGCCGAACAGGCCGCACCGGCCGTCCGAGGGGCCCGGCTCGGGCTGGTGCGGACCGGGGACTGGTCCATGGTGAGCGAACCCATGCAAGACCTGTTTGCCAGCACCGCGGATTTGTTGGACGGCTGGGGCGCGAAGTGCGAAGAAATGGTCACCGCGCTGTGCGGTGAGGAAGCGCTGGCGCTGCACAAGACCATCTCTGAGTTCGAGGGCTATCGCAGCTTGTTGCGGCTGGGCATGCAACGACTGGACCTGCTCGGTGACAAGGTGGCCGAGTTCATCCAGGAGGCGGCCCTGGTCGGCGCGGGGGAGTACGAGTCAGCGCTGGCCCGGCGCGGTGCGCTGCTGGCCCAGTTGGACGCTCAGCTTGCCGGGCTGGATGCGTTGGTCACCGTTCCGGCGGCGGGTGAAGCCCCGCTCGCGGGGGACAACGGAGATCCCCGGTTCTGCACGCGATGGACCCTGGCCGGGATCCCGGCGGTCTGCCTGCCCGCCGGTTTCGGCCCCACCGGCCTCCCCATGGGCATTCAGCTGGTCGGTTCCCGGGGCGCGGACGCCGCCCTGCTTCGGCTGGCCGCCGGTGTCGAGGAGGTACTGGGCTTCGCTCCGAACTACGACCGGCTCGATGCCGAGCTCGGTGTCCGGGCGCCCTGAGCGGCCGGTGCCCCTGCCGTGTGCTCAAGACCCTGCACGACTGACCTGACTCAATTCCCGAGGTGGGACAACAGACCATGGACATGATCGAATTCAGGCCGACGGTTGAACAGTACGGCTGGACCTTCGGGGGCACCGAGCCCATTCGCCGGGTGCGCCCGGGCACTGTGATGCAACTGTGGACCGATGATGCCTTCGCGGGGCGGCTGCGCAGGGCGGATGACCGCCCTTCCCAATTATTGGACATCCGGTACACCAACCCGCAGACCGGGCCGTTCTATGTCGAAGGCGCTGAGGTGGGCGACACGCTCGCGCTGCACTTCGTGTCCATCACGCCATCGCGGGACTGGGGGGTCTCGACCACGTTGCCCTTGTTCGGTGCGCTCACCGGGACTACCCGTACCGCCACACTGCAGGACCCGCTGCCCGAGCTCACCTGGGTCTACGAGATCAACCAGGAGAAGGAGATCGTCACCTTCGCGGCCCGGGACAGCGAGCACCGGATCGACCTGCCGCTGGAGCCGATGCTCGGCACCGTCGGGCTGGCGCCCGCGCTGAAGGAGGTCAGGTCGACAGCCGTGCCGGACTACTTCGGCGGCAACATGGACACTCCGGAGATGCGTACCGGGTCTACCTGCTATCTCGGGGTGAATGTCGAGGGAGCGCTGTTCTCCGTCGGCGACGGGCACGCCCGGCAAGGCGAGGGCGAAACCTGCGGAGTCGCCGTCGAGACGGCGATGGACGTGACGCTGATCGTTGAGCTGATCAAGGGCGGAGCGCCGGCCTGGCCGCGCATCGAGGATGACGAGAATCTGATGGTGGTCGGTTCTGGGCGGCCGCTGGACGACGCGTGGCGGGTCGCCCAGGTGGATATGGTCGGCTGGCTGCAGGAGTTGCTGAGCATGGGCAAAATGGACGCCTACCAACTACTCACTCAGATCAGCAAGTCTCCCATTGCCAACATGGTGGATCCGAATTTCTCCGCCGTGGTCAAGGTGGCCAAGGACGTACTACCCGGCATCCAGGCATACGGCGGTATGCACGCCCATTTGCGGCAGCTTGCCGGCGCGTTGCACTGATCGTTGTCCCCCGCGCTGATTTCGGTATCTCGCCACCGCGCGACCGAGGAGATATTGGATGCGCAATGTGCTGAACACCCTCCGGGTACTGGAGGAAGTTGCGATTCGGCAGCCGGTCGGCGTCGGCGAGCTGGCACGGGTACTGGTGATGCCCAAGAGCTCCGTACAGCGCGCGCTGTACACGCTCAATACGGCGGGGTGGATACGGCCAGCGCGGGCCGAGATCACTCGCTGGGTGGTGACTACCAGGGCGCTCAGCGTGGGCCGTTACGCCAGCGGGGATCTCGGCTTGCGCGACGCCGCGGTTCCGGTCATGGAGGAGCTGCGCCGGTGCACCGAGGAGACGATTCATCTGACGGTGCCAGAGGGAGACAAGGTGGTACTGATCGAGCGGTTGGAGACCTCCAAACCGGTGCGCATCAGCATGTCCTTGGGGCACGAACTCCCACTACACGCGTCCGCCAATGGCAAGGCGGTGCTGGCGAACAGCCCACCCGAGATCATCGAGCGGCTGCTCGACCAGGGGTTGGCGCGCTATACCGATACCACGATCACTAATCGAGACCGAATGCTCGCCGAGCTGGAGCGGATACGAGCACAGGGATACGCGACGAACCATGGCGAGTGGCGCTCCGACGTCGGCTCGATCGCCGCGGTCATCGGCGACGCCGGAGTGCCGATCGCCAGCCTCAGTGTCAATCTGCCGGTCAGCCGGCTCTGTGATGTCTCGAGTGCCCGTTACGGCGCCGCGGTACGGGAGGCGGCGCACAGCATCACGACCCGGCTGCGGCATGCGCTGTGAGCGGTGGGCCGGATGGTGATCTTCGAGAAGTGCCCTCGACACTCTGCGTCAAGCCTCGTTGCCGGCCGCAGACCTTGACCCGTCCGCGTTCGCGGGGGATCGTCACTACGCATTTGTGCACCCGCTGCGACCGGCATCGGCGGAAGGGTCGCGATGTACCTACCGTGGAGCCTTGTTCGTCGCGCGGTTGCCCTGGTGGCCCAGACGGCCGAGCTCGACCGTCCGGCGGAGTTCCCCGGGCTGGTGCTGCCCGGGCTGGCCGGGCTCGTCGGTTGCGACACGCTGACCTACAACGAGATCGGTCGGGACGTCCCTAGCGTCCGGTTCTTGGACCACCCGGCCGGGGCGTTGGACCCGAGATGCTCGGTGGTGCTAGCCCAATTCGTCCACCAGCACCCGTTGGTCAACCATTTCCGCGCCACACAGGACGGCACAGCCAGGCGGATCAGCGACTTTCTCGGCCCGACCGAGTTTCACCGGCTCGGGCTCTACGCCGAGTTCTACCGGCAGGTCCCGGTCGAGCACCAGCTCGCCATCCAGCTGCCGGGCACGCACAGCTGCCTGATCGGGCTCGCGTTCAACCGACAGCACGGCGAGTTCGCCGAGACCGACCTGGCGCTGCTCGACCTGCTGCGCGGCCCACTGTCGGAGGCACTGACCAGGGCCAGGGCCCGGCAGCGGGCCCAACAGACGCTGCGCGAGGGCGACTACGCTCAGCTTGGCGCGCTGACCGACCGGGAGGTCCAGGTCCTGGAGCTGGTCGCAGTGGGCCGCACCAACGTCGCCATCGGCCGGGTCTTGGAGGTCAGCCCACGGACGGTGGCGAAGCACCTGGAACGCATCTACCGGAAGCTCGGCGTCGGCAATCGGGCCGGAGCTGTGAGCGTGATGGCCAGCCCCGCTCAGGGATGAACGATGCGTCCCTTGCGGGCGAGGTAGGCAGGCTGTTCGACGACTCGGCCGACCAGTTCGATGGCCAGCTGGGCTCCTAGCAGGGAGGTGTTGTTCGCCCGGACGTCCAGCATCGGGTTGATCTCGACCACGTCCATCCCGACGACGTCGCCGTGCTGGGCGATGGCGAACAGCATCTGGCGCATCTCCTCGAATCCGAACCCTTCCGGCTCGGCCGAGGCGCAGCCGGGGACCAATGGCAGGTCGAGGACGTCGATGTCGATGCTCACGTAGACCTTGCCGCC
>DATHIT010000236.1:0-24193 GCA_035489915.1 Pseudonocardia sp. | reverse complement strand
GCCGTATCCGGTGATCCAGGCGGCGGCTGGCAAGGCCGAGGACCGCCTGGATATCGGGCATATCCAGGCGGTCCGAGAACGCCGCCAGGCGTCGTCTGGGCGCCGGAGACGGTGAAGAGACTTCGGACACGGGACACTAGGGAGGCTGAGCTACGCGGTTGCCTGGGCTGCCTGGATCAGGTCGCTGGGGCGCCGTCCGGCTCGATCTGCACCTGGGCGTTCTGCATGGAGTCGCCGGAGACGTAGCTGACTGTCATGCCCACCTGCTTCGCGGGCTTGCCACGCTTCTGCTGCACGACATACGTGCAGTGCGTAGTCTCGCCGTTCTTCAGCACCAGGGGGCGCTCGCAGGTGGCCGCACCCGGCAGCTGCCCGGCCTGGCTCTCCAACATTTCGGTGATCTTGGTCGCGACCTGTTCCGGGGTCATGGTCACTGGCTCCGGGCCACCGCAGGCAGAGCATGCGACCGCCACGATCGACGCCACAGATCCCACCGTGAGAATGTGCATTCTGAAACCCCAAGGAGCCGTGCCCACCACCTCAGGCCCTTTCTTATCGATATAACATCGCGCGCCGCGCGCGACCCTGAACTCTAGCCACATGGCTAATCCGGGAATTACACGGGACGTCGGTCAGGGCGATCATCCGAGCGTGCGGCGGTGGCGTGCCCGCACGAGCGAACCCGACAGGCACCAGCCGCGGGCAAGTCACCACAATCCGCGGGTCGAATCCGGCTTGGAATCGAAGCGGCCGGCGGCGTCCGGAAAGAGGTACAAAAGACCGGCGGCCGCTGAGTGGCAAGTGGTCTGACAGGACCCCTCTTCGCTGACGACGTCGACGTATCGCCCGAACGTGTTCCTCGTTGAGTAGCTGGAGCCACCCGCAACCGGCTCAGGACCTGAGTCCGCGTCCCCGGGAGGCCCCCGCTACCGTCGTTGACACCCGCGGCGGCTGATCCTAGCCTCGAGGGCCGAACCTGGTAAATCGTTACACTGTTCCCCGCCGCTTCGAAAGGCACTGCAGATGGATGCCCGGTCGCGAGGTCTGACCCGGCGCTCCCTGCTGATGGGCGGGGCCGCGGCGGCCGGCGCCGCCGCGCTGGGCGCCTGCGGGGCCCGCCTGGAGAGCCCGTCGGACACCGGTGGGCCACCCGAGGGGCACCTCAACCTGCTCACCCCGATTTTCCCGGGCGCGGAGGGCAAGGCGCTGTTTGAACAGCAACTGCTGCCCCAGTTCACCGCGCGCTACCCGGCAGTGAGCGTCGAGGTGGATTACACCACCTACAACTACCTCAATCAGAAGATCACCACCGGGCTCACCACCGGCATCCCGGCGGACGTGATCATGCTCGGGGTGGGCTGGGTGGAACCCTTCGCGTCCCGGCAGGTGCTCTCCGAGCTGACCGTCCCGCCAACCGCCGTGACCGGCTACGCCGAGCGGGTGCTCGCTCCCTGCCGGTGGGGCGGCAAGCTCTTCGCCCTGCCCGTGGTACTGGACACCCGGTTCGGCATCGCCCGCCGGGACATCCTGGCCCAGGCCGGCTTCGATCGCCCGCCGGCCAGCATCGACGAGCTGCGCGATTACGCCATCGCGCTCACCCAGCGCGGCTCCAACGGCGCGCTCACCCGGACCGGGCTGGACGTGCAGAGCATCGACCCGCGCCAGATGTTCGAGACCGTGCTGTTCGCCTTCGGCGGCGACCTGTTCCGCGCCGGGCGGCCGGCGTTCAACGACCCCATCGGCGTGGCCGCCCTGCAGTGGGTGGCCGACCTGCAGCTCAAGGACCGGGTCATCGACGCCGGCTTCTCCAACCCGAACTCCACCACCCTGCCGCTCGCCGACGGGCGGGCCGCGATGTCCATCGGGCACAACAACGCGTGGATCACCACCTCCAAGCAGCGCCCCGAGGTGCTCGGACAGCTGCAGCCGTTCCTGCTGAACCCGGCCAAACCGTCGGTCTTCGCCGGTGGCACCCTGGTGACCGTGTCCGCGGCCTCTCGACATCAGTCCGCCGCGCAGGCGCTGGCCGCCTTCATCGCCAGTCCCCAGGTGTCCCTGCTCGGCGCCGCGCAGCGGGGGAACGTGCCGGCGCTGACCGAGCTGGAGAACACGCCCTATGTGCGGGATCACCCGCTCGTCAAGTTCGGGCTGGAGAATCTGAAGTACGGCCGGTCCGAGGGCGGCATCCCGGCCTGGCTGTCGCTGCGCGAGGAGCTCCTCAACACCGTGCAGTCGGTCACCACCGGCCGGCAGGGTGCGCAAGAAGCCCTTGACCAGCTGGCCACCGTCGCCGACGCGGCGATCGCCGACTTCGGGACCAGTTGATGACCGCCTCCTCGGAGATCTCGCCGGCACTGCCGGTGGAGGTACCCCCGGTTGCGCCCGCGCCGGGCCGCCGACGCCGCCAGGCGAGCAGCGTCCGCACCCGGGTGGCCTGGGCGATGGTGGCGCCGGCCGGGCTGCACGCGCTGTTCTGGATCGCGCTGCCGGTGCTGGCCACCTTCGCGCTGTCGGTCACCAACTACAGCGTGTTGGCGCCGCTGCGGTTCGTCGGCCTGGACAACTACACCAGGTCCTTCGGCGACCCGATCTTCCTGACCTCGATCTGGCACACCGTCGTCTACACGTTCTTCACCGTGCCGGTGGCGATGGCCATCGCGGTGTTCTTCGCGGTGCTGCTCAACCAGCAGATCCGGGCCCGAAGCTGGTACCGGGCGGCGATCTTCCTGCCGCAGGTCACCGCGACGGTGGCGGTGGCGATGGTCTGGTACCAGATCTACGACCCCTACAGCGGGCTGGCGAACAAGCTGCTCGCGTTCCTGGGCATCACCGGCCCGGCCTGGCTGGCCGACCCCAACTACGCGCTGCCGTCGGTGATCGTGATGGGCGTCTGGCAGGGCATCGGCATCAAGATGATCATCTACTTGGCCGCCCTGCAGAACATCCCGGAGGAGCTCTACGAGGCCGCCGAGCTGGACGGCGCCAACGCCTGGCAGCGGTTCCGCCAGATCACCCTGCCGATGCTGCGCCCGGCCACCCTCTTTGTCGGTGTGGTGTCGATCATCGGCGCGTTCCAGGCGTTCGACCAGGTCTACGTGCTCACCAGGGGCGGCCCGGCCAACGCCACCACGATGATGACCTACGAGATCTACAAGAACGCGTTCGCCACCTTCCAGATGGGTCTGGCCTGCGCGAAATCGGTGGTGCTGTTCGTGTTCCTGTTCGCCCTGACGATGCTCAACCGCAAGCTCTCCGGCGGGGGCGAGGATGAGTAGCCGGGAGCGGGTGAACCCGCGCACGCGGGTCGCCACGCACGTGCTGCTGGTCGTCACCTCGCTGACCATGGTCGCGCCGTTCCTGTGGATGGCGCTCACCTCGTTCAAGACCGACCGGGACATCGCCACCTTCCCGCCGACCTGGCTGCCCAGCAGCTGGCGGGTGGGCAACTACGCCGACGCGCTGAGCGTGGCCCCGTTCGACATCTACTTCCGCAACAGCCTGATCATCTCGATCGGCCACGTTGTGCTGAACCTGGTGTTCGCCTCGCTGGCCGGGTTCGCGCTGGCCCGTTACCGCTTCCGCGGCCGCGAGGTTGTGTTCCTGGGCTTCGTCGCCCTGCTGATGATCCCCACCTACACCAAGATCGTGCCGCAGTTCCTGATCGCCAAGACGATGCCGCTGTTCGGTGGCAACGACATCTTCGGCTACGGCGGCTCCGGCTGGGTGAACACCTGGTGGGGTCTGATCATCCCGGGCGCGGTGACCCCGTTCGCGGTGTTCCTGTTCCGCCAGTTCTACCTGTCCGTGCCGCACGAACTGGAGGACGCCGCCCGGATCGACGGGCTCGGTGAGTGGCGCATCTGGGCGCAGATCGCCAGCCCGCTGATCAAGCCAGCCTTCGTCACCGCCGGGCTGCTGACCTTCCAGGACTCGTTCAACAACTTCCTCTGGCCGCTGCTGATCACCACCGACGACAACAAGCGGGTGGTCCAGCTGGGGTTGAGCGTGCTCAAGGAGTCAGGCGAGGGATTCACCACCCAGTGGAACCTGCTGATGGCCGGCACCACCATGGCCAGCCTGCCGATGATCGTGCTGTTCCTACTGACCCAGCGTTACTTCGTGCAGGGTCTCGCCACTACCGGAATTAAGTGAATGGAGCTGCTGTAGTGACTGCTGACCTGACCGACGCCCGCGCCCTGGTGACCGGCGCCGGCCACGGCCTCGGCCGGGCCATCGCGGTGGCTCTCGCCGAGGCGGGCGCCGACGTGGCCGTCCACTACGGGCACTCCGCCGACGAGGCGGAGAAGACCGCCGCCGACATCACCGCGCTGGGCCGCCGCGCCAAGACCTTCGCCGGGGACGTCCGCGACGCCGAGCAGGTCAACAGCGTGGTGGCCAAGGCGGTCGACTTCCTGGGCGGGCTGGACATCCTGGTCACCAACGCCGGGCACCTGGTGGCCCGCACCCCGGTGGCGGAGATGACCGACGAGCACTGGCACCACGTCATCGACGTGAACCTGACCTCCACGTTCCTGACCTGCCGGGCCGCCCTGCCCAGCCTGGCCGCGTCCGGCGGCCGGATCGTCACCATGGCCAGCCTCGCCTCGCACAACGGCGGCGGGGGCGGCGCGGTGGCGTACGCGGCGGCCAAGGCCGGCGTGGTCGGCTTCACCAAGGGGCTGGCCAAGGAGGTGGGACCACAGGGCATCACGGTGACGGCGGTGGCCCCCGGCTTCATCGGCGGCACCGCGTTCCACGACACCTTCACCCCGCCCGAGGCGCAGACCGCCATCGTGGGTTCCATCCCGGTCGGCAGAGGCGGCACCCCGGAGGACGTCGCCGCGGCTGTCGTCTACCTGGCCAGCCCGGCCGCCCGGTTCGCCTCCGGCTCGACCCTCGACCTCTCCGGAGCCCAGTGGCCCCGGTAACCGACCTGGACTTTCCGGATCGGCCCGGCGGCTGGTGGCACGAGTACGTCTGCCCCACGCACGGGGTGGAGCTGTCTCCGGCGCGGGACGGCGCGTTCCCCTGCGGGTACGGCTGTGTGTGGCAAGGCGAGCCGTTCAGCGGCGCGTGGGCCGTGCTGGCGCACCAGGCGGCGGCCCGCTCGCTGCGGCGGCTCGCGGTGGCCGCGCGCGCCGGAAACCAGCAGGCCGCCGACGCGGCGGTGGCCGGCCTGACCCGGTACGCCAAGCTCTACGAGCGGCTGGCCACCGGGGAGCACCCGGACGCCCAAGGGTGGATGCTCTCCGGCCGGCTTTTCCAGCAGGCGCTCACCGAGGCGATCTGGAGCACCTCGCTGGCGCACGCGGTGCAGACGCTGGCCGGGGAGGTGGACCACGAGCAGCTCAAGCCGGCCGTCGACCTGTTGCGCGGGCTCCGGGAGGCCGCCCGCGCCGCTCGGGAGGTCCTGGTCGATCGGGATGACTTCCGGAACAACTACACGGCCTGGCTGAATGCGGCCGGAGCATCCGCGAGCCGGGCCCTGGCGCTGCTCGGCGAGCCCGACGAGACGGCCGAGTGGCTGACCGGCCGGTACGGGGTCGCCGCGCATGCGACAGCGGCGGTCCATCCGGACGGGTGGGAGTGGGAGGGCAGCAGCTACTACCACGTGTTCGTGCTGCGGGCGTATCTGCTGGCGCTCCGTGACTGTCCGAGCGAGACTGTGCCGGACGCCCTGGTGCCACGGCTGCACGACATGATCGCCGTGGTGGCGGCGCTGGGTACCGACCGCGGCGGCACGCTTCCCGCGCTGCACGACACGCCCTACGCCGGCCCACGTTGGGACGACGAGCTGTACGAGCTCTGCCTGCTCGCCGCGGAGCTACCGGGTGCGCCCGACCTGCGCTGGCTCGCCGAGCCACTGGCCGCCCGGCTGCGACCGGAGCTGGAGGACCACTGGCGCTCCGCCGAGGTACGCGGCTGGTTCGGTACGACGCAACCCGAGGGACCCGAGCCTGGGCAGCGAAGCAGCCGGCTCTTCCCGGACGCCGGGTACGCGGTGCTGCGCGGCACCGGTTACCAGGCGGTGCTCGACTTCGGCCCACACGGCGGCTCCCACGGGCACCTGGACAAGCTCGCCCTCTACCTATACGGCCCGACCGCCCTCTGGCAGCCCGCCTACGGCGTCCCCCCGTACGCCCATCCGTTGCGCCACGGTTACTACGCACGGACCGCCGCCCACCCCACCCTCACCGTGGACGGCGCCGAGCAGCGGGAGACCACCGGCCGGCTGCGCTACTGGCGGGACGGGGTACCCACCGAGGCGGGCGCCGAGGCGGACGTCTACCCGGGCGTGCGGTTCGAGCGGCACCTGCGCGCCGACGCCGAGCTGCTGATCGACCTGGTGTGCGTCGAGGCGGACCGGGAACGGGAGCTGGAGCTGCACCTGCGCGCCGACGTGGACGTCCAGGTCCGGCAGTCGCCCACCGGGGCGCGCAGCAACTGGCCCGGGGACTCGGGGCTGGTCGGGCTGCACGCGGCCACCCCGGGCGCGGTGCTGTCCACCGGCGCCGACCTCGGCCCGGCGGACGACCCGCAGCGATCCCGGCCGCACCTGCGGTGGCGGGCGCGCGGCCGTCGCGTGCTGTTCGCGTCGGTCTACTCCCCCGGCGGTGTCGCCACCGGAATCAGCATTGACCAGGCGGGCGACGAGGTGACCATCCACATCAGGCGGAAGGACGGTGAGCCGGTGCGCTGGCGGGTGCCGAACGGGCGGGAGCGGGTGCGCGGGTGAACGATCCCCAGTTGCTGATCGGTGGCGGCCGGCTGGACCGGCTGCGCACCGAGATCCAGGACGTCCGGGCCGCCCAGTTCCGGCGGCTGCTCGACCAGTGCGACTTCTACGCCAGGGAGAACCCGCCGGCGGAGCACCCAGAGGCGTCGATCACGTATCTCGGTCCGGCCGCCGCGGGGTTCGCGCTGGCGTACCGACTGACCGACCAGCGGCAGTACCTGGACCAGGCCCGGCGGTGGATCGCCACGGCGGTGAGCTACCCGCACTGGGGCCGGGCCCATCTGCCGGATCACGACCTGGACGCGGGCTGGCTGCTGCACGGCCTCAGCCTGGCCTACGACTGGCTGGGCTCGGCACTACCGGAAGCCGAGCGAACGGCCCTGCGGGAGAAGCTGATCTTGCAGGGGGACCGGCTCTACCGCTACGCGGTGGAGACCGAGGGACGCTGGTGGTCCTCGTCGTACTGGCAGAACCACAACTGGATCTGTTACGCCGGGCTGATCACCGCCGGCTACGCCCTGCGGGATGGGCACGCGCCGGCGAAGGACTGGACCGAGCGCGCGCTGGACAACTTCCGCACGGTCGCCGAGATGCTGCCCGCCGACGGATCGGGCAGCGAGGGCGTCGTCTACTGGCGCTACGGGGTGCCGTGGCTGGGCGTCGCCTTCGAGCTGATCGAGGAGCAGGACGGCGTGGACCTCTTCGCCGCCTGCGACTTCCTGCGCAACACGTTCTCCTACCGGTTACACCAGAGCGCGCCGGGCTGGGAGTACATCGTCGATCACGGCGACTGCCACGACCGGCGCAGCGGGCACAGCCTCGCGCTCTACCACAAGCTGGCCAGCGCCTATCGGATCCCGCAGGCACAGTGGCTGGCCGAGCGGGTGCGCACCGGCTTCCTGGGCCGGGAGTGGCACGAGAGCGGGGTCAAGCCCGGGGTCCGCGCGGAGGGCTACCTGGAGCTGCTCTGGTACGACCCCACGGTGCCCGCCGAGTCGCCCGAGCAGCTGCCCACCTCGGCATACTTCCCCGACCTTGGCCTGGTCACGGCCCGCACCGGGTGGCGGGACGACGCGGTGCTCGCGTCGTTCAAGGCCTCCCCCGGTGGCGGGCACAAGGCCTGGGACACCAGCCATCGGATCGACGCCGAACGCGGCTGGGACACCCTCAACACCGGGCACCACCACCCGGACGCAAACACGTTTGTGCTGATCGGCCACGGTTCGCACCTGGCCGTCGAGGACGGGTACGCCAACAACAAGCTGACCGCCAACCACAACGTCATCCTGGTGGACGGCGCCGGGTACGCCGGCGAGGGCCGCTACCACGTGTACCGCGATATGCCGGAGCGGCACCAGGCGCACGTCCATTCCGTGGTGACCGACGACGGCTGGGTGCACGCGGTGGGCGAGGCGGCCGCGCTGTATCCCCCCGAGCTGGGCGTGCTGCGCGCCTCCCGACGGATCTTGTTCGGGCCGAGCGGCAGCCTGCTGGTGATCGACGATCTGGCCGCTGAGACGGACCGGACCTGGACCTGGCTGCTGCACACCGACCAGCCCTCGACGGCGCTCGGCGACGGTCGGATGCTGGTCCGCTCCGGCACCGGCCAGGTGACCGTGCGCGCGCTCCCCGAGGCCGGCTTCGAGCAGACCACCACCTTGGTGACCGCGAACCCCACCTCCAGCACGCCGAGCCTCACCGTCGGTCGGACCCTGCACACCCTGCGCCGGGAGATCGGACCGGAGCGCTCCGCGCGTTTCATCAGCCTGCTGCTGCCCGGCTCAGCGCTGGAGTCGACCCCGCACGACCACGCCACCTTCAACACGACCGAGCCCGGAGGCGGGGCGGAGATCAGCTGGCGGCACGGCGACTGGACGTACCAGGTGCGCCTGGGCACCGAGGAGATCGAGGCCACCGCGCGAGCCGACGGCTCCGTGCGGCGAATTCGCGCCGCCGGCTCAGGCTGACCCGGCCGGCGGCCCGGTCGAGGCCCGGACAACCAGTTCCGGACGCATCAACACCGAATGGGCGGCCCGCGCCGAGGTGCCGCGCAGCAGGTACTCCACGGTGGCCTCGGCCATCTCGGCCAGCGGCTGCCGGACCGTGGTGAGCGCGGGGAAGGTCAGGTCGGCGAGCGCGATGTCGTCGAACCCGACCACCGAGACGTCACGTCCGACCTCGAGCCCGGCATCCCGGACCCCCGCGCACACGCCGATGGCGAACATGTCGTTGATCGCCACGATGGCCGTCGGAGGCGCCGGCCGGCCGAGCAACTCCCGCGCGGCCGCCCGGCCCACCTCCGCCCCGTCGAACTCCCCCGGCCCCTCGCCGCCGCCGTCGCGGTAGATCAGTGCCGGATCCGCCGGCAGGCCCGCCCGGTCCATGGTGCGCAGGAAGCCGTCCAGCCGCTCCTGACGGTTCACACTGGTCACCTGGCCGGACACGAAGGCCAGCCGCCGATGCCCCAGCTCGAGCAGGTGATTGGTGGCCAGCCGGGCCCCCAGTGAGTTGTCCACGCTGATGTTGATCAGTGCCGGGTCGCCGAGCTGACTGGTCCGGTCGAACGCCACGATCGTCATCCCGCGCTCAAGGAACGGCTGGACGTGCGCGATCGACGGCAGCGACGAGCACAACAGCACGCCGCTGATCCCGTCCGCCCAGAGCTCCTCGAGGTATTCCGACTCGCGGGCGGCGTCCCGTTCGCTGTTGCACAGCAGTACGCGGATGCCGGACTTCAGCGCGATTGATTCGACGAGATGCGCGAAGGTGCCCCAGAAGGGGTTGGCCACCGACGGCACGACAAGCCCGAGCATCTGCAGCTTCCCGGTGCGCAGCTGGCGCGCGGCCCGGTTCGGCCGGTATCCGAGCCGGGCGATCGTCTCCTCGACCCGAAGCTTGGTCGCCGGCAACATCCGTCCGTGCCGACCGTTCAGCACATTCGAGACCGTGCTCGTCGAGACCCTCGCGGCCCTGGCCACTTCCTGGATCGTGACGGCCACAACGCGCCCTTCCGCTGACCGTAGGCGAACCATGACAAACTAGTGGTAAAACGATACACCACCTGGCGCCACCGCTCAGCGCAAGAAGCAGGCCGGCGCTGGCACGACCGTGGCTTCAGTCCCGCTCGCGCCAGTGCAGGATCTTGGCGGTCGGGTCGCCGGCCATCAACGCGCCGGGCTGAACCCTCAGCCACCACGGCTCCAGCCGAAGCGCGACGAACGCCGGCGAGGTGGGGCCGCCGGACCACGGCGGGATGATCGCCGGGTCGTAGCCGACCGGTTCGGGCGCACTGGCGAAGTTCTCCCAGAGCCACACCCGGGTGTCGTCGTCCTCGCACAGCTCGGCCCGGCAGTGCGCGTTGGCGGTGTCCTGGTCCGGGTGCCAGTAGGTGAGCGAGAGATAGGGGTTGGCGTTCAGGTGCGCCCGCTTTGTCGGGGTCGGCGAGGTGGCGATCCAGCCGACCAACCGCTCGCCGTCGAACTGCCAGATCGGGTGCAGGACCCGGGTCCACGGCCGGTTCCGCTCGTCCACTGTGGCGGCGGTGGCCCAGACGATCCGGTGGGCCATCTCCACGAACGCCGGGGCAACCTGCGCGAGTTCGTCCATAGCGATCACCTTCCCATGGACCGGTAATTCGAGGCGTTGGAGCTCGCCGTGGCGGTTAGTTTCTGTGCCATGACGACTTCGTCCGCCGACATAAGCCCGAATTACCAGGAGTACCTGCGGCGTCTGCCCAAGGTCGAGCTGCACTGCCATGTCGAGGGCACGCTGCGGCCGGCAACTGTCGTGGAGTTGGCCACCAAGCACGGTGTCGCGCTGCCCACCACCGACGTGGACGAGGTGTACCGGTACTCGACGATCTACGAGTTCCTGGAGATCTATCAACGGGTGAACTCAACGGTCATCGACCGGGAGGATTTCGCCCGGATCGCCTACGAGACACTCGAGGACGGGGTCAAGCTCGGCAATCTGAAGTACCGCGAGATGTTCTTCAACCCAACTCTGCACACCGCGCGGGGCATTCCGATGGCCACTGTGATCGACGGGTTGATCGACGGATCCAAGGCCGCGGAGCACGACTTCGGGGTGCGCTGCGCCTTCATCGCGGACGTGTATCGCCAGGACCCGCCCGAGGTGGCCCGCCAGATGGTGGAGGAGGTGCTCGCGCACCGCCGCCCGGAGCTGATCGGACTGGGCATGGACGCCGCGGAGGCGCCGGACCCACCGGAGAAGTTCGTCGAGGCCTACCGGGTGGCCAAGGCGGCCGGACTGCGGCTGACCAGCCACTGCGCCGAGGATGGCCCGGCCAGCAACGTGACCACCTGCCTGGACCTGCTCGGCTGCCAGCGGTTGGACCACGGCTATCACATTCTGGAGGACCCGGCGGTGGTGGCGCGCTGCCGCGACGAGGGGATCTCATTCACCGTATGCCCGACCTCGACCGCGGTTGTCTACGGCTGGCCGGACCTGACCACACACCCGATCACAAAGATGATCGACGCCGGTTTACAGGTCATGCTCAACTCTGACGATCCGACAATGTTCCACACCGACATAGGCACCGAGTACGTCAGGTTCTGCGGGCAGAACAACTATTCACCTGCGCTCGTCCGCCGCCTGGTGTTGCAGGGAGTCGAGGCGAGCTGGTTGGCCGACGTCGAGAAAGCGACGATGCGCCGCGCCTTCGAGGCCGAGATCGACAAGCTCGACCGTGAGCTACTGGGCTAGGTCGCGAGCGGAGCCAGCCTTAGGCTGGCTCCGTCGAGAATCGCGCCCAAATACCGGGCCGTCACTTCTCCTGGTGGTAAGCGGAGGTCACGTCGGCCGGGATCCGGCCGCGATCGGATACCTTCATGCCGCGCTTGCGTGCCCACTCCCGGATCGCCTGGTTCTGCTCCCGGTCCACCGCGCCACCGCGCCCACCAGCGGCGCTGGCCGAGGCGGCGTTGGCCCGAGCCCGACCGCCCCGGCGGGCCGCCGCGACGTAGTCGGCCAGCGCGCCGCGCAACTTGCCCGCATTCGTACTCGACAGGTCGATCTCGTAGGACTTCCCATCCAGCCCAAACGCGACCGTCTCATCCGCCTGCTTGCCAGTCAAATCGTCAACAAGCGAGACCGTGACCTTCTGCGCCATTCCGGCGACCCTCCACACTCAAACTCGGCGGATTCGATCCGCACCACCGATCCGACGATACCGCCGACCCAGCCGGGACACTACTCCACCATTCATCTGGCTGTCGAATCACCTCAGCATTCACCACACGATCAGGACAACGAACGCGACCTTCGGAACCGGGAGGCCAATCACGACGTTCGAAAGAAACTCCGCCCACCAGTTCACGGCGCTGTATCACGAACAACCTCGCGCCATTTGCGGGGGAGACCGCCGGAAGCGCGCTCTCCGGTCAGTGATCTTTTGCGGGTTCTCGCACCCGGTCACGGTTCAATGCGTCCCGGAACCGTTGCTGGGCACCCTGCTTAGTGGTCCCGTAGACGGTGCCGATCTGCATCCAGGTTCCGCCCTGTCGACGCAGTTCGGCGACGGCCGCCAACTCCAGCGTCTCCGCGGCCTCGCGCAACCGCCGAGCGGCGGCCAAGGTCTCCAGGGCACCGGGCGCGGACTCAACCGCATCCAGCGCGTGTCGCACCTGCTTTGACGAGCCTCTGACCGCCACGCCGTCAATACTAACTTGACGTCCAGCGGGTCAACGCTAGGTTGACGGAGGTCAATGATACGTTGACCACCCGGCGGTCAACCTCACGTTGACCTCTGGTACAACGGAAGAAGTGACCACGCACCACTGACCACCCATGGAGCTGGGCCGGCCCGCGAGCGATACCCGATTCGTCGCGCGGGGTTCAGGCCGCCGCGCCGGGCCGCCCAGCTCCTGGCCATGCGCAGTAGGAGGTTGCGGCGATGCCCGCTGACACCACTGAGAGCACGGAGCTCCTCGACTCCGACAGGCTGGACCGCGCCGTCGAGGCGGCCGCCACGGCATTGACGGCATTGCGCGCCGAACCCAGGGCACATGCGGTCCGCGAAGCGGTGGACCGAGCTTCCCAGGCCGTCGACACGCTGGGGCCCGGAGTGACCGCCGTGGTGCTGCGCCGACTGCTGGCGAGCATCGCCGACTGCCACCGGGACGGTCTCCGCGACTCCTCCAGGCTTGCGGTGTGCCGCCGGACCATCTCAGTGGCGCTCCGCCTCGATCCCCGCTGGACCAGCGCGAGATCCCGCACCGGCGGCTCACGACCCGGACTCGATCACCCTGCGGGGTCCTGACCAGGCATTCTCAGTCCAGGATTTCCGCGTCGCCCGGTCCGAGAACGGGGATGCCGCGCTCGCGGAGCCGGCGGACGGTCGGGTTGGTGCCGGCGCTGTCGGTGATGATCCCGGCGATCTCATCCAGCGGCAGCACGGTGAACCGGGACGCGGCGCCGATCTTCTCCGCCGAGGCCAGTACGTAGGTATCGGCGGCTCGACTGGCCAGAATGCGCTTCATCGCGGCTTCGTCGGCGTCGCCGGTGGTCAGCCCGGCATCGGGGTGCACGCCGGTGACGCCCATCAGGAACAGGTCGGCGTGTACCCGCTCGGCGGCTTCGGCGGCGGCCGCGCCGCAGGTCACGGCGGAGTGCTTGAACAACCGCCCACCGATGATCACCACCTCGACCTGGGCGTGGTCGACCAGGGCGGAGGCAACAATCGGACTGTGCGTGACCACGGTGGCCCTCAGGTCCGGCGCCAGCGCCTTGGTCACCGCGAGCGCGGTGGTGCCGCCGTCCACGATGACGGTCGAGCCGGGGCGGATCAGTCCGGCCGCCCGGGTCGCCACCGACTCCTTGCTGGTCACACTGATCGTGGTGCGCGCGGCGTAGTCCCCGACCGCCGGTGAGGCAGGCAAGGCACCCCCGTAGACCCGCTGACACAACCCGGCGGCGGCCATATCGCGCAGGTCCCGGCGGATGCTGTCCTCGGAGATGCCCAGCTCCAGCGCCAGCTCCTTGGCCACCAGCCTGCCGTCACTGCGCAGACGAGCCAGCAACACCTCACGACGCTGGGCAGCCAACATGCACATTTCTCCTTGTTTCTGCCGATTCTTGCACACTACCGTGGCCGCATGACCCGACCCATGCTCATCCTGATCGCCGGCCCCTACCGCTCGGGCACCGGCGATGATCCCGACCTGCTCGCCCGCAACCTGGCCCGCCTGGAGGAGGCCGCCTGGCCGATCTTCCGCGCCGGCCACCTCCCGATGATCGGCGAATGGGTCGCCCTTCCGGTGTTGCACGGAGCCGGTGGTAGCAATGTCGGCGACCCGATCGCACAGCAGATCATGTACCCGACCGCCGAGCGCCTGCTGGCTCACTGCGACGCGGTGCTGCGCCTACCCGGGGCCTCCACCGGCGCGGACCAGGACGTCGCAATCGCCACCGAGCGAGGCCTTCCCATCTACCACCGGGTGGCCGACATTCCCCCGCTGGCCAGCTGAGCGAAGGCCGGACAGTGCTCCGCGCGTCTCCTAACGACCGCAGGAGTAACGCTGATCAAAAGCACAGTAATCGTTCCTAGAGTCATTTGTGTCAGGGCGCGAAAGCGCCGAACAAATCGCTCTCCAGGAGTCAACAATGTCGAAGTTCAACCCGGTTCCCCCGCGTCGTCGTCCGGCCCCGAAGCAGCCGGTTCGTAGGCAGCCAGCACCTCAGCGCGGGCGGTGACCCGAATAGGAACTCCGGGCACAAGCAGCTGACCTGGGCTGCCCGGGCAGGCCGAGAGGCGGGATCCACGCTCCGTGGGTCCCGCCTCAATGCCGTGACGAAGGCTCACCGAGTCATCCCCCAAACCGCGCGCCGGGCACGGCACGTCATTATCGAACGGTTCGGAGTACCACACCATGGATAACGATCGCGGCGATTCCGCCCAGTCCGCCGAGGACACCGAAACCGAACCAATCGGCCCACTCGGAGTGACAGCTCGGGCCGCCCGGCAGGATCTTCGCCAGGTGCTGGCGCAGTTCTGGCCGCTGACCCGACCCGACCGGAGAACCCTGACGATCGCAACGCTGCTCCTGATGGTTGCCGCGGCGGCGGACACGGCAGCGGTCTGGATGTTCAGCGAGATCATTGACGGGCTCACCGACTCCGGCGGGCTCTCCGCGTTCTGGGGGCCCGCGCGCTGGTGGATCCTGGCCGCCCTGATCGGCGCCGGGGCGACCTTTGTCGGCTACTACCTCACCGGCAAAGCGACCGAGCGCTTCCTACTGCGGGTGCGTGACCACGCGTTCGCGCATCTGCAACGCCTCGGCCCGGACTTCTTCACCCGCCACAGCCTCGGCGACCTGGTGGCTCGACTCTCCGCCGACGTCGAGGTGATCGAGTCGATGGTGTCCTCCGGTCTGGTCCAACTGATCAACTCGGCGGTGTCCGTCCTGTTCTTCGCCACCGCCGTGTTCTACCTGCGTTGGGACCTCGCGCTTGTGGTCACCGCCCTGCTGCCCCTGCTGCTGATCACCACCCGGCGACTGTCCGGCCGACTCAACGCCCTGTCCCGGGACGAACGGGCCAGCAACGGCCTGATCACCGGCCGGCTCGAGGAGAGCATCGCGACGGTGGGCCTGAGCCAGGCGTACACCACCGAGCGCGAGCAGGCCCGCCGGCTACATCGCGACGGCCAGGGCTGGATGCGGGTCCGGCTGGCCCAGACCAAGCTGTCCTCGCTGTACACCCCGCTCGCCGACCTGTTGGAGACGCTGGCCATCCTGACGGTCCTGGGCATGGGCGCGTGGGAGATCGCCGCCAACCGGATGACCCTCGGCGAGCTGGTCGGATTCGCCACCTACCTGGGCTTCCTGTTCGTACCGCTGCAGCGCCTCGGCGAGCTCATCCTGGGCGTCAGCGTGGCGCGGGCCAGCAGTGACCGGCTCGCCGAGATCCTCGCCGCCCGCCCGGTGGTCACCGATCCGGCGGAGCACCGCGCCACCACCCCGATCGTCACCACGCCCGCTCAGCAGGGCGTGCTACGCCTCTCCCGGGTCAGCTTCAGCTACCCCGGGGCAGCCACCCCGAGCCTGCGGGACGTCTCGTTCACCGTGCACCCCGGGCAGCTCGTCCTGGTCACCGGACCCAGCGGAGCGGGCAAGTCCACCCTGGCCCGGTTGCTGCCCCGGTTCTACGACCCCACCTCGGGGGAGATCTCCATGGACGGCACCGACCTGCGCGACTACCGGCTCGCCGCGCTGCGCCGCAGCCTCACCCTGTTGCCCCAGGAGACCACGGTCCTCACCGGTACCGTCGCCGACAACATCGCCTACGGCTGTCCCGGCGCAACCCCGGAGGCGATCGCCGAAGCGGCGCGAGCGGCGGGCGCCGAAGACTTCATCCGCCAACTTCCGCTCGGCTACCTGACCCAACTCGGCCACCGGGGACCCCAGCTGTCCGGCGGGCAACGCCAACGCATCGCCTTGGCCAGGGCCTTCCTCCGCGACACCCCGCTGCTGGTCCTCGACGAGCCCACCACCGGCCTGGACAACCACGCCATCGCCGAGCTGGTGCCCACCTTGCGCACCCTCACCCGGGACCGCGGCACGCTGCTGATCAGCCACGATCTGTCCCTCGCGGCGCTGGCCGACACGGTCGTCGTACTCGAGCAGGGCACTCTCGTCCAGCAGGGCAGCCACCGCGACCTCGCCGCGACCTCGGGGCCCTACCAACGGCTGCTGAACCGCCAGGTGGAGACCAGCGCTGACCGCGGCCAGCTCACTTCAGCCCTCGGATGAGGAAATCCGTGACGCTGTCCAGGTAATCTGGCGTCACGACCTGGCGCCGGGCATGCAGGCGCCAGAACACCGGAGCGGCCAGCAGGTCCATCACCAGCTCGCGGTCGATGTCCGCCGGGATCTCGCCACGCTCGATCGCCCGGTCCAGGATCACTGATCCCCGCTGGCGGCGCGGGTCACCGAGATGTTCGGTCAGCGCGTCGCCAAGGGCCACATTGGTGCGGGCCACCCCGAGCAGGTCGGTGAAGATCGGCCCGAGCTGGTGATCCTCGAACCACCTCAGGATCGACGCCAGCAGCGCGCGCACATCACCCCGGAATGATCCGGTGTCGGTGACCTCGACCAGCGGCACCCCCAGCTGCGCAATGATGCTCACCGCCATCTCCTGCTTGGAGGGCCAGCGGCGGTACAGCGCGCTTTTGCCGACCCCCGCGCGGCGGGCCACCGCATCCATCGAGAGCCCCTGGTAGCCCTTCTCGGCCAGTTCGTCCAGCGCGGCTTTCACGATCGAATCGGTCAGGTCCGGCCGCAGCACCGCGGCTCCGGTAGGCGCTCGCTTCGTCCCGGGCATGGCCGGTGAGCCTAGCACTGGACAGGACGGACCCGTCCCGGCTACATTCGTCGGGACGATACGGTATCGACCACTTCACCGCGCGGACGGACAGCCGATGACCGAGTATCCGGACGCACCGGGCGACACCCTGATCTTCGAGAACGACCGGGTCCGGGTGTGGTCCATGACGCTGGCTCCGGGCCAGATGTTCGACTTCCACCAGCACCACCACGACCACATCGTGTTGTGGCCCGATCCCGGCCAAGCCCAGGGGCAGGAACTGGGCGATCCCGAATGGGGATTGGTACAGGAGGCCCGGTCCGGATTTGTGCTGTACCGCACCGTCGGATACCGCACGCCACTTACCCCACACCGCATCAGAAATACCGGTGACAACACAGTCACCCATTACGTGATCGAGCTGCTGGACAAATCCCCCAGCGCCGAGACCGAGCCATGGATCTTCAATGACCGAGGAGAAATCCGCCGCGAGGAGAGCAGATGACCACCATCGAACGCGCCGGCCTGCCCAGCACCCGCCGCGCCGTCGTCGAGCGCGCCCGGGAGCTGCGGCCCGAGCTGGCCAAGGACGGACCGACGATCGACAGCACCGGTTCGGACCCGACCCGCAACATGCGGCTGCTCGGCGAGGCCGGGTTGCACCGGATCAACGTGCCCACCGAGTTCGGCGGGCTGTGGGACGGCGGGCTCTACGGCGGCTGGCGCGAGGTGATGGAGGCGGGCACGGAGATCGCCGCCGCCGAGGGCTCCACCGGCCAATGTTGGGCAACCACCGCCCTCGTGGCGCGGGAGCTCTTCGGCTCGGCTCTGCCGAGTGAGACGAAGCGGCAGCTCGCCGACGAAATCATCCACGAGGGACGTCGGCTGGTCGCGTCGAACGCGGAAACCGGCGGGACCGGCCGAGTCGTGGGGCGGCGGGTGGCCGGCGGCCTCGTGGTGAGCGGCACCAAGACGTTCAACACCAACAGCGGCGGGGGTGGCCGCGACCTTGCCTGCGCGAGCTTCGCGCTGCTCGGTGCCGAGCAGGACGTGGCGAACGCACCGCGGCACCACGCGCTGATCCGGCTGGACAACCCGACGCTGACGCTGGCGCACGACTGGGACAACATGGGTCAGCGCGGCACCTACAGCCAGACCATCACCTACCGGGACGTATTCGTCCCCGACGGATGGCACTTCCCGACCCACCCGGCGGACCCGTACTTCCTGTGCGCGGGAATGTTGCTGCACGCGTCGCTCCTACAGGGCATCGGCGAAGGCGCGCTGGAGGCGGCGGTCGGCTATTTGCGGGAGGTGAACCGGCCGGGCATGCCCAAGTTCGGCACCGCCGCGAACGACCCGCTGATGCACCGCCAGCTCGGCGAGATGTCCAGCGAACTCGCGGCGGCCGGTGCGCTGCTGCTGACCGTGGCCAGTGAGCTGGAAGACCCGGGCCTCGAGGTGAGCGCCGACGAGATGGGCGTGCGTGGTTTCCGGGCGAAGGTGGCGAGCACCCGCGCCGGCCTGGACGTCTCCTCGCGCATCCACGACCTGACCGGGGCGCGCAGCACCGCGAACCGCTACCGGTTCGACCGGTTCTGGCGCAACGCGCGCACCTTCGGCTCGCACGACTCGCTCGACGCGAAGAACGCACTCATCGGCTGCTACGAGCTCTCCGGAAAGTTTCCGCCCGTCTCCGACTACTTCAGGTTCTAAATGCGTTCGTCAGCACGGGTGTTGGGGTGTCGAAGCGCCGCGCCAGCCGCGCACCGGCAGGGAGAACTTGCGCACCAGTCGGTCGGTGAACGGCTGCTCCCGGAGCCGGACCAGCCGCACCGGCGCCTCACCCCGGGACAGCTCGACCCGGGCGCCGGGCGGAACCGGGATGGTCCGTCGTCCGTCGCACACCAACACCGCCGGGTAGCCCCGGGCGTCGAGCTCGACGGCCACCGCTGAGCTCGGCGAGATCACCAGCGGCCGGGCGAACAACGCGTGCGCGGTCAGTGGCACCAGTAGCAGCGCCTCCACCTCGGGCCAGACCACCGGGCCGCCGGCGGAGAACGCGTACGCCGTGGACCCGGTCGGGGTGGCGCACAGCACGCCGTCGCAGCCGAAGCCGGTGACCGGCCGACCGTCCACCTCGAGGACCACATCCAGGATGCGTCCCCGGTTGACCTTCTCCACCACCGCCTCGTTGAGCGCCCAGGAACTGCGCACCGGGCCCCCGTCGAGCATCACCGATGCCTCGAGGGTCATCCGTTCCTCGACGTGATAGTCGGACTCGATGACCGCGGTGATCGCCTCGTCCAACGAATCCGGGTCGGCCTCGGCGAGGAATCCGACGTGGCCGAGGTTCACCCCGAGCAGTGGCACTCCGGCGGGCCGGGCCAGCTCGGCGGCCCGCAGCAGGGTGCCGTCGCCGCCGAGCACCAGCACCACCTCGACGCCCTCGGCGGCCTGTGGCTTCGGCTCGATCGGGATCGGATCCATGCCGACCGGCAGGTCCAGCGGCTCCTCGGTCCACTCGTCGGCGAAGATCCGCAGGCGGATGCCGGCGGCCGCCAGCCGCTGCACCACCCCGGCGGCCACCCGCTGGTTGGCCTTGCGGCCGGAGTGCACCACCAACAGAGCCTCACGTGTCACTGAGGGCCCTCCTGTACCGCGCGCTCGAGCATGGTCTCAACATCGTCACCCGTCTCGCCGTCCAGCGCTGACCCACTGAGCGCTGACCCGCGGGCGCTCAACCACACGAAGTACTCCACGTTGCCGGCCGGCCCGGGCGCCGGGCTGGCCACCGCGCCCCTCGGGAACCAACCCAACTCGACGGCCGCCTCGGTGACCTCGCGCAGCGCCGCCACCCGGAGCTCCGGCTCGCGCACCACGCCACCGGGCCCGAGCCGGCGCCGGCCCACCTCGAACTGCGGCTTGACCATCGGCAGCAGGTCACCGCCCGGCTCGGTGCAGGCGGTCAGCGCGGGCAGCACGGTGCGCAGCGAGATGAAGGACAGGTCGGCGACGGTCAGCTGGACCTGGCCGCCGATGGCCTCCGGGGTGAGCGAGCGGACGTTGGTACGGTCCAGCACCTGGACCCGATCGTCCGAGCGCAGCCGCCAGACCAGTTGGCCGTAGCCCACATCGGCGGCCACCACCCGCGCAGCGCCCCGGTGCAGCAGCACGTCGGTGAAGCCACCGGTGGAGGCGCCGGCGTCCAGGCAGCGCCGGCCGGCCACGGTGAGCCCGGCGGGTTCGAACGCGGCCAGCGCGCCGAGCAGCTTCAATGCGCCACGGGACGCCCATTCCGGGCCGACCTCCCGGCGGACGATAACCGGCGCGTCCGTCTCCACCGCGGTAGCCGGCTTGGTGGCCGCCACCCCGCGGACCAGCACGTGTCCGTCGGCGATCAGCTCGGCGGCCTGCTGGCGCGATCTGGCGAGCCCACGACGGACCAGCTCGGCGTCCAGCCGGGCTCGGCGGGGCACTTAGCTCACGCTCCGTCGATCGCCGACAACGCGTCGGTCAGGGCGACGTGCACCCGCTCAAAGGCGGCCACGTGTTCGCCGGTGGGCCGCGCCGGCAGGCCCTCCAGGGCGGCCACCTCCGCCGCGACCCGCGCCAGGGGTCCCTCGGGTTCCCCGCCGGCCGCGGGGGCCGCACGCTCAGCGCCTGGCGCGGAAGCCTCGGGTTGCCCGCCGGGCACGGGGCGGGACGGCCACGACTGATCTGTGCTCATCGCCACCCACGCTAGCCGACCGGGTCGCCCGCCGGATGCGCAGCGCCTACCGCCAGGCCGAGCGTGTCCATTGCGGCGGCCGCGACCGAGTCCTCAGCGCGCACCCGGACCGGGCCGCCACCGGCCCGCCAGTGCACGTCGCAGAGGGCGCACAGCGCGGCCACGGGGTCCGGTTCCGACCCGCCGGCGGAGTGGTCGGCGGACCCCGGGTCGAGCGCAAGCAGCAGCTCGTCGCCCTCCCGGCGGGCCCGCCACGGGGCCTGCGGGGTAATCCGGAGCCGCTCCTCCGGGGCGGCCAGGGCGCCGAGGTCGGCGCCCAGGTAGGTCGGCCGCAGCCGAGCCGGTGCGGCCAGCACGGCGCTGGCATCGGAGACCCCGGTGAGCACCAGGAGGCTGGGCATTCCCACCCCGTTGGCGCCGGCGATGTCGGAATCCAACCGGTCGCCGACCATCAGCGGGCGCTCGGCGCCGGCGCGACGCACCGCCTCGTGGTACAGCGCCGGCTCCGGCTTGCCGGCCACCAGGGGCTGGCTGGCCGTCGCGGTGATCAGCGCCTGGACCATCGCGCCGTTGCCGGGCAGCTCACCCCGCTCGTCGGGCAGGGTGGCGTCGGTGTTGCAGGCCACCCATTCCGCGCCGGCCCGGATGGCCAGACACGCCTCGGCCAGGTTGTGCCAGCCGGTGTCCGGAGAGTGCCCCTGCACCACCGCGCGGGCCTGCTCGGCGCGCTCGGCGATGCTCAGGCCGGCGTCGATGAGCTGGCCGGCCAGTGCCGCGGTGCCCACCACCAACACGGCAGCGCCCGGCTCGAGGTGCTCGGCGAGCAGCCGCGCGGCGGCCTGCCCGCTGGTCACCACCTCCTGCTCGTCGGCGGCGAAGCCCAGGGCGCGGAGGTGCTCGGCCACCTGCGCGGCGTTGCGCGAGCCGTTGTTGGTGAGGTAGCCGATGCGGCAGCCGGCGCGGGCCGAGGCGGCGACCGCTTCCGGCGCGCCGGCCAGCGCGGTACCGCCCCGGAACAGCGTGCCGTCCAGGTCGAACAGCAGCGCGTCGTGCCGCTCGCGCAGCGCGGTCACGAGCTGGGGCCTCCGGTCGGGGCGGCGTCCGGCTCAGCGCTCAGCTCGGCCAGCCGCTCCGCCGCGTCGGTCTGCTCGTCGTCGTCGGCCTCGGCGGCGTGCAGGAACCAGCGCACCGCTTCCTCCCGACGGCCGGCACCCAGCAGCGCGTCGGCGTAGGCGTAGAAGAGCCTCGGACTCCACGGTTGACGCCGCGCCGGGTCCAGCTCGGGGGTCTGCAGGCTGAGCACCGCCGCGTCCGCCTCGCCCATATCCCGCCGCGCCCCGGCCGCCACGATGAGCAGCTCGATCGCCTCGTCGTCGTCCAGCTCGGCGACCTCCGGCCCCCGGGCCAGCTCCAGCGCGCGCTCAGGCCGGCCCAGGGCACGCTCGGCGTCCGCCATCACGGCGAGATGCCCGGGCCCGCCACCCATCCGGCGAGCGGCTCGCAGCTCGGCAATCGCCTCGGCCCACTCGCCAGCGTGGTACGCGGCGAGTCCGACCGCCTCGCGCACCACGGCCAGCCGGGACGCCCGGCTCCGGGCGTACCGGGCGTGGATGAGGGCGCGCTCGGGATCGTCCTCGAGCAGGCTGCCAGCGGCAACCAGGTGCTGGCTGACCACGTCGGCCACGTCCTTGCGCAGGCCGAGGAAGTCGCGCCGCACGTCGGCGGCCAGCTTCACGTCCTCCAGCCCCTCAGGCAGCTGTGGCGCGGGCTGCGTCGGCGTCCGCTCCACCTCCTGGTCCGAGGCGGACCGCTTGTATACCGAGTCTCGATGCGGCGGCCGGGTCGAGCCACCGCGCTTGTCAGCCGGCGCCGAGTAACGACCGCGTGCCCCCGCGGGCTGATCCTGGTCAGCCCGCTGATCCCGGCCACCCTGGCCGCGGGTGCCGCTATCACGATCGCCCCGCGAGTCACTGGCACCACGCCTGTCACGGTCAGCACGTTGGTCACCGTGACCCCGGGGGTCCCGGTCGTTCCGATGGCCACGATCAGGGTGGTCAGAGCCTCGCTGGCCGGAGCTCGCTGGCCGGTCCCGATCGCCCCGGTGCTCGCGGTCGCCACTGCCCCGCTGACCGGAGCTGGCCGGCCGCTGCCGATCGCCCCGGTGCTCGCGGTCGCCACTGCCCCGCTGGTCACGATCGCCGCCGTAGCGCCGTTCCGCGCCGCCACCCGGTCCGCGTCGATCGCCGCCACCTGGCCCGCGCCGATCATCGCCACCGGGTCCACGTCGATCATCGCCGGCCCGATCGCGCCGGTCCGCGCTGTCCTGCCGGCGGGGCCGGTCACCGGCGTCGGGCGTAGCGCCGCGATCACGAGAACGGTCGTCCGATTCGAACCGCCGCGGCCGATCGGCGGAGTCAAAGCGCCGAGGGCGATCGCGGTTGGCGCCGGCGGTGCTCCGCCGGTCGTCCCCGTCGTAGCGAGGTGACGCGTCGTCCCGCCGCCGGTCCGACCGCTCGCCGCCGCTCCGGCCACCGCGTCGGTCCACATCGCCCTCGCTCCGGCCCGACCCGCCGGGCCGACCCGTACTCCACGGCCGGTCGGAGCTCCGCGGCCGCTCACGGGACGGGCCGCCCCGATCGTCGCCACCCCTGGGGCGGTCTTCCCGGCGCCGATCCTCCCCAGCCCTGGGGCGTTCGTCTCGACCCGGCCGGTCATCGCGCCGGTCGCTGCGCCATTCCTCGCCGCCGCGCCCAGTGCCGGACCGACCAGCCGGACGGTCGCCGCCCCGGCTGCCCGAGCCGCTCGAGCCGCTCGAGCGATCGTCTCCGCGATCGCGGGCCGAACCGTGCCGATCACTCTGCCGATCGCCCTGTCGGTTGCTGTCCCGACCCGATTGCCAATCCGAGTGCCGCTCGGAGCGCTGCCGCTGATCCCCCGCATCCCGACCACCGGGACGGCCGCCGCGATCCCGGTCACCACCATTGCCGCCAGCGCCGCGGGTACCGCCGGCACCACGACTGCCGCCTACGCCCCGAGCGCCACCGGCGCCGCGCGGCGATCTGGAGCCGCCCGCACCGGCGGATGCACCCGAGCCGCGCGACTTCCAGCCCGTGCCGTCACTCCGAGTTCCCTCGGTGCCACGCCTAGGCGAGTTCGCACGCCCGTCCATTGCCATACTCCCAGCGTACGAGACCGCTGGTCCTCGACCACCGGCGCACCGAGTCGGCCTCGAGGTCATCGATGGCACGACAGAAAAAAAGTGGGGGGTTGGTTCCGGCGATATCCATCGCCACGAACCAACCCCCCACAATCAGGTTAAATGCCGGCAGTGTCCTACTCTCCCACACCCTACCGAGTGCAGTACCATCGGCGCTGAAGGGCTTAGCTTCCGGGTTCGGAAT
>DATHIT010000235.1:0-10209 GCA_035489915.1 Pseudonocardia sp. | reverse complement strand
TTCGCCGAGATGGACTGCTGCAGCTCGCCGGAGAGGTTGTCCAGCCGTTCCATCGGGATGTTCAGCGGCGGCCCGGCCAGCAGCGGCCGGATGCTCAGCTGGTAGCTCTCCACCAGTCGGGCCTGCAGGTCGGGCAGCCCGGCGATGAAGGCGTTGATCACGAACGAGAGCACGCCGCCGAACAGCGCGGTGGCACCGACCAGCACCACGCCGGTGGCCACTCCCTTGGGCAGCCGCAGGTGCTCGACGGCGGCCGAGACCACCGGCGCGAGCAGCGCGGCGATCAGCAGCGCAATGGCCAGCGGGATGACCACGACACGGATCTGGACCAGCAGGTAGACCACAACCCAGGTGGCCGCGACCACCAGCAGGAAGCGGGCCGACAAGTCGGCGGCCACCCGCAGCGGCGCGGGGATGGGCGAGGGCGCCAGCACAGCCGAGGGCTGGGCCGACGGCTCGGCCTGCGCCTCGACATCGGGGCGGATCGAGGCGGGCGCCGCGGAGTTCGAGGGCGGCTCCGCGCGAGGCGGGCCGGTGGATGGCTCGGCGCGGTCAGGGTGCACGGCCCCGACCCTAGTCGCTGCCCGGAAACGGTTTCCCGATCATGGGGCCCGATCCCTCATTGGTGGCGACTACCCGGACCGAGTAGTCGACCTCGCGCGTCGCTCGGCCACTCGGCGCCGCCGAGGGGCTACAAAGGCCACTCTAGAGAGGCCTCGTTCGTTTGTTCGGCTTACAAGTCGGTAACCGCCGCAACCTCCGTTCACGGTGACCGTTGTCGCAGTGCAGACCCCGAGGGCAGGACCGGCGCGGCGCGGTGCCGGTGGCTTGGTCTGCAAGTGACGAGAGATCGCGGCGGAAGGTAATGCCACAGGTGTACGAGCCGGCAGTTGAAGCGGAAAGACTCCCCACCGAAGAGTCAGAGCTCACCCCCATCTTTCATGCATTGGCCCGCCGCGTGAGTGATCCGGTGGAACATTTTCGGCGAGATCCGTTGGGCGCCCCCCTTCCCGTCGCGGCGCCTTCGGCGCCGGCGAAGACCCGCATGCTGCTGCAGGCCGTACCTACCGGCCGGCTGGACACGACCGGGGCCGGCCTGGCCGACCATGGCCCCTCGACGCCCGAGTCACCCGAGCCGGCCACTCGGGCCGCCGTGCATCGTGGGCCCCACCAGCCCCGACCGTCCCGAGACGGGCGGGGTGGTCGACACCGGGCGCTGCGCTCGGTGGCCCCCGGTCCGGGCGGTTCCTCGAACGGAGCGTGACGGCCATATCGGCAACTAGCCGAACGCCCACGTCAAGGCTGGCCGAAAATCGCGAAGAGTGACCGTATTGTCATTTTGCCTTCACTCGCGTGAGTCAGTTACTCGGCAATCCCGGCCGCGTTGAACCCTGTGGAGAACGTCCAGCCGTCGCTACAGGCACCCGAGAGGTCGATCGGACATCCCGATCGAGCGAGGGTGGCGATGCCGCGCCGGACGTCGAGGGAGGACCGGATGGACACGTGGGGCAGGCGTGGTTTCGCCGCCGCCGCCATTACTGGCGGCATGATCGGGCTGAGTGGCGCGGGCACGGAGGTGCCCTCGGCGCAGTGGGGTGGCGGCGCCCCGGACCCTGACCCGAGGAGGTCGCGGCGCTCGGCCGCCGACCCCGCTGTGGACGCCGGTCGGTACGCGACTCCGGACTACCCTCCGGACTACAGGGGCCAATCCCGCACGGAGCACCGGCCCGCGGAGGCCGCCCAGCAGGCCATGCCAAATCCAGTGGCGAACCCGGTCGCGAACTCGATGCCCAACCCGGTGCAGCCGGAGCAGGTGGCGCCTCGGCACGCCACTCCGGCCTACCCCGCGGCGGCGGCCGACGGCTCCTATGCCGCTGCCGAGTACCCAGGCGCGGAGTACCCAGGCGCGGAGTACCCCGGCGGTGACTACCCGCGGACGGAGCACAGCCGTACCGACTACCCGGGTCCCGGTTACTCCGGCGCCGAGTACCCCACAGGCGGGCTGCCCAGGGTGGCGGCGAAGCTGGGCGCACGTGGCTCGGACGGCTTTCTGGCCGGCGACCTGGCGGCGCTGTCCGGCCCGAACGAGATGCCCCTGAGCGGCACCCCGGTGGGCGCGCTGAGCCAGGTGGAAGCCAGCCTGAGCACGAGCTTCGGCACCTACGGTGCGGTCGCGCCGGCAGCCGAGCTGGGCGGTCGCTCGGAGAGCCGCCACGCCCGCCCCGAGCACCCCGACCAGTACAGCGAGCGGTCCGGTGAGCTGTACGCCGAGCGGTCCGGTGAGCTGTACGCCGAGCGGTCCGGCGAGCTGTACGCCGAACGGCCAGCGGAGCGGTACACCGAGCGGCCCGCCGAGCTGTACGCCGAACGCCCGGCGGAGCGGTACACCGAGCGGTCGAATGAGCTGTACGCACAGCGGCCCGGCGAGCTGTATGCCGAGCGGCCGGCGGAGCAGTACACCGAACGGTCCGCTGAGCTGTACGCACAGCGCCCGGCCGGTGGCGACCTGTACCGGGAGCGCCCCGCCGAGGTCTACCGGGAGCGCCCGACCGAGCTGTACGGAGACCGCCCCGCCGAGCTGTACGCGGGCCACCCCGCCGAGCTCTACCGGGACGCCCTCGGTGGCGAAGCGCAGACCGTGGGCGTGCCGAGGGTGTCCTCGATCGGCGCGCTGAGCCAGTCGAGCATGTCAACGAACCCGGCGCCGGGTCAGCCCGGCCCGTCGGCCTACCAGCCGGCGAACCGGCACATGGGTCAGCCGACGACCTACCCGGCCGAGCAGCCGGTGCGTTCTGTCGAGCTGGTGGGCGCCTCCTACCCGGGCGGCGGGCTCCCGCACAGCGCGCCGATGGGCCAGCATGGCCAGCATGGCCAGTCGCTCGACTCGGAAACCTCCGCGCTGGGCAGCCTGGACAGCAGCGCGATGTTCGGCTCGCTGTCCCGCCCACCCCGTTAGTACCGCACTCCCCACAGCGTGCGGGTCGCGGGGACCCGCCAGCGACAAGCCCGGATGGCCTGAGCCGTCCGGGTTTGTCGTATCCGGAGCTCGAACGTGTGTGCCCGTCGTTCGCCGTGCCGGCGCCGGTTGCGGATAGGCTGGCGCCGCATGTGGACGAACTGGTCGGGCGGACAGGAATGCCGCCCCAGCGCCACCGTCCGCCCGCTGGACGAGGCAGGGGTGCGGGCGGCTGTGCGGCGTGCCACCCGCCGAGGGATGCGGGTCCGCCCGGTGGGCGCTGGCCACTCGTTCAGCCCACTCGCGGTGACCAATGACGTACTGCTGGACCTGTCCGCGCTGACCGGGCTGGTCGGGGTCTCCGGTCAGCGGGTGCGGGTCCGCGCCGGCACCACACTGGCCGGGCTGAACGTCGCGCTGGCCGAGCGCGGTCTGGCGCTGGCCACCCTCGCCGACGTGGACACCCCCACCGTGGCCGGTGCGGTGGCCACCGGCACGCACGGCAGCACCGCCCGGATCGGGTCGCTGTCCGCCCAGATCACCGCGCTGCGGATGGTGCAGGGCGAGGGCACCGCGGTGGAGATCACCGGTCCCGAGCTGGACGCGGCCCGCACCAGCCTAGGCGCCCTGGGCGTGATCACCGAGGTGGAGCTGGCTGTGGTCGGCGCGCTCGTGCTGCGGCTGACCCAGTCCCGGGTGCCGCTGGACGAGGTGCTCACGCCCGACTACCTGGACGCTCATCGCTGGGCGGAGTTCTCCGTGTTCCCCTACGCGGAGGACGCGTTGGCTCGCTGGGCGGACCAGGTCACCGACCAGCCCGACCCGCGGACCAGGGCCAACACCGTGCGCACCTTCGTCGAGCGGCGGGTGGTCCGGGCGGCCGCCGTAGGTGGCGGGGTGGCGCTGGGGCGGACCGTGCCTCGGCTGGTGCCCACCATCAACCGGGCCGCCACGGTGCTCACCGGATCCGGCTCGGTGACCGACCTGGCGCACCGCGTGCTGGTGGCCCGCCCGGTCGTGCGCTGGGAGGAGAGCGAGTGGGCGTTGCCCCGAGAGGCACTGGCCGACGGGGTGCGCGAGCTGCTCGCCGCGATCAAGGAGCGGGAGCTGGATGTGGGCTTCCCGCTGGAGGTGCGGGTCGGCCCAGCGGAGACCGGCTGGCTGCACCCGGCCTACGGCCGGCCGACCGGCTGGGTGGCGGTGCACACCGCGATCGGGACCGACCCGGAGCCGCTCTCCCGGCTAGCCGCGGACGTGCTGGGCGCGCACGGCGGCCGGCCGCACTGGGGCAAGCGGCACCCGTGGACAGCCGAGCAGGTGGCCCACGCCTACCCCAAACTGGCCGACTTCCGTGCCGTCCGGGACCGCTACGACCCCGACCGCGTCTTCACCAACCCCCACCTGGCCGCCCTACTCGATTGACCGGCGTCCCCCGCGCCCTCCTCGGCGACTTGTCGTTGGAATTGGACGCGACAGGTGGGACTTGTCGTTGGAACTAGACGCGACAAGTGCGGGCGGGACGCGGGGGGCCGGCGGGGTGCGGGTGGGAGACGCGGGGGTTAGGTGCGGAGGCGGGCGGCTACCGCGCGGGCGTCGGCCTGGGCGCGGGAGCGGTCCACCCGGGTGGGTTCTCCGTCCGCCAGCACCTGCTCGCCGGCCACCCACACGTCCCGGACCAGCCGGCCGCCGCCGGCCCACATTAGGTTGGACACCAGCCCGGCGTCTGCCCCGGGGCCGTCATCGAGGCCGAGGAACGCCGGGTCGTCGGTGCTCACGTGCACCACGTCGGCCCAACGACCCGGTTCCAGCGCGCCCAGGTCGTCCCGGCCGATCGCCGCCGCGCCGTGCCGGGTGGCCAGCAGCAGCAGGTCGGAGGCGGTCAGCTCGGCGGCGTTGCCGCTGGCCAACCGGGCCAGCCGACCGGCCAGCCGAGCGTGCGACCACAGGTCGAGGTCGTCCGAGGACGCCGGCCCGTCGGTGCCCAGCGCCAGCGGCACGGCGGCTTGGCGCAGCGCCACCACCGGTGCGGTCCCGGCGGCCAGCTTCGCGTTCGAGCCGGGACAGTGCGCCACCGCGACCCGGTGCCGCGCCATGATCGTTATGTCTTCGGAGTCGAGGTGGACGGCGTGCGCGGCGAGCACCCGGCTCCGCGCGCCCAGCACGCCGAGCCGCTCCAGCATCCGGGGCACCGAGCCGTACTCGGCGCGCTGCGCGGCGTCCTCCTCGCGGGTCTCGGCGAGGTGGATGTGCACCAGCGCGCCGCGCTCCCTGGCCGCGTCGGCCACCGCCGGCAGGGCTTCGGCGGGCAGCGTGTACGCCGCGTGCGGACCGTAGCCCAGTTCGATCCGTTCGCCAGGGCCGTGGCGCAGCCCGTCGGCGTCGATCCGGGCGGACACCTCGGCGAGCATGTGCTGCCAGGTCCCCAGCCGATCCCAGCCGGGCGCCGAGATGATGCCGGGGGTGAGTACCACCCGGGTCCCCGCGGCTAGCACCGCGTCGATCACCTCGTCGGTGTAGAAGTACATCTCCACGCTGGTGGTCACCCCGGCGCGGAGCAGCTCCACGCAGCCCAGCACCATCCCGGCGCGCACGTCCGGGCCGGTCAGCTTGGCCTCCGCCGGCCACATCACTTCGGTCAGCCAACGCATCAGCGGCAGGTCACCACCCATGCCGCGGAGCACTGTCATCGGAGTGTGGCAGTGCGCGTTGACCAGCCCGGGCAGCAACAACCCCGGTAGCTCGCGCACGCTCGCCGCCGAGGGCAGCTCCGGGGCCTGGGCGCGTGGGCCGCACCAGGCGATCCGGCCGTCCTCGGCCACATCCAGCACGCCGTCCCGGATAACCGAGCAGGCCGGGTCGCAGGGCAGCACCGCCGGCGCGGCCAGCCGGACGACGGTTGGCACGCTCATCTCTTCTCCAGCAGGGATCGCAGCGTGCGGAACGGTTGCAGCCAGGCGCCCTCGTCGGGCAGCGAGTCCAGCGTCATCCGGGGCAGCGGCTCGCGGAACACCCCGTCGATGTCCTCGAGATCCCGAAAGTCGATCAGATCCGAGACCTGCGCGAACGACGCGTACTCCCGGAAGCCGATGACCATGACGTCGATGCCGTCGCGGACCAGCGTCTCCAGCGGGGCACGGAACGCCCGCCCGTCCCCGGAGGCCACCACCACCTGGGTGAGTTCGCCCTCGCCGTGGCGCAGCTCGATGTGCTCGAGCATGTCCGAGTCGATATCGCTGTCCTCGGTGACCTTCGGCTTGGCGAACACCGCGAATCCGACATTGCGCAGTGCCTCGACCCATGGCCGCACCACCTCGGTGCTGCCCTGGGTGACATTGGTGAACACGCAGGCCTCGGCCACCCGGTCGTCGCCGGCCAGCTCCAGCAGCCACCGCCCGACCGCGTCGAAGCGGGGTCGAAACGCGGAGGTCGGGCGGGCGCCGAGCAGGGAGCCGAGGCTCATGTCCATGTTCGGCGCATCCCAGACCAGCAGAACCCTGCCTACCGGTGATCCAGGCGCCTCGGCCTCGGTCATGCTTGAACATTAGTCAGGGCACACTGGCAGCCATGACGGCGGATGTGGAACCGGAGTCGCTGGCCTGGCGGGTGGCCGAGGCGATGCGCGCCTCGGACGCGGCGACGACCGGGGCGGGCGTGGAGTTGGTGGATGTGGGCCCCGGGCGGGCGGTCGCCCGGCTCACCGTTGCCGCGCGGCACGTGAACGGGCATGGCGTCTGCCACGGCGGCTACCTGTTCCTACTGGCTGATTCGGCGTTCGCCTACGCCTGCAACAGCTTCGGCACCTCGACCGTGGCGGCCGGCGGGGAGATCTCGTTCCTGCGACCCGGCCGGCTGGGTGATGAGCTGGTGGCCCGCGCCGAGCTGCGTTCCGAGGTGGGCCGCTCAGGTATCTACGACGTCACCGTCCGGGTCGGTGACACGGTGCTCGCCGAGTACCGTGGCCGCTCCCGCGCGGTTCCCTCGATGCCGCCGCCACCGGGCCTCACTCCGGACTGAACCGCTGGTAGACGAGGTCGCGGACGTCCCGTCCCTCGGCCCGGGCGCGCTGCTCGAACTTGGTCAGCGGCCGCCACGGCGGGCGCGGGGTCCAGCCGCCGTCGGCGGCGGTGTTGCGCAGCGTCGGCTCGGCGGCACAGACCTCGCGCATCCACTCGGCGTAGTGCGCCCAGTCGGTCGCCAGGTGCAGCGTTCCGCCCGGGCGCAGTCGGGACGCGGCCAGCGCGACGAACTCTGGCTGGATCAGCCGCCGCTTGTGGTGTCGCCGCTTGGGCCACGGGTCCGGGAAGAAGATCCGGATGCTGGCCAGCGTGTCCGGCTGGAGATAGTCGCGCAGCACCCGCACCGCGTCCCCGCGCAGCAGCCGCAGGTTGGTCAACCCTTGGTCGCGGACCCGCATGAGCAGCTGGCCCAGCCCGGGTTGGTAGACCTCCACGGCCAGGTGGTTGCGCTCCGGCGCCTCGGCGGCCAGCGCGGCGGTGGACTCGCCCATCCCGGAGCCGATCTCCATGATCACCGGCGCGTCCCGGCCGAACCAGTCGGACAGCTCCAGCGGCGCCGGGTCGCCCAGCGTGGCCAGGTCGCGCCCGTAGACCGGCCAGAACTCCCGCCAGGCGTGCTCCTGACCGTCGGTCATCCGGCCGCCCCGGTGCACGAAGCTGACCACCCGCCGCTCGTCGGTGGGCACCTCGTCCCGGTCGGCTCCCTCGGCGTCGGACGCGGTGGGTGACGCGGTGGGTAAGGACACCTCGGACACGTCGGAAACGATACGACGACCGCAAGTCGGCAATCGCCGGCCACCGCCGCGACCGGGAATCCCCGTACTTCTACCGATGCCTGCCGGTGTGTGCCGACGCGACGCTGAATGGCATGTCCACCAATGCACCCGACGCCGAGCGCGTCGCCCGTCTCGCCGCTGAACTGGCCGAGCTCGGCCGGAGGATGGCGTGGGCGCGATACGAGCTGCTGTCCCTGTCGGTGGCCGCACCGGCCGCTGCGCCCCACCCGCCGTCGGCCCCGCAGCCGTCGGTAACGCAGCCGTCGGTACCGCTGATCCGGGAGCGTCGGTCGGGTGGGCAACTGCTGCCCTGGGCGGGCGGGGCGATCACGTTGGTCGGAGTGGTGATGTTCCTGGCCCTGGCGGCCAGCCGGGGCTGGTTCGGGGTGCCGCCGCGGTTGATCGCCGGCGCCGCTCTCGGGCTGGCCCTGGTCGGCATCGGCCAGCGGGTACACCGCCGGGCCGAGGCCAGCGCCGGGGCGCTCGCGCTGGCCGGCACCGGGATCGCCGCGCTCTACCTGGTCGTGGTCACCGCCACCGCGCGCTACCACTACCTGCCGGACGCGGCGGGCCTGCTGCTCGGCCTGGTGGTCGCCGGCGGTGGGCTTGCGCTGGCCGACCGTTGGCGCTCCCAACCGCTGGCCTGCGCCGCCGTGCTGGGAGTCGGCCTGATGATGCCGGTGCTGACCGACGGCTCGATGCCGCTGCTGGTGTGGCTCGCGTTGGTTCCGCAGCTGGCCGCCGCGCCGGTGTGGATCCGCCGGGAGTGGACCTGGCTGGCCGTGGTCGCGGCGATCTTCCCGGTGCTCTACGGCTCGGCGGCGGTGTTTGCGGTGATGCTGAGCGAGTCGCTGTCCGGATCGCCCGAGCGTCGGCCCACCGTGCTGGCGGTGGCCGCGGTGTTCCTGGTCGGCCTGGTGCTGGCGCTATACGGCCCGAGCGGGTCGCGTTCGGTGACGGTGGCCGCCCGGCTGGTGGCCGCGTCGGCGCCGGTGCTGGCCATGGCCACGGTGTACGGGGGCTGGTCGGGCGCCGGCCTGGCCGGGGCGGTCGGGCTGGCCGCGCTGCTCGCCGCGCTGGCGCCGGCGGCGGGCACGCCGCTGGACAAGTTCGTCCGCCCGGACCGGCTGACCCGGATCGCCTTGGCCACGGTGGCCGGGGTGGCGATCTTCGAGGCGACCGCGCTGGCCCTCGGCGGCGCCGCGCTCACCGGTGTGCTGCTCAGCCAGGCGCTGGCACTGGTCGTACTGGCCGCCTCGGCGGGCCGGCGTGGCCCGCTGCTGGCCGGGATCGGCTACGGGCTGGTCGGCCTGGGGCTGGCGGTGTTCCGGGACGCCCCGGTGCGTGCACTGGCCGAGTTCCCCGCCCAGCCCTACCTGTCGCTGGGCCAGCCCGACCCGCGCGCCCTGCTCACCGGGCTCACCCTGTCCGTGCTGGTGGTAATGCTGGCCGCGGCGGTGGTGGTGGCCGGGGCGCGCACTGGGCCGCCCGGGGCGGGTTCCCCGACGTGGCTGTGGGTACCGGCGGGGGTCGTCGGGCTGTACGGCGCGGCCGGCGTAGTGATCACCGCCGTGCTGCTGGTGGTACCTGCCCAGCCCGGGTTCCTGGGCGGGCACGCGATCATCACCATCTCCTGGACGCTGGCCGCCCTGGTGCTGATGGGTAGAGGCGTCGACCGGGCCGCGCCGAGGCTGGCCGGCCTGGTGCTGATCGCCTCGGCGGTGGCCAAGCTGGTGCTGTTCGACCTGGTCGCACTGGACGGGCTGGCCAGGGTCGCCGCGTTCGTCGGCGCCGGGCTGCTCATGCTGGCCGCCGGCACCCGCTACGCCCGGCTGGTGGCGCGTTCGCAACAGTGAACGTTTTCGCTGGAACGGGCCCGGCCGCCGGACGCCGCGCGGAACCATCCGGGCGTGGATCAACTCGCCGTGCCGTCGCCGGCCCCGCGCACCGTGCCAGAACCGTTGGTCGAGCTGCTCGCCCGCCACGATCCGGCGCGCGCCGCCCAGGTCCGCCGCCGCGGCGACGGCCCGGTGCCGGACACCGTGCTGGTGCTCGGGCCGGCCGAGCAGGCAGTCGGTCGGTTGGCCGCCGCGCTGGCCGGCCGCGTGCCCGCGCTGGTGCGTTGCGCCCCGGTCGGCGAGGTTGCCGTGCGGGAGGCCAGGATCGCCGAGACCAGGGCGGTGGTGTGGGTGTTCGACGCCCACACGCCCGTGCCGGGCACACACTGGGCCCGGCTGGCCGAGTTGGCCGGCCAGGTGGACGAGGTGCATCTGGCGCTCGCCGGGTCCGAGCCTGGCCGGGGCGCCGGTCATCGACTCGGTGCACTGCGGGAGCGGCTGGCCGAGGTGCTGCCCCGGTTGGCCGACGCCCCGCTGCACCTGCTGGCCGACGGCCACGGCCAACTGGTGGCCGCACTGGCCCGGCCGGCCGAGCAACCGGGCTATCGGAATGCGCTGCGGGT
>DATHIT010000234.1:0-6515 GCA_035489915.1 Pseudonocardia sp. | reverse complement strand
GGGATCCAGGCCGACGCTCTGCAGCAAACTGCGCCAGTAGAAGAGCGACACGGTGAATTGGAAGATCGGCACTGAGTAGTCCGACGTCTTGTTTGCCTTGTTGTTGTGCAGTTGTGCCGCGCGCAGCGCGCCGTCGGTGAGCGGCTGCGACTGGACCACCTCGGAGACATCCGCGAGCCGGCCCTCCCACGCGTAGCGCTGGGTCAGGCCCTTCTCCGCGTGGATGACGTCGGGCACGTTGCCCGAGGCCACCGCGCTGGCTTCCTTCTTCGGGATGTCGTTCGTGCCGTAGAACTGCAGGTCGACCGTGTTCCCGGTCTTCTGTTCCCAGCTTCTGGCGACCTGGGTGAGGGCTTCGTCCTCGGACGGGTAGAAGCCCTGGTTCCACCACACGGTGAGGGCTTTGCTGCCGCTCGAGCCGGAGTTGCCGCAGGCGGCGAGCAGCGGCGCCGCGCCCGCGCCGGCCAGTAGCAACCCGGCTCCGCGCAGGAAGTTCCGCCGGCCGAAAAGGGAGGGCACCTGCTGGTTTCTGACCACGGCCAATCCTTGCTTCAGGTTCGGTGACGGGTTCACGCCTTGACACCTCCCGCGGTCAAGCCGGTGGCGACGTTCCTGCGGAAGACGTAGTACATGACCGCCGGCGGGACGGCATAGAAGAGCGAGGTGGCCATCAGCAGGTTCCACGGCACCTGATCAGTGTTGAGGAAAGACCCGAGTGCCACCGGCAAGGTCATGTTCTGCTCGGAGTTCAGCAGCAGAAAAGCGAGCAGATACTCGTTCCACGCGGTGAGCAACGCGTAGATGCCCACCGCGACGAGTACCGGCCGCATCAGTGGCAGGTAGATCCGGAAGTAGATCTGCCAGTTCGACGCGCCGTCGACACGCGCGGATTCGTCCAGTTCTCTCGGTATCCCGCTCTTTGCGTACTGGGTGAAGACCCACATCGCATACGGCGAGGCGAACGCGGTCATCGAAAGGATCAGCGACCAGGGGCTGTCCAGCAGGCTGTAGGTGCCCATCACCTGGTAGAGCGGGATAGCCAGGAACGAGGTGGGAATGACGTAGGTGGCCAGTGCGGCGTTCGACAATCCGTTACCCCAGCGCGGCCGCAGCCGGGCCACCGTATAGCTGGCCAGTGTGCCGATGGCGAGCACCAGCAGTGTGGTGACACCGGCGATGTAGATGCTGTTGAATAGCTGTCGCCAGAAGTACTCGACAAAGGAGTCGCCTTCGGTGAGCACCGTCCAGAAGTTTTCGGCGGTCGGGTGCGCCGGGAACAGATGCGGCTGGAATACCTCGTCGCTCGAGCTGATCGCCATCATCAGCATGTGGTAGATGGGTAGCAGGGTCCACCCGAGCAGGAGAATGGCTACCGCGGCGAGACCGGCATTGCGCCGCAGGGCGCGTGAGCGGGCGACCGCCATCAGGCTCCCTCCCGCCCCAGCCGGCGCACCAGGATGACGATCAGCGGAATGACCACTGGCAGCGCGGTGAGCGCCACCGCCACGCCTTGGTCCACGCTCCCGACGTTGAACGCGTACCGAATACCCAGGGTGGCGAGCACATGGGTCGAGTCGGCTGGCCCGGCGCCGGTGATGAAGTTGATCGTGTTGAAGTCGCTCAACGTCCAGATCGTGGAGAGCAGCGTGCTGGTCAGGTAGACGTTGCTGAGCATCGGCACGGTCACCCAGAAAAAGCGCTTGAGCCCGGTCGCCCCATCGACGGCGGCGGCCTCGTAGATGTCGTGAGGTATCGCCATGCGGGCGGCCAGAAAGATCAGGATCCAGAACGGCAGCCACTTCCAGATATGCGCCGCGATGGCCGCGCCCATCGCCCACGGATAGTCAATCAGCCAGTGTGGGCTCGGTATACCGAGGTCGCCGAGCAAAGTGTTCAGCATTCCCCACTGCGGATCGAGCATCCAGTGAATGGAGAGGAACGCCGGAACCGAGGGAATCGCCCAAGGGAGGATGCACACCGCGAGCAGGGCGCGTATCCACCAGTTGCCCAGTGCGAAGAACCCGGACAGCACCAGCGCCAGTGCCAGTTTGAGGTTGACCCCGATACCGACAAATACGAACGTGTTCCACACGCTGTGCAGGTAGGTCGAATCGCTGAACAAGGATGTGTAGAGCGACGGGTCGGCGCCGAGCCAGAAGCCGTAGAGAACCGGGTAGACGATGACCAGCAGCGTGACGATCACAAAAGGGATGACGAACACCACCGGCCAGTTCACCAGCGGCGGCACACGGGTCAGCCACGATGTTGACTCCCGTTGCCCGGCCGCGTCGGAGGGCGGCCTGGGCAGGGTGCGCTCCGCGGGTTCGATGGTGTTTCTGGGCATCGCGAACCGCCTTCCGGTGGGCTCTTCTCCATGCGAGGAACAGCGCTGTTCCTATTCGCGATCACCTCCGGAGGTCGCGCGGCGACAATGTCTGAACTCGTCCGATCAAGGGATCTTCGAAGGCGCGAGCTTCGTATGCATGGCTTCCTGCAATGTGCTCCGACGCTCCGCCAGCAGGTCAGGATCGAAGTCGCCCGACCGGACCCACCGGATGAACTCCTGTTCGGCGGCGATCAACCGGTCGGCGGCGGCGGGCAGCTCCGCGGCGATCTCGGTCGGGATCAGCAGCACGCCGTGCTGGTCGGCGTGGATCAGGTCGCCGGGCGCCACGGTCTGGCCGCCCACGGTCACCGGCTCGCCGACCGATTCGATCCGCGCGTAGCCGTGCGAGACGCCGACGGACTGGGCATAGAACTGGAAGCCGATGGCGTGCGCTTCGGCCAGGTCACGCACGCAACCGTCGGTCACCGCGCCGACGCAGCCCAACGCGGTGAACGTGCTGGCCTGGACCTCGCCCCACAGGGCTCCGTGCCCGGGCGGCTCATCCAGGTCCTGGACCACCATCACCCTCGGCGCGGGAACCTCCCGCACATGTGCCCACGCCGACCGCGAATCGCCGGTCGGCTTGCCTCGGGCCCGCATGGTCGCGGTGGCGGCGTAGCCCACCATCACGCCGAGGTCCGGGAACATGCACCGAACCTGGTGGCTCAGGTAGCCCTCGTCGCGCGCTCGCACGTCGAAGAGCTCGATCGCGTTGGACAGAGTCGGCGAATCGTAGTTCTTCAGCGCTTCAAATACGGACTCGTCGAGCGGGCTGCACCACCGGGTCACTAGGCCCCCACCTTCCTGACCTGCGGTTCCGTACGCTACATCTGGACTGACCAGATTGGAAGACCAAAGCGGAGCCTGCTTCACTGTGGCGATCGCGCCGAGCAGACCGGGATGGGTACGCCGATGAAGGAGCAGCACATGCTGGTCGCCCAGCTCGTCCCGTTCCTGCTGTCCCGCGGTTACGGGCGGAACGAACGGGCTCCCTCCGAGCGCGAGTTGGCCGATCGTTTCGGCGCCAGCCGGACCCAGATACGCGAGGCGCTTTCGGTGCTGGAAGCACTCCGCATGATCGAGCGCCGCCCCAAGTCCGGCATCTACATGACGACCGATTCGGCCAGCATCGAAGCGCTGACCTTGTTTTCCCAGATTGGTATTCCGCTGTCCCGCGACGAGCTCAGCCAGATCGTCGAGGTCCGCCGCATCCAGGAGCTCGAGGCCATCCGGCTGGCCTGCCGGCGACACGGACCGGAGAATATTGACGCGCTCCGCCGTTGTCTGGCCGACTGCAACGCGGCGATCGACGCCGGGGAGACGATCGCCGCATTGGACCGCGTCTTCCACTGCGAGATCGTCAAGGCCACCCAGAACATGGTGCTGCTGCGACTGGTCAACATCTTCTACCTGATGACCGAGCGTCGTCGGGAGTACTACTTCCGCGACCCTGACCGGCGAAAACAGTCCGACGCGGAGCACCGGGAGATCTTCCAAGCGGTCGTGGACCGCGACGAGCACACGGCTGTGGACCTGCTCGACGCCCACCTGGTCGGCGCGGACAGCTACTGGCAGGGCCTGCTCAGTCAGTGACCGGCAAGCTAGGCGGTCAGACCATCCTGAGTCGCCCCGCTACGCCCAAGATCACGAAGTCAGGCTGGAGTGTAGTCGGGCACTCGACAATGTCGGGGCTCCTAGCTTGCTGAGGCCGACGAAGTCGGCAAGATCGAGTCAAGTCTGGTTTATGCGGCGAGTTCGGCGTCCTGGGTGAGTTGGTCGAGGGCTCGGCGGTAGTCGCGGGCGGCGGTGCGCAGGGCGGTGGGTGCTGGCGGGTCGGGGTCGGTGAGGTGGGCCAGGCCGGGTAGCAGCAGCCGGGTGTGGAGGTGGTTGAGCAGCGTGGCGTGGTGCAGGCCGGTGTCGGTGAGTTGGTAGCGGTGGCTGTGGGGGATGCGGGTGATCAGTCCGTGGGCGCGTAGCCGTCGTAGGTCGTAGCTCATCTGTGCGGCCGGTGATGGTGTGCTTGCCCAGCAGTTCGGCGAGCAGCCGTCGTAGGTCGCGGTTGGCGAACCCGTTCGGGAGCAGGCGGAACATCAGCAGCGCTTGTAATAGCGCGGCGATCGCCGAGACGGAGCCCGGCGATGCGGTGACCGGTGTCGGTGATGATGGGGTGGTGCACGGCGGTGAAGGCTTCCGCGGCGCGGATCGGGTTGTGGCTGAGTCGTTGGACGCCGAGCAGGCGCCGGTTGGCGGAGACGCCGATCTCCCGCAGCGCGGGCAGATTGGTCAGCCGTTTCCTGATGCCGAAGTCGTCGGGGTTGTTGATCGTGGTCTCGGTTCGTAAGGCGCGTCCTCCCTTGTGATACTGCTTGATCGTGGTGTGTTTGTAGTCAATGTGCAGGCTCGGGGTGACCCCCTCGGTGATGACCCGGGTGCGGAACCTTCCCGGTGTGGGTCGCGGTCCACTCCGGCGTAAAGCCCGATCGAAGATAAGGCTGATCTGATCAGGGCGACCGGCGTCGAGGTTGTCTCGGATGACGTGTTCGAAGAACACCCGCCCCGAGATCGGCCGGTCCAGGACCTGCGTGAGGGAGAACTCGGCCTGCAGGATGGAGATGTCATAGCGGTAGCCGGCCTCGCGGTCCGCGGCGGTGAACGGGTGCGGCAGCAGCGCAAGCCATTTGCGCAGTAGCTCGTCGATCTGTGCAGGCCCGAGCTGGTTGCAGATCGCCTGCACCGCGGCTGGGTCTTCGCAGGTGGCGAAGCCGTTGTCCAGCGCGGTGTGACCGATGCCGGCCGATGAACAGCACCCTTCCTCAGCGGTGAACCGGGCGAGGTGCTCATGCATGACGTCGTCCTTGCGTTGGCCCCTGCTGAAGTCCACCCACGGCACCTGCTGATCGCGGGCGAAGCGGCGCATCGCGGCAGTGAACGCGTCGGTGATCTTCCCTAACGGCGCGGTCGAGGCGATCGGTAGCCCGAGGTGGCGCTGGATGTAGCCCAGCAGCCCACCGGCGTATTGCAGTTGCGGCACGTAGACGTTGCAGTACATCCGGTCGATGCACTCGACCTCGAACACCACATGATCAGCGAGGACATCAGCGACAGTGCGCGCTACCGTCATAGCTGGGCTCCGGTCGGACGGGTGGCCGCAAGGCCACACCAACCGCGATACGCGGTTCATTCACGGTGACCGGCACGCCGTTCGCCGTCTACCCGCCGACCGGAGCCTCCCCACCCAGCCCGACCACGACACGCCTCGTCGGGCTGGGGCGAAGCCCCATTAGTACTGCGCAGGCGGTTGCGGTACTAGCCGGGCTGGCCGGCCCGCGGGTATGTCGGCTCGGTGCTCTCCTTGCGGCGAGCGAGCTTGTCAAAATGGGGGTGGGGCAGCGTTTTGTTGGTGGGGTGTGGGTAGTGGGTGGAGGATTGGTTCGCCTTGGCTGTGGTGTGGCTGTGGTGTGGCTGTGGTGGGTTTGGCCGAGGGGTGTGTGCCAGATGAACTCGCCCGGGTTGGGTTGGTGGAGTGTCCAGCCGGCTTTGGTTTTCAAGTTGTGGTCGTGTGTGCAAACCGGGCCGCCGTTAATGGAGGTGGTCGGGCCGTGATGCTGGTATTCCCGGGTGTGGTCAAACTCGGATTTGCTGGCCGGCCGTCGGCATCCCGGGCCGACGCAGGCGCGGTCTCGTTGTTGGATATGTCGCCGTAGCGCCGCGGTGGGGAATCGTCGGTCGGGGTGGGCGTCGATATCGCGGAGTTGCTGTGTGTGGTCGCGATATTGGGCAGCGATATCGACTATGACCTGGGTCCATCCGCTGGCTTCGGGTGGGTGGTGGGTGAGTTCGTCCAGGAGGTCGGTCGGGATGAGGAGTTCGATGATCCCGCCGTGGGAGTGGTTGCTGGTTGCGGTGGGTCTTCGGCGGGTGATTCCGCCGAAGACGAAGTGGCCGTCAGGGTCGAGCAGGGTGTAGCGCCATTGGGCGCCGCGCTGGCGCGCCACGACCCGACGCGCCACATCCGCCAGGACCGGGCCTAGCCCAGGGATCGTGGCGGGGTGGTCGTTTCGGCCGAGCAGTGTGGCCAGCTGCACGCTCACCTCAACCCCCATCAGCCGACCACCCGGGTTTCTCCTTA
>DATHIT010000233.1:0-2526 GCA_035489915.1 Pseudonocardia sp. | reverse complement strand
ACCTCGCGCGGTGCGTTGGCCATAAGCTCGAGCACGTCGACCGCCCGCTCCACCGACGTCACGCCCCCGGATCCGGGAGTCTTGGCCACCAAGGGTCCTCCGTCCAGCGAGATATACATTCTGCTTGGCGAAATTCTACTGTGCCCGAGGTCGCTGCTGCAGGACGCGGGGACCGCTTTTGACAGCCGAAGCAAGACGAGACGCCCAGTGACTGATGTTGTGGACGGTGCTGGGTGACACGTCATGTCCGAGGCCGAGGAGTTCTCCGGGCCCGCGTTTCAGCTTCGCCTCGGCGGTGCGATGTCCGCAACCCGAGCGTGATCCCTGAAGGTCTGTCGACACCGTGCGGCCGCCGCGCGGCCAGTTGCATGCTCGAGGCCGGTCCTCTGGGACAGAGGGCGATATGGGCCGATCAGCGTTCGGTGATAATCGTGGTCACCGGCAACCCGAACCGACGCTCGACCTTGGAAGGCACGTCGGCCCGGAGCCATCGCGAAACTCTTCGCGGCAACGTGGCCACAATGATCTCATCAAACTTCTGTTCCTCGAGGAGCGCGCTGATCGCCTCGATCGGATTCGGGTCCCCGAGGCCCCCATCGATCTGGACGCCCGACGCGGCGATGTCGGCCACCATCCGCTCCAGCCGTTGGCGGGCCCGCGCGCTGGCTTCCACGTCGGAGGCCGGAGCGTCATAGTCAACGACGCTCGGCATCGGCAGCATCCCGCCGGCGACCGGGACGGTGCGATAGTGCGCCGCCCTGGTGTTCGGGACGAGCACGTAGAAGGAGCTCGGTCCAGCCTCGATCCGCTTGCTGATTTCATCTCGCAGCCCCGCGCCCTGCAGGGTTTGGTTTGCGACGACGAGGTACTTGCGCATCACAACCACCACTTGTTACACGTCGACTAACGGTGCGAGCTCACGATACGCGCTGGTCAGCCCGGCGAACTACCGCCGCTGGGGTCGGACCGCCGCCTGCGACAGCCTGCCGCCCGGCACCCATCCATCCGCAGGTGAACCGTCGCCCGTGAACCGCGATGAGGGACTATGCTTTTTCTCCGTTCCGATGCGCAGGGGCCAGGACCATGGCTGGTTTCCGGGCTATTCTTTGTCGCTTCTGGCGGTTGCATGCGTGTCGTAATCCCATGGCTCGCTATTCGGATCGGCTTGAGGGCGCGCTGGTCATCTCGGCCGTGCTGCTGGCACTGATCGGGATCCCCGTCGCGGCGGCTGTGGGGTCAGAAGCCGCCGCCCGGGGGATCGAGCGGGCGCACAAGGAGATGAACACCCGGCATCCCAGCGTCGCCGTCACTCTCCTCGAGGCCCCACACCCAGCGCTTGTCGCCGGGGCGGAACTAGGCTTTCCGAGCCAGGAAGCGGTGCTGGCGCGCTGGGTTGGCCCAGACGGCACACAGCACCTGGGCAACGTGCATGTCCCGCCCGGCACTCCGGTAGGCGCGGAAGTACCCATATGGGTCGATGAGGCTGGGAACCACGTCACTGCCCCCTTCGGGTGGGGCGCGGCGATCAGCTCCGGTCTCGAGGCCGGCCTCTCGACCTGGCTAGGCATCCTGGCCTTGTCGACTGGACCATACTGGCTAACGCACATTGCGCTGAACCGGCTCCGCTACAGCCAATGGGCACGAGAATGGGAGCACATAGGCCGTGACTCGAACAGTTTCTGACGAACGGCCACAAACCCGCGCCGGAGGTTTCCGCGCTTCGGGAAATCTCATCGGCATGCCGCGCTTCAACGCGTCCGGTAGGGGTGTGGCCACAGCGGGGGTTTGTCGCCGACCATGGGATTGACCGCGAGCGCCCAGGCCAGGTACGAGGCGACCAAACCATCGAGGATCAAGACCCAGCCACCCGCGGTGCTGAGTATGTTCGCGGTGGCGGGCGAATTGACGAAGTTGGAGAGCCCGAAGAACAAGTAACCTACGGCTAACAATATGAATGCGAGGAAGGCTGGCATGTAGATGTACCAGGCTCCCCAGGACAGCATCGAGCGCACCCGCGGAACAGCCCAGGTCAGGGTGGCAACCGCATTTCCGAGCCCACAGGTCAGCGCGCGAGTGCACACCACGGGGCGGGAGCCGGTTCAGGCCGCCTCGGACTGCTGGTCCCGCCCTTTCATCACCGCGTCCACGATCCCTATGATCATCCCGTGGGAGCCCAGCCGGTAGCCGAACTCCTCCCAGGACCTCAGCTCGCGGGACAGCAGCTCACCGACCGGGCCGGGGTAGACGCGTTTGGCCCAGAACGCCGCGGCTCGCAGCCGTGTCAGCTCGTCATAGTCCATAAATGCAGGAGCTCTCATGCCAGTATCTCCCGGGCAACGACGCCATCATTGGTGTCTTGGTGCGGAGCTGGTTGGGCCGTCAGGGTTGCGTGCACGGCGTTGCCCCACCGCGGGGTCCGCAGTGGCTCGCCGGGATGTTCCGTCATGTCCTCGATCAGGCGCTGCGCCTCGACGTCCGAGGCCACTGCCAGCAGCACGTACTTCATTGACTCCTCCGCGGTCGTGT
>DATHIT010000232.1:0-4497 GCA_035489915.1 Pseudonocardia sp. | reverse complement strand
TGGTGGACGGCAAGCTGGTCGCCGGCGACACGCTGTTCCTGCAGGGCTGCGGCCGCACCGACTTCCCCGGCGGCGACCCGGACGCGATGTACCACAGCCTGCGGGCGCTGGCCGAGCTCACCGGTGACCCGGTGGTGCATCCCGGCCACCAGTACTCGCCGGAGGCGAAGGCACCGCTGTCCGAGGTCCGCCGCACCAACATGGTGTACCGGCCGAACTCCCTGGAGCAGTTCCGCTCGATGTTCGGCTAGGCGCTATTCGGCTAGGCCTGGCGGGTGGGGAGGATCTGCTCGGCGATCCACTGCAGCGCCAACCGGTATCCGGTGACGCCGAGGCCGACGATCACGCCGGTGGCCACTGGGCTGAGGAAGCTGTGGTGGCGGAACTCCTCGCGGGCGTGCACGTTGCTGATGTGCACCTCGATCAACGGCGCGGTGAGCATCGCGCAGGCGTCCCGCACCGCGACCGAGTAGTGCGTCCATGCGCCGGCGTTGAGCACCACCGGCGTGCCGGCGTCGGCCGCCTCGTGCAGCCAGCCGAGCATCTCGCCTTCGTGGTCGGTCTGCCGGACCTGCACGGTCAGCCCGAGCTCCTTGCCGGTACGCACGCACAGCTCGGCCAGGTCGGCGTGCGTGGTGGAGCCGTAGACAGCGGGCTCGCGGGTGCCCAGCCGACCCAGGTTGGGGCCGTTCAGCACGAGCACCGGATGGCCGGTGGGCTCGGTCATCGGCCCTCCCCGTCGGTAGCCGAGTGCCCGGTAGCCGAGTGCGCGGTGGCGGCGTAGGCGGTGGCCAGCAGCTCGGGGCTGGGACCGTCCAACCGGCCCGGCTTGGCCAGCCCGTCCAGCACCACGAACCGAAGTTGACCGGACTTGACCTTCTTGTCCAGCCGCATGGTCTCCAGCAGCTCGGGCAGCGCGTCGGCCGGGTAGCTGACCGGCAACCCGAGCGCGCTCAGCACCGTGCGGTGCCGGTCCGCCGTGACGCCGTCCAGCCGGCCGGCGGCGCGGCCCAGCTCAGCGGCGAACACCAGCCCAACACTGACCGCGTCGCCGTGGCGCCAGCGGTAGTCCTCCCGGCGCTCGATGGCGTGCGCCAGGGTGTGCCCGTAGTTCAGCACCTCGCGCAGGTCGGACTCGCGCAGGTCGGCCGAGACCACGTCGGACTTGACCTGGATCTTCCGCCGGACCAGCTCGGGCAGCACCTCGCCGGACGGGTCCACGGCGGCCACCGGATCCGCCTCGATCAGGTCCAGGATCACCGGGTCCGCGATGAAGCCACCCTTGACGATCTCCGCCATGCCCGGCCGGAGCTCCTCGGCGGGCAGGGTCAGCAGGGTGTCCAGGTCGACCAGCACGGCGGCGGGCTCGTAGAACGCCCCGACCAGGTTCTTCCCGGCGGCGGTGTTGATCCCGGTCTTGCCCCCGACGGCGGCGTCCACCATGCCCAGCAGCGTGGTCGGCACCTGCACCAACCGGACGCCGCGCATCCAGGTGGCCGCGACGAACCCGGCCAGGTCGGTGACCGCGCCGCCGCCGAAGCCGATCACCGCGTCGCCCCGGGTGAGCCCGATCTGGCCGCAGACCTCCCAGCAGAACCCCAGCACACCCAGGGTCTTGGCCTCCTCCGCGTCCGGGACCTCGGCGCGGTGCGCGTCAATTCCCTCGGCGACCAGGTGAGCGCGCAGCTGCTCGGCGCGCTCGGCCAGCGGGGCCTGGTGCAGGATCACCGTGCGGCGCGCCCCACCCAGCGCGCCGAGCAGCTCGTCCACCGGCAGCCCCCGACCGATGATCACGTCGTAGGGGCGGTCGGCGCTCACCCGGATGCGCGCGGTACCGGCGCTCGCGTTGGTGCCGGCGCTCGCGTTGGTGCTGGTCATGACGCGGCCGCCGGAAGCGCCTCGAGCACGTCGGCCACCACGTCCGCCGGGGCACGGCCGCTGGTCGGCACGGTGGCGTGGGCGACCGACTCGTAGATCGGCCGGCGCTCCACCAGCAGCTGGCGCAGGTGCGCCCTCGGGTTCGGCAGCAGCCAGGGATGCAGCGGCACCAGGCCCTCACGCCTGAGCAGGTTCTCCAGGTCCACGTCCAGGAACACCACCGGCCGCCCGGCCAGCAGCTCAGCCACGCCGGGCGCCGTCGGTGTGCCGCCGCCGAGCGCGAGCACTCCGGCGAAGCTGACCAGCACCGACCGCAACAGCTCGACCTCCAGCTGCTGGAACCGCTCTCGGCCGAGCTCAACGACCAGCTCGCCGGCCTCCAGCCCGTGCGCCGCGCGCAGGTCGTCGTCCAGGTCCTTGAAGTCCAGCCCGAGCAGGCGCGCGACCTCCCGGCCCACGGTGCTCTTTCCGGATCCCGGCGGCCCCACCAGAATCAGCGCCGGCTTGGTCACGTCCTCTACCACCCGCACAGGGTATCGAGCCGCGCGGCGGAACCCGCGCACCCGGTTCGATCAGCCGCCGGCCGCCCGGGCCACCGGCGATCGGGGCTGGCACAGACCTGGCACAGCCGGCACAGACCTTGCATGGTCTGCGCCGGCCACACCAGGTCTGCGCCGGCCACCAGCCGCCGGCCACACCAGAGAGCTCAGCGGCCGAGAGTCTCCGGAACCTCGGCGTCAGGTGCGCCTCGGCTTTCCTGCACCGCCGCGCGCTGCAGCGCCCGGGCCGCCCAGCGCATGACGTCCACTGCCTCCGCCCGGTCCAGACCGCAGGCGTCCCTGGCGGAGACCATCGCCTCCACGCCGCACACCAGCATGGTGGCCATGACCAGGCGGCGGTGCTGGTCAGGCGGCATGGTGTCGGCCAGCGGAGCGAGCGCAACCTCCACCGACTCCAGCCGGTGACTGCCCCGGATCGGCACCCGCTCCCGCTCGGGCACGTCGATTTGGGCCAGCCAACGCTCCAGGATCGCACTGAGCACCGCCCGCCAGAGTGCCTCGTTGTCGAACTGGAATCCGGTGACGACGGTGACCAGCGCGTCGATCCGCTCCTCGGGGTCCTCGGGGAGAACAGCCAGTAGGTCGTCGATCTTCGGCTGGGCCTCCCGGGTGGCCACCTCCAGCATCAGTACCCGCATGTTGGGGAAGTAGCGGTACGCGGTGGCCGGTGAGACCAGCGCCTCCTCGGCCACCTCCGGCATGGACAGGGGGCGCCCGTCGCGGCCGAGCCGGAACGCCGCGTCGACCAACGCGCGCCGGGTCCGCTGCTTCTGGTTGGCCCGACCCGTCGTGAGGGAATTGTCTTGACGTGAGAGAGCCATCTCATGACGCTAGCACTTTCGCACTGACGCCTTGAGGGGATACACACCATGCAACCTGCCGACATCGACGAGATCATGGAACGGCACTACGCCGCCGAGGCCGCACACGACCTGGACGCGATCATGGCGACGCTGACCGACGACGTCGAACACGACGTGGTCGGCGACCCCTCCGGCGTACTACGCGACCCGGAAGCGATCAAGGAGCGCTACCGGCAGCTGTTCGCCGACCTGGGCGACGAGCAGGTGACCCCGATACGACGGCTCTACGGCGAAAACTTCGTGGTGGACGAGGCCATGGTGACCGCACGCGCCACCGGCATGATGCTGGGCATTCCCGGCCACAACCGGGAGGTGACCTTCCGGCTGATGCACATCTGCGAGTTCCGGGACGGCCGGATGAGCCGGGAGAACGTCTGGATGGACGTGGCCGCGCTGGTCGCGCAGCTAACCGCGCCCCAGCCGGTCGCCGAGCCGGCCACCACCGGCTGAGGCTTTGGCCGAGCCGCTCGGCCGCGCCACTCGCGCTGAGCTCAGTGGCCGAGCCGCTCGGCCGCGTCGGCGAGGTAACCGCGCACGTTGCGGGCCGTCTCGGCGAGTGAGTCCCCGCCGAACTTCTCCAGGGCGGCGTCGGCCAGCACCAGCGCCACCATCGCCTCGGCCACCACGCCCGCCGCCGGTACCGCACAGACATCCGACCGCTGGTGAATGGCCTGCGCCGGCTCGCCGGTCGACACATCCACCGTGGCCAGCGCCCTGGGCACGGTGGAGATCGGCTTCATCGCGACCCGGACCCGGACCGGCTCGCCGTTGGTCATGCCGCCCTCGATGCCGCCGGCCCGGTTGCTCAGCCGGGTGACCGGGGCACCCGGCACCATCTCGTCGTGCGCCGCGCTCCCCCGCCGTCGGGCGGTGCGGAACCCGTCGCCGATCTCCACGCCCTTCATCGCCTGGATACCCATCAGCGCGCCGGCCAGCCGGGCATCCAGCCGACGGTCGGACTGGACGTAGTTGCCCACCCCGACCGGCATGCCGTACGCGATCACCTCGACCACGCCGCCGAGCGTGTCGCCGTCCCGCTGCGCGGCGTCCACCTCGGCCACCATCGTCTCGGTGGCCGCGTCGGCGTAGGCGCGCACCGGGCTGGCGTCCACCCGCTCCAGGTCGCCGGGGCCAGGCAGCTCGTCGTCCGGTGCTACCGCGGTGCCCAGCTCGACCACGTGCGAGACGATCTCCAC
>DATHIT010000231.1:0-7489 GCA_035489915.1 Pseudonocardia sp. | reverse complement strand
GATCGAGGACTACCTCGCCGCGCACAACACCGACCCCAAGCCCTTCGTCTGGACCGCCACCGCCGAAGACATCCTCACCAAAGTCAACCGCGGCCGAGTAGCACTCCAAGCAGCCGCCCAATGACGAGACACACCACTAGGAGCATGGCGGATCGGTCGAGTGGAGCGCGCGTCGTGCTGATCACCGGGGCGAACCGGGGGCTGGGGCTGGAGCTCGCCCGGCAGTGCGCGACGGACGGCGACACGGTACTGCTGGGCAGCCGGAACCTCGAGGCGGGCGAGCAGGCCGCCTCCGGGCTGATCGCCGACGGGGTGCCCGAGGGCCGGCTGCGTCCGGTGCGACTGGACGTCACCGACGCCGACGGGCTGACCGCACTGGCCGCCCGGGTCGGCGACCAGTTCGGCCGGGTGGACGTGCTGGTCAACAACGCCGCCGTGCACTACGACACCTGGCAGAACGCGGCGAACGCCGACCTGGGCGTGGTCCGCGAGGCGCTGGAGACGAACGTGCTCGGCGCCTGGCTGACCACGCAGGCATTCCTCCCACTGCTTCGCCACGGCCGCCACCCGAGGGTGGTCATGGTGAGCAGCGAGGGTGGGTCGCTGGCGTCGATGGGCGGCGGCATTCCGGCGTACCACGTCAGCAAGGCGGCACTCAACGCGCTGACCCGGACCTTCGCCGGTGACCTGGCCAGGGACGGCATCCTGGTCAACGCGGTGTGCCCGGGCTGGACGGCCACCGATATGGGCGGGGCCGGCGGGCGGCCGGTCGGCGAGGGCGCGGCGAGCATCCGGTACGCCATGGACCTGCCGGACGACGGGCCGTCGAGCACGTTCACCCGGGACGGCCGGCCAATCCCGTGGTAGCCAGGGTGTGCTGAGAACCCCGACACAGTGTGCTGAGAGCCCCGACTCGCGGGCAGTTTAGGGGTGGGTGGAGGGGAGGGCGGCGGTGTAGGCGGGCCAGGTGCCGGCGGGGGTGCGGACTGATTCGGCGGCCAGGACGGCGTGCACGATCGCGCGGGTCACGCAGTCGGCGCCGGCGGCCAGCAACTCGTGCAGGTCGGCCAGCTCGGGCGCCGGCCGCGCCCCGGTGGACAGCGCGAACGTGGTGTCGCCGTCGACCATGGTGTGCACCGGGCGCACCGCCCTGGCCAGCCCGTCGGCGCCCATCCCGGCGAGCAGGCAGCACTCCGCCTTGCTCAGCCTGGCGTCGGTGCCCAGCACGGACAGCGTGGTCGCCCGCAGCGGGCCCTCCAGCGCACTGCGCAGCAGGCCGGCGTCCAGCGCGGCGGCCAACTCGGCCGGGTCCGGGGGCCGCAGCGCGGCGAACTCCGCCTCCGCGCCCGAGCCGAGCCCGAACCGCGCACCGTAGAGCTCCCCGGTCGGCTGGTGCACCGCCGACCCGGCCGCGTTGAGCACCACCAGGGCGGCCACCGTGGCACCGCTGGAGAGCACCGCGCTGGCGCTGCCCACGCCGCCCTTGAGCGCGCCGACCACCGCCCCGGTACCGGCCCCGACCACGCCGCTGACCACCGGACCCGTTCCGGCCGGCCCGGTCGCCGCCCGGTACGCGGCCAACCCGGTGGCGGCGTCCGGGCGCGCGCCGAAGTCGCCGCCCCGGCCCAGGTCGAACACCACGGCGGCGGGCACGATCGGGACGATCCGCTCGGACGCCGCCGGACCTGGCCCCCGGGTGAGCGGGTAACCCCAGCCATCCGACTCCAGCCCGCGCATCACACCGTCGGCGGCGGCCAGCCCGTACGCGCTGCCGCCGGTGAGCAGCACCGCGTTGATCCGACGCACCAGCCGGCGGGGATCCAACAGGTCGGTCTCCCGGGTGCCTGGCGCGGCACCGCGCACGTCCACGCCGGCCACCGCACCCTCGGGCGGCGCCAGCACCACCGTGCTCCCGGTCAGCGGCCCCGCCTCAGCGCCACCGCCAGCGCCTCCGGCTGCGCCGCTTCCAGCGCCAGGCGCCGGGCTCGGCGCGCGCAAGGTCTCGTGCCCGACGCGCAGGCCGGGCACGTCGGTCAGCCCGTTGGTGGGCCCGGGGTGAAGACCGGTCAGCTCCTCCGACCCTTGATCACCCGGAACACCACGAACAGCGCCAGCAGGCCGAGCACGATGGGAGCCAGCCGCTTGAGCACCGGCGCGCCGGCGGTGTCCAGCAGGTCGATCGCCTCCACCTCGCTGCGGGTCGGCTCCGGCGCACTCGCCAGCTTCGGCGCCACACCGTTCGCGCTGGCCGGGCCGGACGGCACGGGGGTGGGCGCGGTCTTGATCGCCGACGGCGCCGGCGCCGGGGACTCCGACGAGCCCGCTGACTTCTGCGCCGACCCGGCGGCCGAGGCACCGGACGTGGTCGAAGCGGCCGCCTCGGCCTCGCCGGAGGTTTCCGCCTGCGGGCCCAGCTTGTTCGCCAGGCAGGAGGAGAACTGCCCGATGATCTTGTCGCTCACGTCGGCCATCACGCCGCGGCCGAACTGGGCGGGGCGCCCGGTCACCGTCATGTCGGTGACCATCTTGACCGTGGTCTGCGCGTCGCCGTCCGCCTGCAGCGTGCCGGTGACGGTCGCGCTGGCCGTGCCGTTGCCCCGGGAGTCCCGCCCGGAAGCCTCGATCACCACCTTGTGCGCCTCGTCGTCGCGCTCGACGAACGTGCCCTTGCCCTTGTAGGTCAGCGAGATCGGCCCCAGCTTCACCTTGACCGTGCCGGTGAACGAGTCGTTCTCGTAGGTCTCCAGCGTCGCGCCCGGGAAACAGGGCGCCACCCGGCGCGGGTCGTTGAACGCCGCCCACGCCTCGTTTATCCCGGCCGGAATGGTGAACGTGTTCTCCAGCTGCATCAGTTCTCAGTCCCCGTCCGAAAATCGTCCCAAAAACGTGAACGCCCGCCCAGCCTGGGCGGGCGTCCACGAAACGGTGAGTGGTTCAGCCGGCAGCGGTCAGCACCGCACGGCCGGTGAGCACCCTGGCCAGATGTTCACGGTAGTCCGATGCAGCATCCGCGTCACTTGGAGCCGAGGTGCCTTCGGTGGCGTGTTCCGCCGCCGCCCGAGCGGTGTCCTCGCTGGCCTGCTGGCCGACCAGGGCCTGCTCCACCGCGGTCGCCCGGATCGGGGTGGAGCCCATGTTGGTCAGCCCCACCCTGGCTTCGGCGATGCTGCCGCCCTCGACCTTCAGGGCCACCGCGACGGCCACCATGGACCAGGCCTGCGCGGTGCGGTTGAACTTCTCGTAGTGGTGCTTCCACCCGGTGTAGCGGGGGAACCGGATCTCGGCGAGGATCTCGTCCTCACCCAGCGCCGTGGTGAACAGGTCCACGAAGAACTCCGACGCCGGGACCGTCCGCCGCCCGCTCGGGCCGGCGATGACGAACTCCGCCCCCAGCGCCAGGGCCACCGCGCCCAGGTCACCGGCCGGGTCGGCGTGTGACAGCGAGCCGCCCAGGGTGCCCCGGTGCCGCACCTGCGGGTCGGCCACGGTGGCCGCCGCGTCGGACAGCAGCCCGACGTGCTCGTGCAGCAGCTCGTCGTGCACCACGTCGTGGTGGGTGGTCATGGCGCCGACCACGATGCGGTCGCCGTCCTCGCGGATGCCGCGCAGCTCGGCGATGCCGCCGAGGTCCACGATCAGGGTCGGCGCGGCCAGCCGCAGCCGCAGCACCGGCAGCAGGCTTTGCCCACCGCCGAGCACCTTGACGTCGTCACCCCCCTCGGACAGCGCGCGTACCGCCTCGTCCAGCGTGGTGGGCCGGACGTAGTCGAACTGGGCCGGGATCACAGGGCCTCTCCTTGCGGGTTGTTCGGGTCGATTGAGCCCAGCCCGGCACCCGGCGAGTGGGTGTCGAGCGGAGTTTCCTGGGTGGTGTTGCCCTTCGCCGCCTGGATCGCCCGCCACACCCGCTGTGAGGTGGTGGGCATCTCGACGTTGGTGACACCGAGGTGGCGCAGTGCGTCGATCACGCCGTTCACGATGGCCGGCGTCGACGCGATGGTGCCGGCCTCGCCGACGCCCTTGACGCCCAGCGGGTTCGACGTGGCCGGGGTACTGACGATGGCGGTGTCGAAGCTGGGCAGGTCGGCCGCCGAGGGCAGCGTGTAGTCGACGAGGGTGCCGGTGACCAGGGTGCCCTGGTCGTCGTAGGTGGCCTCCTCGAACAGCGCCTGCGCGATGCCCTGGGCCAGGCCGCCGTGCACCTGCCCCTCCACGATGAGCGGGTTGACCACGGTGCCGACGTCGTCCACGCAGACGTACTTGCGCAGCCTGACCTGGCCGGTTTCGGTGTCCACCTCCATCGCCGCCAGGTGCGTGCCGTGCGGGAAGGAGAAGTTCTCCGGGTCATACACCGCGTCGGAGTCCAGCGAGGGTTCCATGTCCTCCGGGTAGTCGTGCGCCATGAACGCGGCGAACGCGATCTCCTGGATGGACTTGCCCTTGTCGGTGCCCCGGACAGTGAAGTTGCCGCCGCTGAACTCGAGGTCGTCCTCGGATGCCTCGAGCAGGTGGGCGGCGATCTTCTTGGCCTTGCCGATCACCTTCTCGGCGGCCTTGACGATGGCGATTCCGCCGACCACGAGCGACCGCGAGCCGTAGGTGTCCAGCCCCTTCGGCGACACCTGGGTGTCACCGTGCAGGACCTCGACGTCCTCGTACGGCACCCCCAGCTGGTCGGCGACGATCTGGCTGAACGCCGTCTCGTGGCCCTGCCCGTGCCCCGAGGCGCCGGTGATGACCTCGACCTTGCCGGTGGCCAGCATCCGGATGCTGGCGGCCTCCCAGCCGCCGGCGCCGTAGGCCAGCGAGCCGAGCACCCGCGACGGGGCCAGCCCGCACATCTCGGTGAACGTGGAGATCCCGATGCCGAGCTGGACCCGGTCGCCGGAGCGCCGGCGTTCCTCCTGCTCGTGGCGCAGGCCCGCGTAGTCGAACGTGGCCATGGCCTGGTCGGTGGCCTGCTCGTAGTTGCCCGAGTCGTAGGTCAGCCCGACCACCGTGGTGAACGGGAACTCCTCGTGGGTGATCCAGTTCTGCCGGCGCAGGTCCATCGGGTCGCGGCCGAGCTCGACGGCGAGCTCGTCCATGATCCGTTCGATGGCGAAGGTGGCCTCCGGCCGGCCAGCGCCCCGGTAGGCGTCGGTCAGCGTCTTCGTGGTGAAGACGTTGGTGCAGGTGAACTTCAGCGCCGGGAACTTGTAGATGGCGTTGAACATGAACGCACCGAGGATCGGTACCCCCGGGCCGACCAGCCCGAGGTAGGCGCCCATGTCGGCGAGCAGGTGGACGTCCAGGCCGGTGACCGTGCCGTCCTTCTTGGCGGTGATGGTGATGTCCTGGATCTGGTCCCGGCCGTGGTGCGCGGCGAGCAGCGACTCCGAGCGGGTCTCAGTCCACTTGACCGGTTTGCCCAGCTTCTGCGCCAGGGTGACGCAGAGCATCTCCTCGGGCAGTACACCGATCTTGCCGCCGAAGCCGCCGCCGACGTCGGGAGCGATGACCCGCAGCTTGCTCTCCGGCACACCGAGCGTGACGGTGGTCATCGTCCGCAGGATGTGCGGCACCTGGGTGGCCGCCCAGATGGTGATCTGCTCGCCGGTCGGGTCGACGACGCAGGAGCGCGGCTCCATGAACGCGGGGATCAGCCGCTGCTGCAGGAACCGGCGCTTGACGACGATCGAGTCCGGGTCGGCCTCGGCAGCCGCGATGGCCTCGTCGACGCTGCTTCCGGTACCCGCCGCGCCGGAGTCGAACACCCAGGTCGCGTTCTCGTTGGTACCGAGGTCCGGGTGCACGAGGGTGGCGCCCTCGGCGAGCGCGGCCTCCATGTCGAGCACCGGCTCGAGCGGTTCGTAGTCGATCTCGACCTGGTCCGCCGCGTCACGGGCGGCCGCCGCGCTGCGGGCCACCACGACGGCCACGCCCTCACCGGCGAAGTGCACCGTGCGGGACGCCAGCAGCGGGCGCTGCGGGGCCTTCATGTCCGGCGTGATCGGCCAGGCACAGGGCAGGCCGACGGCCTCGACGCCGAGGTCGGCGGCGGTGTAGATGCCGAGCACGCCGGGCGAGCGCAACGCCGAGGAGGTGTCCACGGAAGTGATCGTCGCGTGCGCCAGTGGCGAGCGGACCACATGCATGTGCAGGGTGCCATGCGGTGTGATCGAGTCGGTGTACCGGCTGCGGCCGGTGATCAGTCGGGCGTCTTCCTTACGGGTCCGCGCGCGGCCAACTTCATTGGTGGTGGGTTCGGCGGTCGTCGTCATCTCAGTTGCCGCCTCCCGCAACGCTCGCGGAGGTGGCGGCCGACTCGGCGGTGTCCGGGGTACCGCTGGCCGGCTTCATCTTCTGCGCGGCGTCGCGCACCGCCTTGACGATGTTCTGGTACCCGGTGCACCGGCAGAGGTTGCCCTCCAGCCCGTGCCGCACCTCCAGCTCGGAGGGATCCGGGTTGTCGCCGAGCAGGTCGATCGACTGCATGATCATGCCCGGCGTGCAGTACCCGCACTGCAGGGCATGGTTGTCGTTGAACGCCTGCTGCATCGGGTGCAGCTGGCCGTCGCGGGCCAGCCCCTCGATGGTTGTGACCTCATCGCCGTCCACCTGGACGGCCAACACCGAGCACGACTTCACGCTCTGCCCGTTGAGGTGAACCGTGCACGCTCCACAGTTGCTGGTGTCGCAGCCGATCACTGTCCCGGTCTTGCCGAGTCGTTCACGGAGGTACTGGACGAGCAACATGCGGGGCTCGACATCGTCGGCATACTCCACGCCGTCGACCGTGACCCGAACCTGTGCCATGAGCCTCTACTCCTCACCGCGACCGCCAACGGCGCGCAGCTCTTGCCGGGAACGACCGGGTTCCACCGACCGACGATGACGCGCACCGGCGGAAGCCACGGTGCCGCTCACTCCTCTTGTGGCAGCCAACACATCGAACTCCGGATGATCGGACGTCGCAAGATCAGGTGACAGTGGCGACAACCAGCGCTGAGAGCACACAGTCGCGCTTTCCCCAGTTAACCGAAATGAGTCTCCGCGGTTGCGGCGCCAAGGTGGAAAATGCCCCGCTGGCGCGGTGGAGACTTCGGGCCAAGTCCACCCGTTTGGGCCAACCTGGTCAATGCGGGTGACTCCGGCTTCCTCAGGATTGCTCCATCGCGCTCGACCCCATATTTCCCGTCACCCGTCTGCTCGGTGGCTCCTGTCGGTCCGACCGCCTACCGTCTGAAAACGACCGATCATCGCAGCAGCGACCCGATCTGGGGGGATCTCTTACCGGCGGGGCCGGTAAGAGATGGGCCCGATGCGGAGGGGAGTCACGATGCCAGCCTGGCTCGGCGTGGCGCTGGCCGCTTCCTTCGGCCTGGTCGCGGCGCACCGGGTTGTGCGCCGCGACGTGCCCGGCACGCTGATGGCCGCCGGCATGGCGGTCATGTCACTGGGCATGGCCGGGGTGGTGCCCGACTCGGTACACGGGCCGTGGTGGGCC
>DATHIT010000230.1:0-8403 GCA_035489915.1 Pseudonocardia sp. | reverse complement strand
TAATACCCTCGGCCGGGATTGAGCAGGCCTTGTGGATCGAGGGCGGCGCGGATGGCCGCCTGCACAGCCAGTGCCGTGGAGTCCAACTGCTGGGCCAGCCAGCCCATCTTGAGCTGGCCGACCCCGTGCTCACCGGTGATGCTTCCGTCCAGCTCCAGCGTCGCCGCGCAGATCTGCTCGGCGACGGTCATCGCGGTGGTTTTGGTGGTCTCGCTCAGGTCCGGCAGCAGGAGTTGAGGGTGCACGTTGCCGTCGCCGGCGTGTCCCACCGTGGCGATCCGGATTCCGCTTTTCTTAGCGATGTGAGCGATAGCGGTGAGCAGCTCCCCCAGTCTGCTGCGCGGGACCACCACGTCCTCGATGATGGTCGGGCCCCGCTCCGTCGTGGCGTGCCCGGCCAACCGGCGGGCCTGCATCAGCATGTCGCCCTCCGCCGGATCGTCGGTGGCCATGGCCAGCGACGCGCCCGCCTTCTCGCAACAGCTGACAATGGTGTTGACCTCGCGCAGGGCGTCGACACCGTCGGCCTGGCCGATGATCAGCAGGGCCGCGGTTCGATCGAGGTCCATCCGGGTGTGGTCTTCAACCGCATTGATCGTTTCCTGGTCCATCAGCTCGAGGACGCTGGGCGTCACGCCGCTGGCGAAGATCTCGTCCAGGGCCCGACAACCGGCTTCCAGGGTGCTGAATGTGGCCACCGCGGTCGCCGTCTTGACCGGCAGCGGACGCAGCCGCAACGTCGCCGACGTGATCAAACCCAGGGTGCCTTCCGAACCGACAAATAGCTGGGTCAGGTCGAGGCCGGCCACATTCTTGACCGTCCGGCCACCGGTGCGCAGGACTTTGCCATCCGCGAGCACCACCTCCATTCCCAACACCGAGCTGCGCGTGACGCCGTATTTGACGCAGCGCATTCCGCCCGCGTTGGTGGCCAGGTTGCCGCCGATTGTGGATATCTCGAAACTGCCCGGGTCCGGTGGGTAGAACAACCCTAGATGCGCCACAGCCCGGCTCACGTCCGCGTTGATGACGCCGGCTTCGACGACAACGGTCTGGTTCGGTGCGTCGGTATCCCGGACCGCGGTCATGCGCTCGAGGCTGACCACGAGGCAACCATCCAGGGCGGTCGCTCCCCCGGACAGGCCGGTACCCGCGCCCCGGGCGACCACGGGAGTTCCGGTCGAGCTGGCCCACCGCATGATGGTCACGACCTCGTCCGTGGTGGTCGGTCTCAGCACCGCGAGCGGCTTACCCGCCGCCACCAGGTCAGCCCGATCCTGGCGGTAACCCGACATCACGTCGGGATCGGTGGTGAGGGCCGCGGCCGGGAGGGCGTGTCGCAGCGTCTCGAGCGGGTCGCTCATTGGTCGAGGGTGAGCTGGACGAGCCTGGCGGGCTGGACTCCTCCCTCGGGTGGGCTGAGCAGGCCGCCGGTCGAGGTGACGTACAGGGCGGTGGGATCCTGGGGGTCGAGTGCCACGGACGTTGAACCGGCCACACCCTGATCGATGCCGGCGATGTCTTCGCGGTGTCCGCTCGGGTCTAGCCGCAGGACGCTGTGATGGACGTGCGTGGCCAGGTAGATCCGGCCTTGCGGGTCGATGTCGAGGTCGTCGCCGGCCAGCCGCTCGGCCGCGACCTCCAGCTCGCCGGATGGGCTGTGGCTGGCCACCGGGCAGCGCAGCAGCTGGGCGCGTTCGCTGTTGGTCAGGTAGACCCAACCCTGGTGCACCGCGATGCCGTTGGCACCGGGGAGGGGGGTGTCGGGGTTGAGCTTGGTGAGTAGTTCGTGCGCGAGCCATACCGAGCTGGTGCGCGCCACGAGGTCGATGGCCACCACGTGGCCCAGCCCTGAGTCCACGGCCAGCAGACGGTGCCCGTCCCAGGTCAGTCCGTTGCCGAGGACAAGATCGGGGATGTCGCACACTATGGCGTGGCCGGCGACCGAGTCGTCAAGGCGGGCCAGCTGCCAGCCCGGGGCCCCGAGCAACCCGGTGAGGAAAAACGTGCCGAGGTCCGTGGTGGCGATTCCGGTCACGGTATTCGGCAGCTCGACGACGGTGTCGTGTTTCCCGTCCGGATCTACCCGGTCGATTCGGTTGTCCGAGGTGATGGTGACCAGCCAGCTGCCGGGATGGGTGGGCGCTGGGGCGAGGTTTTCCAAGAAGGTGCCCTCGGGCCATTCGGCGACTATCGCCGAGTGCACCGGGCGCAGCCGGGGGGTGTCGTGGGCGGGTAGTGCGAAGTCGGGTCCCAACGGGTTGGTCATGACGTCTGGCCCAGCGCGTACCGACCGAGTGCGGACTGCACGGCCGACGGATCCGCCGGGACGTTAACGGCGGCGAGGTAGCCGTCCGGCCGGATCAGCAGGGTGGTGTCCAGGCTGTCCAGTACCCGCACGGTGAGCTGGTCGCGCTGGTCGTCGCCGTCCGGTCCGCCGCTCGACTTGGGCACCGCGAGCGTCCAGTCCAGCCCGTGCGGGGCCACCAAGGTCGGCGCCACCCGCTGGCCGACATGGTGCGCGGAGCTGGTCGGGGCATCGAGCCGAGGCGCGTAGTCGATATCGAGCTGAGCGAGGCGCTTGGCCAGCCACTCTGTCGCGCCAGGAGCCTGCGCCGCGGCGGCGAGTACCCGGTTGCGCAGCTGACCGGCCTCGGCGCCACGCACCAGGGCCAGGCTGGCGATCTGGCTGGTGAACGCGACCAGCCGCTCGGCGACCGGGTGGCGTTCGCGGTGATAGGTGTCCAGAAGTTCGCCGGGCGCCAGGCCGGTGAGGACGGCGTGCAGCTTCCAGGCGAGGTTGCCCGCGTCCTGGATCCCGGTGTTCATGCCTTGGCCACCGGCGGGGCTGTGCGTGTGCGCGGCGTCGCCGGCCAGGTATACCGGTCCCTCGGACAGCCGCTGTGCGACGCGTTCCTGCACGTGGTAGGTCGAGGCGGCGACGACCTCGGCCACCCGGGGGAAACCTGCCGGACCCCGGGCGGCCAGGAACGACTCGACGTCGGACAACGTCGGCGGCCGCGAGCCCGGCGGAACCGAGGCGACGATGCGGAACTGGCCGCCGGCCAGCGGCGAGGTCAGCAATACGCCCTGTGCGGAGAGGAAGAACGTGGTGTCCGCGTTGTCGTCCCCGTACGGCGTGGAGAGTCGCACGTCGGCCAGGGCGTAGAGCTGCTGAGGAGCATCGCCGGGGAACCCGATGCCGGTGATGTCCCGGACTCGGCTGTACACCCCGTCGCAGCCCACCAGGTAGCGGGCGTTGACCGCGTGGACGGTGCCATCCGGGGCCGCGACCGTCGCGGTCACCCCCGGGAAGTCCTTGTCGAAGTCCAGCAGCTTGTGCCCCCGGTAGATCCTGCCGCCCTGTTGGCGGAGGTGACGGGCCAGATGCTGTTCGGTGGCCTGCTGGGACAGCAACAACACGTAGGGGAACGGGGTGTCCAGCTCGTCATAAGGCACCCGGAGCAGGGTGCGTTGACCGTCGTGAAGTTGGAATCCCTGGCCGCGTTCGCCGGCCGCGACCAGTTCCTGGGAAAGTCCCAGACGATCGAGGTACTCCAGGGTCGCTGGCTGTACCCCGGCGGCTCTCGTGCCCGGCTGGGGCCCGTCGTTGCGATCAATCAACACGTGGTCGACGCCGAGTTGGGTGAGGGCGCAGGCGAGCGCCAGCCCGACGGGACCGGCACCCACGATCAGCACATCGGTACGGGCAGGCAGGGCTGGCATGCTGTTCTCCTTGGGTGGGAGCTGGTGGGAGCCGTATCAGTGGGCGGGAGCGCTGGCGAGTTCGAAGTCCACGCTGGCCATGCTCGCGATGTACGGCATGGAGTACTGCTGGGCGGACCGGTGCGCGGGGTGGTCGCGAAATTCGGTGAGCTGCTCCATCGACTCGAACCGAATGAGCATGCCCACGTCCCATGAGGTGGCGATGTTCAGCTCATCGACCCCGACGTCGTAGTCCTTGAGAAAATCGATCTGTTCGGGAAGAGCCGCCATTCGGCGCACACACTCCGCGCGCTGCGCCGCATCGGCGCTGGCGGCGAACTTCATCATCACCATGTGCTGGATCACGATTTCCCCTATCACAAACCGGGGCGGAAACGATCATCTGGACGCCCACGACGGTACCAGCGAAACGAGCTTTACGCCAACGTTCGTTCTCGTTTGACTGAGAGGGCAGCAGACGTCAGCGTGGGCCGCGCCCGCTGCGCGTGGCTGGGCGCGCGGGCGCTGGCCAGAGTCACTCGGCGCGGTCGCGCACGAGCAGAACCAGCGATCGCGGGCCGACCCGCACCGCCGGCCCGGTCGGCGGCCCCGCCGGCCCAATTGCGCCGTCGAAGGTGTCGAGCACGGGGCGCCACGAGCCCGCCGAGGGAAGGGTGAACTCGAGTTCCTCCCACCAGCCGTTGATCATGAACAGTAGGTCGTCGTCGAGCATCGGCATACCGCGCTCGTCCCGATCGGGCTCGGCGGAGCCGTCGATCAGAACCGCGACGGAGCGGGTGAACGGGTCGTTCCACGCGGCATCGGTCATCGGTTTCCCGCTCGGGGTGAACCAGCCGACGTCCTCGCCGCGCGCCCCGGTCAGATAACGGCGCCGGCGCAGCACCGGGTGCGCGCGCCGCAGCGCAACCAGTTCCCGGGTCCAGGCGAGCAGCTCGGTGTCGGCCCCCGCCCAGTCGAACCAGGAGATCTCGTTGTCCTGGCAGTAGGCGTTGTTGTTGCCGTGCTGGGTACGGCCCATCTCGTCCCCACCGAGGATCATGGGCACGCCGAGCGAGAGCAGCAGCGTGGCCAGCAGCGCCCGCTGCTGGCGCTGGCGCAGGGCGAGCACGCCCGGCTCGTCGCTCGGGCCTTCCACCCCGCAGTTCCACGACCGGTTGTCGTCGCTCCCATCGCGGCCTTCCTCGCCGTTGGCCTCGTTGTGCTTGGTGCGGTAACTGACCAGGTCGCGCACGGTGAAACCGTCGTGGGTGGTGATGATGTTGACTGAGGCCGACGGCCGGCGGCGGGACCCGCCGAACAGGTCGGCGGAGCCGGAGATGCGGCGGGCGAAGTCGGCGAGGGTGCCGTCCGTACTGCGCCAAAAGTCACGAATGGTGTCCCGGTAGCGGCCGTTCCACTCCGACCACTTGGCGGGGAAGCGACCCAGGTCGTAGCTGTCCACCTGCCCGACGTCCCAGGGCTCGGCGATCAGCTTGACCTGCGACAGCACCGGGTCCTGGTCGACGAGGTCGAAGAACGCCGCTGTCGAGGCGAACCCACCCGCCTCGCGTCCGAGCGTGGCGGCCAGGTCGAACCGGAAGCCGTCGACATGCATGTAGATCACCCAGTAGCGCAGGCTGTCCAGGATCATCCGCAGGCAGGTCAGGTTCGCGACGTTGAGCGAGTTGCCGGTGCCCGTGGTGTCGAAGTAGTGGCGCGGGTCGCCGTCCACGAGGCGGTAGTAGGCGGCGTTGTCGACGCCGCGGTGGCACAGTGTCGGGCCGTACTCATTGCCCTCAGCGGTGTGGTTGAACACCACGTCGAGCACGACCTCGATCCCCGCCCGGTGCAGGGACGCCACCATGGCCTGGAACTCGGCGACCTGCCCTCCCGCGTTGCCGGCGCGCACCGCCGCCGAGTAGGCCGCGTGCGGGGCGAGAAAGCTGATGGTGTCGTAGCCCCAGTAGTTGGACAGCCCCTTCTGCCGCAGCGTTCCGCTGGTCACCGACTGATGCACCGGAAGTAGCTCCACCGCCGTGACGCCGAGCCGCACCAGGTGTTCCACCGCCGCCGGATGCGCCAGGCCGGCGTAGGTGCCGCGCAGCTCCTCCGGGATATCGGGATGGCGGGCGGTGAAGCCCTTGACGTGGATCTCGTAGAGCACGGTGTCGGCGTAGGGAGTGCCCGGAGGCCTTTCGTCGCCCGGGCCGACCACCGGATCGACGACGACCGACAGCGGCACCGCGTCGAGTGAGTCCAGCCGGTTCACCGAATCCGGCCCGTCCGCCCATGTGTAGCCGAAGATGCGCTCGTCCCACGCAAACTCGCCGTGCACCGCCTTCGCGTACGGATCCAGCAATAACTTCGCCGGGTTGCACCGCAACCCCCGGCCGGCATCGCTCGGACCGTGGACGCGGAATCCGTACCGGGTGCCCACACCCAGACCTGGCACGAACCCGTGCCACACCCCAGCGTCGTACTCCCGCAACGCAACACGTTCCTCCGACCTGCCGCCACCCCCCTCGTCGATCACGCACAGCTCGACGGCTTCGGCAACCTCGGAGGCCACCGCGAAGTTCGTTCCCCCCGCACCCGGCGTTGCGCCAAGCGGGAACGCACGGCCTGGCCACACCGATAACGACATGCGACTCATCAAACCGTGATGGCTCGATGATCAGCGCGCGGGGGTGAGCCGTTCGCCGCTCCTCAGCCCGAGGTAGGACGTCCTGTCGACGACCAGCTGGCCGGCCTGCATGACCCAGGCGATGCCCGTCGGCGGGTGTACCGGATCGCGGTAGTCGCACAGGTGATCGACCGTCCTCGGGTCGAACGCCACCAGGTCGGCGATGTAGCCCGTCCGTACCTGGCCGCGCTCCGGAATCCGGAACACCCTGGCCGGCAGCGAGGTCATCCGCCGGATCGCCTCGCCGAGCGTCAGAACGCCGTGCTTGCGCACGTACTCCGCCAGCACCCTGGGGAACGTGCCGAACACCCTGGGGTGCGGCTTCCCGCCCGAGCCCGGTGGCAGGCCGTCGGTGCCGACCATGGTGTCCGTGTCGCCGAGCGCCGAGCGCACGTCGTCCTCGTGCATCGCGAACACCACCATGCTGGCGCGCAGCTGCTCCTCGCGCAGGATTCGCACCAGCACGTCCAGCGGAGGCAGGTCCAGCGCGCGGGCCAGCTCGGCGATCGTGTTGCCCTCGTAGCGGTGGCTCGCCGTGGTGGAGATCAGCACGCCGTCCCAGCCGGCCGCGTGCACGTGGCTGTCCCAGCCGGGCAGTCCGGTCCGCATGACGGTGGCCAGTTCGCGCAGCTGCGCCTCGGACTCCAGTCTGGCCAGCACACCCTCATCACCATCGGCCAGGAACGGAGGTGGCAGCAACGCGGTCAACATGGTGGACGAAGCTGGGTAGGGGTAGACGTCCTTGGTGATGGACAGTCCCGCCTCGGCGGCCCGGTGAATGGCCGAGAGCGCGGTGGGCATCCGCCCCCAGTTGTTCTTCCCGGTCCATTTCAGGTGCGAGATGTGGACCCGGCATCCACCTTCGGTGCCGATCCGTACCGTCTCGGCGATCGAGGAGAGCAGCGAGTCGCCCTCACCCCGCATGTGGGTGGCGTAGAGGCCGGACGGGCCGAGGTGGCGCGCCAACTCGACGATCTCGGTGGTGTCGCTGTAGACGGCGGGCGGGTACACCAGCCCACTGGACATGCCGAACGCCCCGCCCTCGAGCGCCTCGTCCAGCAGCCGGCCCATCGCCGCCAGCTCATCGGCGTCCGGCCGAGCGTCGACCATGCCGAGCACCGCGATACGCAACGTGCCGTGCCCGACCAGCGGGGCGTAGTTGGTGACATAGCCCCGCGCGTCGGTGCGCTGGAGGAACTCCGTCCAGCGGGACCAGGTGAAGTCGATCGGCGGGAAGATCCGCCTGGCGAACGAGGTGAGCGACGCGATCGACTCCGCGCCGGTGGGGGCCAGCGAGAAGCCACAGTTGCCGACCACCTCGGTGGTGATCCCCTGCAGGATCTTCGACGTGTCGTTCTCGACCAGCAGCGGAGCGTTGTCGGCGTGCGAGTGGACGTCGATGAAGCCGGGGGCGACGACAAGTCCGTCCGCGTCCACGACCTCCCGGTCCGCCGGGGGAATCACGCCTCTCGGCTCGACAGCGGTGATACGCCCGCCCCGCAGCAGGATATCGGCGGGCACCGGCTCGCCGCCGTTTCCGTCCGCGACCAAGCCACCTCGGATCAACCTGTCCGGTCCACTCATCGGCTGATCCTCGCTCCGCGGTTCAGCCGCCGCGACCCAGCGCGACTAGGTCACACCTTCCGCATGCCGGTGACCTTCCAGATCTTCCCGTTCGCCTTGGACAGCAGGTACAGCTCGCCGCGTGCGTCGGTACCGAACCGGAGATCGACCTTGAGGTGGCCGGCCAGCTCGACGTCGGGGTTGCCGGCCAGTTTCTCCAGCGTGACCTGCCGGCCGGCCTGGTCGAACAGGGCCAGCTCCTGGAGCGGGGCGAGCTTGCCCGCTTCCCGACGCATCTCGGCGACGTTCGTGGAGAAGATCCGTCCGGTGACGCCGTCGCCGAAGACGAACTTCCCGCGCAGGTCCGGCAGGTCGTTGCCGCGGTACACCGACCCGGCGATCACCGCGTAGCCGCTGTCCTCGCACTTGGGCCAGCCGGGCGGGCGGAGGTT
>DATHIT010000229.1:0-8575 GCA_035489915.1 Pseudonocardia sp. | reverse complement strand
TCGCCTCCAGTACCGGGCCGACCACCGCCAGCCCGCCGGGCCAGCGCAACCCCCATTCGCCCGGCTGCTCGGTCCACCGGGTGCGACCGAGCCACACCTCCCCATCCCGGACGGCGGTGACCCGATCCGGATATTGGAGATGGTGATTCGGCCGGAGCAACACGCTCGAGAAGTACCAACCGGCGGCGCCAAGCAGCGCGCCCAACAACAGGACAACCAGCACGAACACAGGGTCTCAGCTCCGGTATCGGACCGTTACCTCACCGATATGGGTGAACTCTATGTGATCCCTCAGTTATCTCACATCGCCTCACCGCATCACTCGTTTGGCCGTACGAAGCGGCTATCCGTTGATTGTGACGACAGCGCCTGGGAAGGAACTCCAGAGCATGTACAAAACCACCCATCGCGCCCTGCGGGCCACAGTGGCCGCGGCCGGCATGGCCGCCCTCGGCATGTCGTTCGTCGGCACCGCCGCCGCCGCGACCCCGAACGCGCAGGACGAAACCACCGACGCGAACTCGCTGTTGGGTAGCACCAACAGCACCAACCAGCAGGCGCCGGCAGCCCCGGATCTGAGCAACGGGACGCCGAGCCCGGGGGTCTACAACGACCTGTTCACCTTCGAGGTGCCCACCGTCCAGACCGCCTCGTACCACACCTCGTCGCCGTCGAACCCCGTCCTCGTTTCGGACGTGGACGAGGAGGACGAGGACAGCTACGACCCGAACAACGACGACGAGGACAACGTCTGCCACGGCACCGGCGGCAGCTTCTATGACCCGCTGAACCACAACGCCTACCAGCACCCGTGCCAGTCGAGCGGGAACAGCTTCTACGACGGCATCGGCCTGCCGGTGGCGAACCCCGTCGCCGCGAAGGGCATGAACTACTCGCTGCTGCACGACAGCTCCACCGAAGCCTCGGACGAGGACAGCGACGAACCGACCAGCACCAGTTCCTCGCTGGCCGGCCTGGCTCCGGCCTCCGGGCTGAACCAGATGAACCACCTGACCCAGGTCTGAGCTCGCCGAACTTTCGGCGCGCACCACTGACGCGCCCCGAACACCCCGGTTCCCCGAGGCCGGTGCGGTGTTCGGGGCGCGTCGCCGTGTATCGAGCTAACGCAATGCGGTCTCGAGCTTGGCCGCGACCTGGCGGAACCGGCTCACCGGAACCAGGTGCACGCCGGCGAACGCACCGGTCTCGCGCAGCGCAAGCACCTGCTCGCAGGCGGCGTCCACACCGGCCATCGGATCCGCCTCCACCCGCTGGACCAGCTCGTCCGGAATGTCGATGTCCGGGATGGAATCCGCCAGCCGCTTGGCCATCCCGGCGCTGGCCAGCACCATCACCCCGACGTAGACGGGCAAATCCACCGGGTTCGCCTCCCGCCACCGCAGCAGCGCCGGGATGGAATAGCTGACCTGCGCGAACACGAAGTCCGCCGCCCGCTTCCAATCCGGGAACCGCCGGCTCAACCCGGCCGCGACGCCGACCTGGAAATTGTGCGCATCCGCTTCGGCGAACACCGGGTCCTGCGCGGCCATCCTGGCTTCGTCGATCATCGCGCGGACGGTGAGCTCGCTGGTCCGGCCGCCGGCGGTGGGCTTGTCGCCGTGCACGAAGAGGAACTGCTCGACGCCGTAGGCCGAGGCGGTGAGCAGGTCGCGGCGGAAACCCAGCAGGTTGCGGTCCCTGGAGTTGACGCAGGCGATGCTCCGCCCGCCCATCGCCTGGACCTCGTGCGCCACGGCGATGCTGGACACGGTGGCCCGGCCGATGTGGTTATCCGGGATGAGGAACGAGTCGGCCACCGGGGCGAGCACGCCGATCTGGTGCCGGGCATGGCGCAGGTCCGGCTTGGTGGGTGGCTCGATCTCACAGATCAGCCGGAAACCGTCCATGGTCACGACTGTAGTTCAGCGCCACCGCCGAACTGATCGGCAAAATTGTCGACCTGGGGTCACCGACCGGCTAACCGGGGCCGTGGCCGGGCACCATGATGGAGACATGCGAGAGATCACCATGTTCAGCGGGTCCGCGCACCCCGAGCTGGCCGCGGCGATCTGCCAGCACCTGGAGGTACCGCTGGCCCCGACCCGGATCATCCGGTTCACCAACGACTGCCTCGAGGTCCAGCTGCAGGCCAACTGCCGGGAGCGGGACGTGTTCATCGTCCAGCCGCTGGTGCCACCGGTGCAGGAGAACCTGGTGGAGCTGCTGCTCATGCTGGATGCCGCGCGGGGGGCGTCCGCCGCCCGGATCACCGTGGTGATGCCGCACTACGCCTACGCCCGCTCGGACAAGAAGGACGCCCCGCGCATCTCCATCGCGGCCCGGTTGGTGGCCGACCTGATGGTCACCGCCGGGGCGAGCCGGGTACTGGCCATGACCCTGCATTCGCCCCAGGTCCACGGCTTCTTCAGCGTGCCGGTGGACCACCTGCACGCGCTGCTGGAGCTGGCCGAGCACTTCCGGGACTCCGATCACAGCGCCGGGCTGGGCAACGCGGTGGTGATCTCCCCCGACCTGGGCAACGCGAAGCAAGCCTCCAGGTTCGCCCGGATGCTCGGCTTGCCGGTCGCGGCCGCGGCCAAGGAACGAATCTCCGACGACAAGGTGGTGATCAACTCGATCATCGGCGACGTGCGAGGCAAAGATGTGGTGGTACTGGACGACGAGATCGCCAGGGGCACCACCATCCTGGAGCTGCTGGACCGGCTGACCGAGTACGACGTGCGCTCGGTCCGGGTGGCCTGCACGCACGGGCTGTTCACCGACGGCGCGCTGGGCCGGATCGGCGCCAGGGAGGACGTGTCGGAAATCGTCTGCACGAATACCGTGCCGATCCCGGACGCGCACCGCCATCCCAAGCTGACCGTGCTCTCGGTGGCCAGACCGCTGGCCGAGGCGGTCCGCCGCATCCACAACGGTGAGTCGGTCAGCGTGATGTTCGAGGGCAGCTGAAGCAGCCCGCACAGACCTGCCGCGGGCCGCACAGACCCTGCATGCTCTGTGCCAGCAGCACCAGGTCTGCGCGAACCGCACGCTAGCCGCACCCGGTCTGTGCGAAGCACGCGCCAGCGGCACCCGGTCCGCGCGAGCACGCGAAAGCCGTGGCCTCGTTCTCACCCGAGCGTTGACCTGGATGCCAGTGCACCGAGGTCAACAACAGGGCTGCTATGACAGCTGGGAAATAGCCGCCCTGTCGATCTCGGCGGACGCACCGAGCGTCCCCCCGCGCGCTCCCGGGGCGGGCTAACTCTGCTGGTGGTTCGGCCGGCTGAGCAGCCAGCCGGCGGGGCCGGCGAGCTGCTCGGCGGCCTCCGGTCCCCAGGAACCCCTCGGGTAGGGCAGCGGCTCGGGCCGGTCGGCGACGAACTCCCCGGCCACCGTCCACACGTGCTCGAGCCCGTCCGGCCGGGTGAACAGCGAGCGGTCGCCGAGCAGCACGTCGTGGATCAACCGCACGTAGGGCGGAAGCGGGTCGGCGCCGTCCACCGAGGCGAGGGACAGGTCGGCGTGCCCGGTGCGCAGGTCCAGCGTCGGCCCGGGCTGCTTGACCACGAGCGCGAGCCCCAGGCCGCCATTGCCCGCGAGGTCGAAGGTGAGCACGTTGCCCATCTCGGGCAGGTCGTGCAGCGCCGCCTCCGGCTCCCGGAACACCAGGCTGACCACCTGCCGGGACTGCGCGAGCTGCTTCCCGGTGCGCAGCAGGAACGGGACGCCGCGCCACCGATCGGTGTCCACCCAGAGCCGCGCGGCCACGAAGGTCTCGGTGCACGAGTCGGCCGGCACGCCCTCGATGTCGCGGTAGCCCTCGAACTGCCCGAGCACCACGTCCTCCCGGCGCATCGGGCGGAACGCCCCGATCACCGCCTCGCGGGCCACCGCCAGGTCCTCGGCGGTCAACGTCGCCGGCGGCTCCATGGCCACCTCCGCCGCTACCTGGAACAGGTGGGTGACCAGCATGTCCAGCACCGCGCCGGTGCCGTCGTAGAACGAGGCCCGGTCGGCCACGTCCAGCGTCTCGGGCACGTCGATCTGCACCTCGGCCACGTGCTGGGCGTCCCACACGCCGCTGAACAGGCCGTTGGCGAACCGGATGATGTGCAGGTCCTGGGTCGCTTCCTTGCCCAGGAAATGGTCGATGCGGAACACCTGAGACTCGTCCAGAACGCGGTGCACGGCATCGTTGAGCGCCCGGAAGGACTCCAGGGACACGCCGAACGGCTTTTCGTAGACCACTCTGGACCGCTCGGCCAGCCCGTGCTCGCCGAGCGCGCTGGTCAGCGTGGCGAACGCGGTGGGCGGCACGGCGAGGTAGTGCACCCGCTGCGGCTCACCGCCGAGCTCGTTCTCGACCTGCTTGATGACCTCCACCAGGTGACCGGGATCGTCCGGCTCGAAACCACCGCCGGCAAAGAGGAGCCGGGAGCGGAATTCCTCCCACGGCCCGTCCTCGGGGTGCGGCCCGAACTCGGCCAGCGCGGCATGCACCCGGCCCTGGAAGTCCTCGTGGCTGACTTCGCCCCGCCCGTTGCCGATCAGCCGCCAGTCCGGCGGGAGCAGATTCTCGATGGCCAGGCGGTAGAAGGCGGGCAGCACCATCCGCCGGGCCAGGTCACCGGTGGCGCCGAAGAGCACAAATACGGTCGGGGCCAGCACCTGCTGAGGCTCGGACATACCTGAAAGCCTGCCGCAACTTCGGCCTGGGCAACACCGAGGCGCGCCGAGTCTGAGAATCGTTCAGCTACACCTCATGGCCGTCGCGCCGGCGACTCCTGCCCGCGATCACGGCCCACCCGGCTCAACTTGGGCGTCACCGGCTCGTCAGGCAGCGCCGCGACGACCTGCCTGGTGGTGTGTTGGAAGATCACTGAGGTGCGGAATCCGGTGATCTCTCTGCGTTGACTGAAGCGGTCCAGCAGGAACGCCTGCAGGTGCTCGACGTCCTGCACGGCAATGTGCACCAGGAAGTCGTCCCCGCCGGCGAGCACGAACACCCCGAGCACCTCGGGCAACGACATCACCGAATCGTGGAACCCGTCGATCATCGCCCGGTTCAGCGGGCGGATCTGCACGGTGATCAATGCCTGCACCCGGCGGCCCAGGGAGGGCAGGTCCACCCGCGCGCCGTATCCGCCGATCACTCCCCGCTGGCGGAGCAGTCGGACCCGCTCCAGGCAGGTCGACGGCGCGATGCCGACCGCGCGGGCCAGGTCCCGGTTGGTCTGCCGGGCGTCTCGCTGCAACTCGGCCACCAGCGCCGAATCAATATCGTCCATGGCCACGATTATCCGGACACTTCCGAATTTCATTCGGTTCGCACGCCACAGCTCCGTCTCCTGGCTAGCTTTTCGGTATCAGCGCAGTCCAAGTGACCGGAACCGAATCGATCCGCCATGGAGGCTTTCGCATGTTCGCGCACGAGCAGGTAGCCGTACAGAGGGGCCCACGGTCCGGGCTCCCGATCATCGTCGCGATCCATTCCTCGGCGCTCGGCCCGGCGGTGGGCGGTTGCCGGCTGTGGCACTACCCGGACTGGCGGGACGGGCTGACCGATGCGTTGCGGCTGTCCGAGGCGATGACATTGAAGACCGCCACGGCGAACGTGCCACATGGCGGCGGCAAGACCGTGGTCGCGCTACCCCCCGGTGTGGTGCTGGACGAGCCGGCGCGCCGCGACGTGCTGCGCGATGTGGGCGAGCTGATCGAGTCCTTCGGCGGGAGGTACGCCACCGGCCCGGACGTGGGCACCTCCGCCGAAGACATGAACGTCATCTCCCAGGAGACCCGGCAGGTGTTCTGCCGCCCGGAGTCGGTCGGCGGCAGTGGCGACCCGGCGCCCTACACCGCCGCCGGCGTGCGGGCGGCCATCGGAGCGGTGTTCCGGCGGCTGGAGGGGCACGACGCGGTGCGTGGCCACCGGGTCACCCTGATCGGGCTCGGCCACGTGGGCACCCAGCTGGCCCGCATGCTGACCCGGGACGGGGCCAGGCTGACCGTGACCGATGTGGACGAGCGCCGACGGGCGCTGGCCGAGGAGCTGGGCGCCGAGTGGTGCGCGCCGGGCGAGGCCTTGACCGCCGGAACCGACCTGCTGGTACCCGCCGCGCTGGGCGGGCAGCTGACCGCCGAGCTGGTGCCCGAGCTGCGTTGTCGGGCGATCGTGGGCCCGGCAAACAACCAGCTCGCTGAGGATGGCGTCGCCGAGCTGCTGCACCGCCGCGGCATTCCCTGGGTTCCGGATTACCTGGCCAGCGCCGGCGGAGTGATCTTTGCCGTGGCCCGCGAGCTGCGCGGCGCGACACCAGCCGAGGCGCTGCGCCAGGTGGGCGGCATCGGCGAGGTGACCGAGGAGCTGCTGCACAACTCGGCAGGGCTCGGCATCAGTCCGCACGCCGCCGCGCTGCGTCGGGTCGAGGAGCGGCTGGCGGGCGCGCCGGATGCTGAGAGCGCGCCGGCGATGGCGGTGCGAGGCGCGATCAAAGCACCGATGATGAACTGAAGCGGAGCCACAGGAGGACCGAAATGCCGCGCACGCGGGAGCCCGATCTCACCCCGCCGCGCGGCTCGGACAACCCGGCGCCGGGCGGCTCGATCGCGGCCCGGATGGACCGCCTGCCGATCACCCGAACCCACCGGCGGGCGACCCTCGCGGTCGGGCTGGGCATGTTCTTCGACATCTACGAGGTGTTCCTGGCCGGCGTGCTCAGCGGCGTGCTCACCTCCGAGTTCCACCTGACCAGGGCGGCCCTGGCTCCGGTGCTGGGCTCCACGTTCATCGGCATGTTCCTCGGCGCGCTGGTTCTGGGGCGGGCCGCCGACCGGTACGGACGGCGTGGCGCGTTCCTGCTCAACCTCGGGCTGTACTCGGTCTTCTCCCTGGTCGGGGCGTTCAGCCCGAACGCGGTGTTTCTGATGGTCAGCCGCTTCCTGGCCGGCATCGGGCTCGGCGCCGAACTCCCGCTGGCCGACACGTACCTGACCGATCTGCTACCCGCGCGGCGCCGCGGCCGCTACCTGGCGTGGGCCTACACCGTGTCGTTCGTCGGTGTGCCGTTTGTCGGGTTCCTCGCCCACTCGCTGTTCGAGCACACCGTGCTCGGGCTGGCCGGCTGGCGGTGGATCTTCATCCTCGGCGCGCTCGGCTCGATCGTGGTGTTCTTCCTGCGCCGGAGCCTGCCCGAGTCACCGCGCTGGCTGGAGTCGGTGGGCCGTACCGACGAGGCGGAACAGATCACCGCCCGGTTCGAGCGGGAAGCGGTCGCCGAGGGGCATCAGCTGGCCGACCCCAGCCTGGACGACTCGAGCGCCGGCGCCGAGGCCAGTCCGGTGCGCGCCCTGTTCCGTCCGCCGTACGGCCGACGCACCGGGATGATGCTGGTCTTCAACCTGTTCCAGACCATCGGCTACTACGGCTTCGGCACGATGGTTCCGCTGGTGCTGGCCGCCAAGGGATTTCCGGTCGGCCAGTCGCTGCTGTTCACCGCGGTGACCTACCTCGGCTACCCGGTCGGCTCGGCGCTCTCGCTGCCCATCGTGGAGCGGTTCGAGCGCAAGTTCCTGATCATCTGGGCGGTGATCGGGATGGCCGCGTTCGGGCTGCTGTTCGGCTCGGCGCACGCGATGGCGGCAATCCTCATCTTCGGCTTCCTGTACACCGCGACCAGCAACGTCTTCTCCAACGCCTACCACATCTACCAGGCGGAGATCTTCCCTACCGCGCTGCGCGCGACGGCCGCCAGCGGCACCTACGCGCTGTCCCGGCTGGCCACCGCCGTCATGCCGTTCGTGCTGGTCCCGGTGCTGAACAAGGCCGGGGTGGGCGCACTGTTCGCGGTGGTCTGCGCCGCGCTGGCCATCGTCGGAGTCAACATCGCGGTGCTCGGACCGCGCACCACCGGCCGCCGCCTGGAGGCGGTCAACCAGCAGTAGGTGCGCGTCCATTGTGGACCGATGGCTCGAGCAGCTGGTCGATCAAGGTCCGGGTGAGCCACTCCTCGTAGCGCTCGGCCGACCAGCCGAGGTGCCCGACCAGCGTCTGGTAGAGCGTCGGATGGTTGAGCGTGTAGAGCAGGTCGGTCGCTTCGTCCTCGCTCAACCCGGCGCGCAGCGGGCCCTTGCCGCGCAGCGCGCGGATCGTGTGCCGCTGGTTGTCGTGAAATTCGGCCTGCATCTTCTCCCAGAGGGCGTCGACTTCCTGGTCGGCCGGTGCGGCCGCGCGGACGACTTCGATGATCGGCGCGATGCGGGATTTGACCAGCCGGGACCCGGCGACCTGCAGACGGAGGTGCTCCCTTGGATCGGGCGTGCTGATCATCTCCCGGAACCACTCCTGCTCCACCACCGGGCGTGGGTCAGGGCCGTCCTTCACGGCGTGGTCCCACGCGGCGACCAGCACCAGCGGCTTGGTCCGGTACGCCAGCTTCACGGTGGGCACGGCGACTCCGGCGGCGTCGGCGATGTCGGCCAGCGTGGTGCGCGGGTAGCCCTGGGCGATGAACAGGCGGCGGGCCGCGGCCGCTATCTCAGCCCGCGTCGCGCCGCCTGTTCATCGCCCAGGGCT
>DATHIT010000228.1:0-6685 GCA_035489915.1 Pseudonocardia sp. | reverse complement strand
GGGGGCGGCGGCCCGAATTGCGGCGGGGGGAACCGCGGCGGGACGCCCGGGGACGCGCCGGGAGGCGGCCCCGAAGGCCGCCGGCCCGCCGGCCGAGGTCCGCCACCATCGCGATTCATTCCTGACACCACCCGTCTCGGTCATACACGTCGCGGGCCGGCCTACGCGCCTGACACGCTGCGCGCGGACCGGCCCAATGGAGTTGACGTGTGACCTGGGTGCCGGGTTGCTCGGTCGACGACGAAATCCCCGAACGGCCCAGTGCTGGGGCTCAGTGCACTTCGCCCAGGTCGCCGTGCGGTACCCGCTCGGCCGGGATCTGGCCGAACCTGCCCGCCTGGAAGTCCTCGAACGCCTGGAGCACCTCGGCCTTGGTGTTCATCACGAACGGGCCGCCCCAGGCGACGGGCTCGCGGATCGGCGTGCCGCCCAGGATGACCACGTCCAATGCCGGGTACCGGGACTCCTGGTGGTCCGCGCCGGCCAGGGTGATCACGTCGCCCGGCCCGAACACGGCCAGCTGCCCGGTGTGCACCGGCCGCCGGTCGATGCCTACCCGAGGACCCACCGAGCCAGCCCCGGACAGCACGTAGACCAGCGCGTTGAAGTCCTTGCGCCAGGGCAGCCGCAGCTGCGCACCCGGGCTCACCGTGGCGTGCACCATCGTCATCGGTGTGTAGGTCGACCCGGGACCGTGGTGCCCGGCGACCTCCCCGGCGATGACCCGCAGCAACGCGCCGCCGTCCTGGGTGGACAGCAGCGTCGCCTGGCCGGCCCGCAGGTCCTGGTAGCGCGGCGCGGCGGTCTTCAGATCGCGAGGCAGGTTGACCCACAGCTGCAGGCCGTGGAACAGCCCGCCGCTGGCCACCAGCGCCTCCGGCGGTCGCTCGATGTGCAGAATGCCACCGCCCGCGGTCATCCACTGGGTGTCCCCGTTGGTGATCGTCCCGCCGCCACCGTGTGAGTCGGCGTGCTCGAAGGTGCCGTCCATGATGTAGGTGACGGTCTCGAAGCCGCGGTGCGGGTGCCAGGCGGTGCCCTTGGGCTCGCCCGGCGCGTACTCCACCTCGCCCATCTGATCCATGTGGATGAACGGGTCCAGCTCGGTCATTGGGACGCCGGCAAACGCGCGGCGAACCGGGAAGCCCTCACCCTCGTAGCCGGAAGGCGCGTCGGTGACCGACCGCACGTCCCGCTCCGCCGCATCGGGCGCCGGCTCCGGGATCCGAGCCAAGGTGGTGATGTCCGAAACCGTCACGGCTGGCATGGCTGCCTCCTCGAGGTTGTAGAACGTTCAATAGTCATCAGAACGTACTACCTGGCTGTCGAATTCCCCGGGTGAGCTAGGCGGCTAAAGGTCGAGTGGCGCAAGGTCTCCGCTGGCCACGGCGTCCCGAACGGCGCGAGCCACCGAGGCCCGAACCGGGATCCGGGGCAACAGGGTGGCCTGCAGCGCGTGGTACGCGTCCGGCTTGCCGGACCACACCGTCGCGCTCGGCCGGTTGTGCCGATCCAGTTCGTGGTGCCAGGAGCCGAGCTCCCGGTCAATCAGGTACCGCTCCGCGTAGTCCCACCAGATCGGGCACCAACGCCGGTAGGACTCCTCGCCGGTGACCGCCGCCAGCGTCGTCGCCGCGCCGATCCCCTCGGTCAGCACCCAGTGCATCCGCTGGTGCACCACCGGCTTGCCATCCCAGTCCACGGTGTAGACGAAGCCGTCCGCCCCGTCCACCGCCCAGCCGTCCCGCACCGCACGGTCGAACAACTGGCGCGCGTCGTCCACCAGCCAGGACGGACCCCCGCCGGAGGCACCACCCAGCGCGGCGTGCACGTGCAGGCACAGCCGGGACCACTCCAGGCCGTGCCCGACGGTCGCCCCGTACGGGCGGAACGGGTCGGCCGGGCGATCGCGGTTGTAGTCCGGCAGGGGGTTCCAGTCGCTGTCGAAGTGCTCGGCGATCCGCCAGCCGTTCGGCTCGGCGAACTCCCGGAGCACTCGCGTGGTCATCCGCAGCGCGCGATCCCGCCAGAGCGTGTCAGCGGTGGCGTCGAAGGCGGCCAGGAACGCCTCCACGCCGTGCATGGCCGCGTTCACCCCCCGGTACGGCTCCGGCTCGGTGAACAGCTCGTCCCAGGTCTCCACCACCATGCCGTCGGCCTCGGACCAGAACCGCTGGTCGACCACCTGCAGCGCGTCGGCCAGCAACTCGCCGGCGTTCGGGTGCTGGGCGACGTGCGCGCTCGCGGCGGCCAGCACCACAAAAGCGTGCTGGTAGAACTCCTTCTGGGTGCGCGCCGGGCCGCCCGAGTCGACCTCCGGATACCAGCCGCCGTGTTGCCCGTCGCGCATCCGACCGCGTAGCGCGGACACCCCGTGGTGCACCAGTCCGGGACTGTTCGGGTGGCCGAGCAGGGTGCCCAGCGCGAAGCAGTGCGTCATCCGGCCGGTGATCCACAGTTCCGCGGGGCCGCTGGGGTCCAGCATGCCCCGGTCGTCCTGCCGGCCGAACCCACCGAGCGGGTGCCAGGACCCCTCGGCGAACTCCAGCAGGCGCGCTGTCTCCTCGGCCAGCCACCCCACCTGCCCCGGACGGTCTCCTACTTCCGGGCCACTCCGGTCACCGCGCTCGAGCACAGTCGCTGAGCGTACCGGCGCGGCCGCGGTGTGGGGGATGAACCGACGCGAGCGACATGCTCGGAGCAGGTCACCTGGCGCCGGGCATGTCGCGCGGCGACGGGGTGTCCGGGTTCGGGGTCAGTCGGGGCCCCGTCTCTGGGTCCAGGTCGGTTTCGAGGTCGGCGTCGGCATCGGTGTCGGCGTCGGTGCGCTGGCTGCCGGGACGGGGCCTCGGCTCCTCGGGATCCGGCCACAGCTCGCCGCGCACCACCGGGTTGGGCCGGGCCGCCTCCGTCGCCTCTCGCTCGAGTTCCTCGTCCATCCGGGGGCCGTGCTTGGAGCTGCCACGTTCCATGCGGAGTGGGTATCCGAGTGGGTCCGGGCCGAAACATGCCCAGCCCACAGCGGGTGCGGCGGGCGCAGCGGGTGCCAAGAACTCCGACCCGGTGTGCTGAGAGCGCCGACTCAGTGTGCTGAGAGCGCCGACTCGCGGGCCTTTAGGCGGGGGGACTTAGGCGGGGGACTTAGGCGGGGGCGGATAGGGCGGCGGTGAGCATGGTGGTCAGGTTGGTGACGAACGCGTCGTGGGCCAGGAGGACGGGGAGCTGCTCGTCGATGCGGTGGGCGCGGTCGGCCAGGGCGGCGGTGAGCATGACGATGGCGATCGCGATGCGCTCCCGGGCGACCGGCTCGGCGAGGTGGTCGCGGCAACGGGCGTGCAGCAGGGCGAGCTGGCCGGCCAGCGCGGTGCCGGCGAGCGGGTGCGGCACCTCCCCGGTGCGCGCGCCCGCCTCGCCGGCGAGCTGGGCGACGATGCGCAGGAAGTCGCGGCCGCTCTGGTCGGTCAGCTCGGCGGTCATCGGCTCCACCACCGCCGTGAGCACGGCACCGAGGTCGGCGCCGAGGTCGGGCCCGGATGCGCCGCGAGCCTCCAGCGCGTCCAGCGCCGGCTTGCGCTGCTCCTCCATCCGCCGCATGTGCCGATCCACGATGGCGCCGAGCAACCCGCGCCTGGAGCCGAAGTGGTAATGCACCGCCGAGTCGTTCGCCTGGCCGGCCAGCGTGACGATCTCCCTGGTCAGCGCGCCATCCACGCCTTTGCGGGCGAACAGGTGCTCGCCGGCGCGCAGCAATCGATCGCGGGTACTTGTGGCGTCGCGGGGCACCACGCGATACTAACGGCCTCCGTTACTAACGTCATCCGTTAAAACGAGCCAAGCGAGGAGCCACCGTGCCGGACACCGTCTCGCCGCCCCGGTACGACCCGTTCGACGACACATTCCAGCGCGACCCCTACCCGGCGTACCGCGAGCTGCGCGACCACGACCCGGTGCACCGGCACACCGACCCGCCGTTCTGGGCGCTGTCCCGGTTCGACGACATCTGGGCCGCGGTTCGGGACCACGAGCGGTACTCCTCCGCGCAGGGCCTGACCTTCTACCCGGACGAGATCGCCACGCTCGGGCTGGCGCCGACATTGGTGATGCTCGATCCGCCCCGGCACAACCAGCTGCGCGGGCTGGTCAGCAAGGCGTTCACCGCCCGCCGGGTGACCGACCTGGAGCAACTGATCCGGGAGTTCGCCCGGGAGCGAATCGCGGAGCTGGAACGCAGAGTCGTCGACGACGAAGCCGTCGACCTGCACCGCGACTTCTCCGCCGCGATCCCCAACTTCGTGGTGGCCCACCTGCTCGGCGTGCCGCAGGCGGACCGGGTCCGGTTCAACCCGTGGGTGAGCGCACTGACCTGCCTGCAGGACAACGGGTTCCGGGTGGACCGGAAGATCGCGATCGACTCGGTGGCCGAGATGTTCGGCTACTTCAGCGAGATGATCACTGCCCGGCGATCGGACCCCGGTGACGACCTGATCAGCGCGCTCACCGTGGCCGAGGCCGCCGGGGAGCGGCTCACCGACTGGGACATCCTGGGTTTCTGCTTCGCCATGGTGGCCGGCGGGAACGACACCACCGGCAACTTGATCTCGCACGGCGTGGCGCTGCTGGACGAGCACCACGACCAGCGGGAGCAGCTGGTCGCCGACCCGAGCCTGATCCCGAACGCGCTGCTGGAGTTCCTCCGAATGGAGAGCTCGGTACAGGCGCTGGCCCGCACCGTCCGGCACCCGGTCACCCTGCACGGCGTGCGGATCGACGCCGGCGAGAGGGTGCTGATGCTCTACGGGTCGGCCAACCGCGATGAGCGGGAGTTCGGCCCGTGCGCCGATCAGCTCGACATCACCCGGCGGGCGCCTCGGCACCTGGCGTTCTCCAGCGGCGTGCACTTCTGCATCGGATCCCACCTGGCCAGGCTGCAGGCCCGGGTCGCCTTCGAGGAGCTGTTCGCCCGCCAGCCCTTTGTCGGGGTGGATCTGGCCGGCGCCCGGCGACTGCGTTCCCCGTTCACCCGGGGCTGGGTAAGCCTGCCGGCCACCGGCATCAACTCGCGCTGATCGCCGTCAGACAGTCCTCGGGGCCAGGCCGGCAGCGCGTCGTACGCTGCTCCGATGCCCGCGCTCAGCCGTCGCCAGCAGCGCGACCGCACCCGGCGGCACCTGCTGGAGACCACCGTCGAGTGCCTCGTCGAGTACGGCTACGCCGGCACCACCACCCAGCGCGTCCAGGAGCGCGCCGGGCTGTCCCGGGGCGCGCTGCTGCACCACTTCCGCTCCAAGGCCGAGCTGTTCGCGGCCGCCGTGGGCTACCTCGCCGAGCTGCAGCTGGCCGACATCGGCTCCGCCGGCTCGCGGACCGACCCGGACGCCGCCCGCGCCCGGTTGGCGGCGGTGCGCACAGCGATGTCCGGGCCGGCGTTCCAGGCCGCGCTCGAGCTGTGGATGGCCGCGCGCACCGACCCGGCGCTGCGCAAGGCGCTGCTGCCGTCGCAACGGGAGATCGGTCGGGCCGTGCGCGAGCTGCTCGCCGGCGAGTTCGCCGACCGAGACCCCCACCAGGCCCGGGTCGCCTACGAGTCCCTGCTCATGCTGCTCCGCGGCCTAGCCCTGACCAGCACGCTGCGCGAAGACCCAGCGCTGGCCGACGACATCCTCGACCTCTGGATCACCCGCGTCCTCACCCCCCAGCCCCGCGAGTCGGGACTGTCAGCACCCTGAGTCGGGCCGGTGTGCTGAAACCCGCGACACAGTGTGCTGAGAACGCCGACTCGCGGGCAGGTGACGCCACGACGGGGGGCGGGCGCGGGGGTCAGTCGGGGAGGTTGGGGCGGTCGGGGAGGTTGGCTAGGTCGGCGGCGGTGGGGATGGGGCCGCCGCCGTCCGGGATCCACCGGCCGGAATCGCGCCAGCGCACGGCCGCGGCGAATCCGTGCTCCTTGGCGAACTCCTGGAACCAGCGGCCCTCCGGTGAGTGCCGGGTGATCCCGTCGAACAGGGTGGCCAGCAGCTGGGTGCCCTGCAGGCCCATGTTGTCGTACGCCTGGTTGATCATCATCTTCTGCATCACCAGCTGGTTGACCGGGACACCGGCCATCCGGTCGGCCAGGCGCTCCACCGCCGCCTCCAGCTCGTCGGACGGCACCGCCTCCAGCACCAGACCCCAATCGGCGGCGGTCCGCCCGTCGATGGTGTCGCCGGTGAGCAACATCCGCTTGGCCCGCTCGGCGCCGAGCCGGTACACCCACATCGCGGTGGTCGGGCAGCCCCACACCCGGGAGGGCATGTAGCCGATCCGGGCGTCCTCGGCCATCACCACCAGGTCGCAGGACAGCGCGATGTCGCTGCCGCCGGCCACCGCATAGCCGTGCACCCTGGCGATGGTCGGCTTGAGCGAGCGCCACAGGGTGAAGAACTGCTCGGTGTTCCGCTTCATCAAGGTGAAGTCCTTGATCGGGTCCCACACCGGCGGCTGGGCGTACTCGCCCGCTTCGGCGTACCGCTTGAGGTCGTAACCCGCGCTGAAGGCGCGCCCCGCGCCGGCCAGGATGATCACGTGCACGTCCGTGTCCTGGTTCGCGCGGTCCACCGCCTCGGCCAGCTCGGCGGCCATCTCGCCGGTGATGGCGTTCAGCCGGTCCGGGCGGTTGAGCGTCAGATAGGCCTTGCGGTCGGCGACC
>DATHIT010000227.1:0-4334 GCA_035489915.1 Pseudonocardia sp. | reverse complement strand
TGGCCATGGACATCGGGGGCGGGGTGATCCGCGCGGCCCGGGTGGCGGCCGGTGGCGTCGGCACCGTGCCATGGCGGCTGCCCGAGGTCGAGCGGGCGCTGGTCGGCCAAGCGCCGAGCGACCAGCTGTGGACCGATGCGGCGGCCAGGGCGGCGGACGGCGCGAAGCCGCTGTCCGGCAACGGGTTCAAGGTCGAGCTGGTGAAACGCACCGTCGCCCGCCAGCTCGCGGCGATCGCTGGCGCGGAGGTCTGATGAGCGAGACCACGATCGGCCAGCCGGTGCCTGCCGTGGGTCAGCCGATGTCCCGGGTGGACGGTCCGCTCAAGGTCACCGGCCGGGCCACCTACGCCGCCGAGTACAACGTCCCTGGCCTGGTCTACGGGGTGATCGTGAACAGCACGGTCAGCCGAGGCACGATCACCGCGATCAAATCCGACGCCGCGCTCGCCGCGCCGGGCGTACTGAGGGTGCTCAGCGACTGGGGCAGCGTCCGGCTCGCCTACCAAGCCAACCTGGTCAACTTCTTCGGTCAACCGGTCGCCGTCGTGGTGGCCACGACCCTGGAACAGGCCGAGCACGCCGCCTCGCTGGTCGAGGTGACGTACGCGCCCGCGCCGGCGCTGACCGATATCGACGACCCACGGGCGGTGTCGCAGCCATCGCAGCGCAGCCCCGACTACTCTCGTGGCGACCCTGATGGGGCCCTGCGGGCCGCGCACACCGTGGTTGATCAGAATTACTCGATCACGCGGGAGAACCACAATCCGATGGAGCTTCCGTCCACCATCGCGCAGTGGGACGGCGATCGACTCACCCTCTGGGACAAGACCCAATGGGTGCAGGGCACGGCGAATACGGTGGCCAACGCGCTCGGGGTGCCGGCCGCGAACGTCCGGGTGATCTCTCCGTTCGTCGGAGGTGCATTCGGTAGCGCCGGCATGACCTGGCAGCACCAGACCCTGACCGCCTTCGTCGCGAGGGAAATGGGCCGGCCGGTGAAGCTGGTGCTCAACCGCAGGCAGATGTACGTCGGCATCGGCTACCGCCCGAGCAGCTGGCAGCGCCTCGCGGTGGGTGCCTCGGCCGACGGCAAGATCACCGCTCTGGTGCACGAAGCGCGCACCGAGACATCGAGATTCCAGCCGTACGAGGACGCGGGGATCACCACGCTGCCCCGGTTCCTGTACGACAGCCCGGCCATGCGTTCGCAGTACCGGCTGGTCCCGCTCGACGTGCACCAGCCCACCTACATGCGCGGTCCCGGCGCGGTCACCGGGGCGTTCGCCCTCGAGTCGATGATGGACGAGCTGGCCCACCAACTCGGGATGGACCCGATCCAGCTGCGGCTGCGCAACGAACCCTCCGCCGACGAGTTCGCCAACCTGCCGTTCTCCACCCGGCGCCTCACCCAGTGCTACCAGCAGGGCGCGCAGGCGTTCGCCTGGTCGCAACGCAACCCGGTGCCGCGCGCTCGCACAGACGGTGGGCTCCTGATCGGCATGGGCATGGCGGCCGCCGCCTACCACACCGGCCGTAATGCAGCGGATGCACTGGCGCGGATCAACGACGACGGCACCGCTGTGGTCGCCAGCGCCACCAGCGACATGGGGCCGGGCACCTACACCTCGATGACCCAGGTGGCCGCCGATGCGCTCGGCCTGCCGACCAGCCGGGTCACCTTTCAGCTCGGCGACTCGACGCTGCCGATGTCGCCCATCCACGCGGGTTCGCAAACCATGGCCAGCGTCGGCTCCGCCGTGTTCGCCGCATGCAACAGCCTGCGGGACAGCTTCGTCCGCACCGCCGTTGTCGATCCCGCCTCGCCGCTGCACGGGGTTGCCCCGGAGCAGGTGTCGGTGCGCGACGGCTCGCTCTTAGTGACCGCGGCCCCGGAGCGCACGGAGACCTACCAGCAGATCTTGCGCCGACGTGGTCGCCCCAGCATGGACACCCAGCAGAGCTGGTCACCTGACGACTCGGCCACGCGCTTCTCCACCTATGCCTACGGTGCGGTATTCGCCGAGGTAGCGGTGGACGAACTACTCGGCGTGGTGCGCATCCGACGGATCCACGCCACCTATGACACCGGCCGGGTGATCAGCCCGAAGCTCGCGCACAGCCAGGCCCTGTCCGGCATGGTCGCCGGCATCGGAATGGCGCTGCTGGAGCACACCGTCGTCGATCACCGCGATGGCCGGATCGTCAACGCCAACATGGCTGACTACCTGGTCCCGGTCAACGCCGACGTCCCGGCGCTGGACGCCACATTCCTACCCGCCGAAGATGCTGTGCCCGACCCCCTGGGCGTCAAAGGTCTGGGCGAACTGGTCATCGTGGGCGTGCCGGCGGCGATTGCCAACGCCGTCTTCAACGCCACCGGCAAACGGGTCCGCGACCTGCCCATCACCCTGGAAAAACTGCTCTAGGCCGCGCCAAGGGAAGCATCGGCCACAAACGCGGGCCGCGTCCGAGCCGCCGCTCTTCCGTACGTCCGTATGGTGAGCATTCACGGACTCAAATCTCGAACCACGGGGGCGGTGACGGGTGTCGGGGTCTCGACAGATCGCGAGGGTGGCCGCGCCACTGCGGATGCAGGTGGTCGAGTTGCTGCGCGAGTTGATCCTGGGCGGGGAGTTCGAGCCGGGGGAGCGCCTGGTCGAGGCGCCGCTGTGCCAGCGGTTCGGGGTGTCCCGGACGGTGGTGCGGGAGGCGATCCGGCAGCTGGAGACCGAGGGGCTGGTCACCATCCTGGCCAACCGGGGCCCGGTGGTATCCACGCTCACCCCGGCGGACGCCCGGGCGCTCTACGAGGTGCGCGGGGCGCTGGAAGGCCTGGCCGGCGCGCTGTTCGCCCAGCGGGCGGGCGAGGACCAGCGGGCCCGACTGCGCGCCGCGTTGGCCGCCGTGTCCGCCGCCTACCAGCAGGGTGATCTACAGGTGCGGCTCGCGGCGAAGGACGCGTTCTACGACGTGCTGCTGGACGGCGCGGACAATTCGATCATCAGATCCACCCTGCGCGGCATTCATGCGCGGGTCCAGCTGCTGCGCGGTCTGTCCATGCAGGCACCCGGGCGGGCCGGCGAGTCGCTCAGCGAGCTGGCCGCCATCGTGGACGCGGTCGAACGGTGGGATCCGGAGGGCGCCCGGCTGGCCTGCGAGGGCCATGTGAAGGAGGCCGCGGCGGCGGCCTTGGGGATGCTCTCCCAGGTCGACGTCAGCGAGAGCGCCACCTCCTGAGCGCTTCGGGCCCTCGGGCGTGTCTAGGCTGCACGGCATGGACAGCGCTGATCAGATCACTGTCGTGCGGAAGATCGATGCTCCGGTCGAGCGCGTCTTCGCGATGCTCGCCGACCCGGATCGGCATCCGGACTTCGACGGCTCGGACAATCTCCGTGGCTCGCAGACCCACACGGTGCTGACCGAGGTCGGTGACGTGTTCCGGATGGACATGCGCCGCGAGGAGTTCGGCGAGTATCAGACCGACAACGTGGTCACCACCTACCAGCGGGACGTGGAGATCGGCTGGTCCCCGGCACAGGCTGGGCATCCTCCGCTCGGACACAGCTACACCTATCGTCTCGAGCCGGACGGCGACGACCGGACCGTGGTGACCTTGACCTACGACTGGTCCACGATCACCGAGCCACGCATCCGGGCCGTGCTGCCGCTGGTGTCCCGCGAACAGCTCGACCGCAGCCTCGACCTGCTCGCCGGCGAGCTCTAGGAGGGGTCGTTCACGGCCCGCCTTCTGTGTGAGCACGGCCATGAGAAAACTGAGAAAGGGTAGCCTTGCCTTCCTTTCGAGGTTGATGAATGCTGTCCTGGTTGGGAGCAGGGGAGCGCACTGATGCATGTCAAGGAAGCGCTCGTGATAGCGCTGCGCAGTATGAGCACCGGGCGTTTACGGACCGCGCTGACCATGCTGGGTGTCATTGTCGGAGTGACCGCCGTGATCGTGCTTGTCGGGCTCGGGGATGGCCTCAGGAGCGGCTATAACCAGTCTTTTGGCCAGCTCAGCAGTGGCATCACGATCGGTAAGACGACGGTGGCGATTCCGGGAGGTAACTCCGCCCGGGAGCTGACCGATTCGGATGTGGTGGCGTTGGATAAGGACCGGGATCCGTCGGTTATCTCCACCGTGGTGCCGCTGGTGAACGGCACCGGAAATATGCGTAATGGCTCCCGGCAGTACCTTGCCAGTGTCATCGGCTCGAGCGCCCAGGGCTACCTGCAGATTCGGAACCGGCAGCTCGAGGCGGGTTCGCTGTTCACCGAGGAGCAGTACCGGGCCAAGGCGCGGGTCGTGGTGCTCGCGCCGAAGTTGGTGAACGC
>DATHIT010000226.1:0-18439 GCA_035489915.1 Pseudonocardia sp. | reverse complement strand
GTGCTGCACGCGCCGACCCCGAGCGACGAGCGGCTGGCGTTGCCGGCGCGGCTGCTGGCCAGCCTGCCGATGCAACCCTCCCGCCGGCGGATCCGCACCGGCCCGGACACCGACGCCGTGCTGCTCGAGGCCGCGGCCGCGTACCGCGAGCTGGTACTCGCGCTGCCGCCGGCTGACCGGATTGCGCTCGCCCCCCGCCCCGGGTTCCCCCGCTCCGAGCTGGACGCCGCGCTCCGGGCGGCGATCACCTCGGCGCTCGCGGACACCGCGTGGCTGCCGACCGTGGCAGGCAAGGACGTGCGGCCGCGCGACGGGGTGGTGCTGGAGCTGCCGGTGTCGGCCGCGCCGGAGCTGACCGCGCCGCTGGCCGACGTGGTGCCGGGGCTGCTCGCGGACAGCGTGACCGGGGCGCCCCGTGCGGTACTCGCCGAGCTGGGGGTGACCAGCCTGTCGCTGGCCGGCCTGGCCGACCGGCTGGCCGAGGTGCGCCGCCCAGCCGGGTGGTGGCACCAGCTGTACGCGGCACTGGCCCCGGCGGTGGACGGGCTGCCCACCGCGCGCGAGGAGCTGGCCGCGCTGCCGGTGCCGCTGGTGGATGGGCGCACGGTCACCGGGCCGCGCACCGCGCTGGCACTCCCGGGGATGGCCTCCTCCCCGGACAGCGGGCTGATCAGCGCGCTGACCGAGCTGCGGCTGCCCGGGCTGCGCATCGTGCACCCGGACGCGGCGCACCCGTTGCTGTACCGGCTGGGCACCGCCGAAGCCGGACCCGCCGAGCTGCTCGACCACCCGAGCGTGGCCGAGGCGGTGGATCGCTCGCTGGCCGACACCGAGGACGGCATGGACACCGCGGCGCTGGCCCAACTGCTGCTCGGGTTGCTCGGCGAGATGGGCGAGACCGGGCCGGAGACGCTGGCCGCCCGTCCGTGGCTGGCCGGGCTGGCCCTGCCGGACATCGACGGCGAGCCGTGCCGGGCCGACGAGCTGATGCTGCCGGACGCCGTGCTCGCGCCGCTGCTGGTGGCGGACGCGCCGATCGGGGTGCTGGCCGCCGAGCTGGCCAAGGGGTACCCGAGGCAGGTGCTCACCTCGGTCGGCGTGCTGGACTCGTTCGGGCTGGTGGTCGACGAGCAGCCCACCGAACCCGACCACGAACTGGCCGACGAGGAGCTCTGGTGGGACGCCACCGAGGAGCCACCGGCGCAGCTGGTCGCGGTCCGGGACCTGGACCTGGTGGACGACCAGGCCTGGCCGGCCGTGCTCGCCGTGCTCGCCGGCGACCCGGTGTACCGGCCGGCGCTGCGGGCCCCCGGCGGCTACACCACCTGGTGGCTGGCCCGCCGCGCGCGGCTGGCCGGGCGCCCGCCCCGGCACTGGCGGCTGCCCTCGGCGACCGCGCTGGCCGGTCTGTTCGACGAGCTGCCGGCCGAGGTGCGGGCCGCCACCGGCCCGGCAATGGCGGATGAGCTGCTCGCGGCGATCGGCGTGCGCGGCGACGCTGTTGTGCGGGACACCGCCGACGCCGCCGACCTGCTGGCCCGCCTCGGTGACCCCTCCCGCACCCCGGATGCGGCGCTGACCTGGGCGGCATACGCGGAGCTGGCCGACGCGGTACTGGAAGGGCGGATCGACCCCGACGAGCTGGACCCGCCGGAGCGGGTGCGCGCGATGGACGGCTCGGTGCTGGAGGCCGGCCGTGCCGTGCTGCTGGACCGCCCGTGGCTCGCGCCGGCGCTGCCCGAGGCGGAGACGGTCTCCGGGCGGCTGGACGCCGAGGGCATCGACGCGCTGGCCGAGCTGCTCGACCTGCCGCTGGCCTCCGAGCTGGTCGCCGGGCAGGTCGTATCCGGCGCCCCCAGGGAGCGCCGATGGGCCGCCCTGCCCGAGGTGGTGGCCGCCTGCGCGGCGATCGGGGCACCGGTTCCGGAGGGCACCCTGTTTCTGTACCAGCGGCTGACCGTCGAGCTGACCCGGCCGGAGGCTCGTCGGTTGGACGTCCCGGTGTGGCGGCAGGACCGGTGCTGGCACGCCACCGACCCGGTGCGCGCGCTGCTCGCCGCCTTGACCGGCTGAACTCACCCCGGACGGGTCAGTCCACGCCGCTCTGGGCGCCGCGGCGGCCGGTGCGCGCCGCCCAGCGCTGCCACCGGAAGACCGAGTACCCCATCAGGCCGAGCACCCAGCCGCACAGCGTGGTGCTGAACCAGATGTCCAGCGGGCGGGCACCGGCCCAGTGCGCCACCAACAAACCCGCCCACACAACGAACCACACCGCCGTGGCAACGCCCACAACCCGAGCGGTATCAACCAACGCGGGCGGCGGCGGAGGCGGCTCATGCACCCACCCGAACCTACCCTCCGTCCCCCACTCCCTTTCCCGCGAGTCGGCGCTCTCAGCACACTGAGTCGGCGCTCTCAGCACACCGCCGCAGCTATGACGCATAGCTCGCCGCGGCCATGTGTGCGACTCGGTTACGCCGATTGGGGCTTTGGGATCACCCACCGTGGGCACCGGGCCTGAGTTGCGCCCGATCGTAAGGTAGGCTAATGACATGGAGCTCGAGCAAGGCGTCGGCTCGGATCTCGCGGGGCAGTTGAGGCTCTCGGTGGTTCGACTGAATCGGCGGCTGCGCTCGCAGCGCACCGACGAGACCGTGTCGCTCACCCAGATCTCCGCGATGGCCACGCTGAATCGCTGCGGGCCGATGACACCCAGCGAGCTGGCCGCCTCGGAACGGGTGCGGCCGCCCTCCATGACCAGGGTGATCGCCGCCCTGGAGGAGGAGGGGATGGTCTCCCGGCGGGATCACCCGACCGACGGTCGCCAGTCGATCATCGAGCTGAGCCCGGCCGGGGCCGAGCTGCTGGCCGCCGAGGCCTCGGCCAAGGAGCGCTGGTTGGACAAGCGGCTGGCCGAGCTCACCGAGGCCGAGCGGGTCACCCTGGCCAGGGCGACCGAGATCATCGACAGAATGGCGGGCGCCTGACACAGTGACTGAGCGCGGGTCGACGACAGGGTCAGAGACAGCCCCACCCCGGTCTCCCCACCGCTCGGTCGTACCCGGGCCACCGCCGCCGCCCGGGTCCGCGCAGGCACCGCAAGCACCGGAAGCGCCGTCACCCTCCCAGACCGACGCCGCCAGGGCGCGGCCAACCGCGGAGCGGCCATTGCCGGGCCAGGGTGGCATGTTCGCCTCGCTGCGGGTGCGCAACTACCGCTACTACGCCACCGGCCAGGTCGTTTCGCTGGTCGGCACGTGGATGCAGCGGATCGCCCAGGACTGGCTGGTGCTCGACCTCTCGCACAACAGCCCGGTGGCACTGGGCGTGGCCAGCGCGCTGCAGTTCACTCCGACCCTGTTGCTGTCCCTGTGGGGCGGGGTGCTCGCCGACCGATACGACAAGCGCCGCATGCTGTTGATGACCCAGACCGGCATGGGGCTGTGCGCGCTGTCGCTCGGGCTGCTCGACCTGACCCATCTGGCCCAGCTGTGGCACGTCTACCTGCTGTGCCTGCTGCTCGGCACGTTCTCCTCGATCGACGTGCCGGCCCGACAGGCGTTCGCCTCGGAGCTGGTCGGTCCGGCCCAGGTGGGAAACGCCGTCGGCCTCAACTCGATGACCTTCAACGCCGCCCGCATCGTCGGCCCCTCGGTGGCCGGGCTGCTGATCACGGCGGTCGGCACCGGCTGGGTGTTCGTGCTCAATGCGGCGAGCTTCCTCGGGGTGCTGATCGGCATGCTGGCCATGGACCCGAAGAAGCTGTTCCGGGCCAAGCGGGTGCCCCGGGCGCCAGGGCAGCTGCTGGAGGGGCTGCGCTACGTGCGTGAGCAGCCGGTGCTGATCGGCGTGCTGGCGCTGGTGTTCGTGGTGTCCACCCTCGGTATCAACTTCTATCTGACGTTGCCCCTGCTCGCCCGCAATGTCTTCCACGGCGGTCCGGAGAGCTATGGCCTGCTGACCACCGTGCTGGCGGTTGGCTCGCTGCTGGGCGCCAGCCTGGGCGCGCGGCGCTCCGGACGGCCCAGGTTGCGGCTGGTGATCGGGGCGGCGTTGGCCTTCGGGGTGCTGGAAACCGTGGCCGGGCTGATGCCGTCCATCCTGCTCACCGCCGTGGTGTTGGTGCCCACCGGGGTGGCCGCACTGGTGTTCACCACGGCGGCCAACGCCAGCGTGCAGCTGTCCGTCTCCCCGACCATGCGCGGCCGGGTGATGGGCCTGTACATGCTGGTGTTCCTGGGCGGCACGCCGCTGGGCGCTCCGTTGCTGGGGTTGCTGGGGGAGAAGCTGGGCGGCCGGGCACCGACCGTTGTGGGTGGCGCCGCATCGGTGCTCGCCGTGATCGTGGTGATGCTCGTGCTGCGCCGGACCCTGCGCCGCCGCGCCCGCGCCGCTGACGTGAGCCCCGCGACTGCCGCGATCTGAGCTTCGTAGGAGGCGTCCCGTCACGCGATCGGGGATCACTTGTGGATCGAGGCTTGCGCCTTAAGGAAGGGTAGGCTAACTTAATACACGTCGCTTCGTGGTGGGAGCGGCGCGTCAGTTCGGGAACGTATCGGGGCCCCATCCGGAACCTCACCGGGTGGGGCCCCGATGCATATCACGACTCGGGCTACCGCGAAAAGCCATCTCCGACCACCGCGGCCAACCGCAGGTAGGCGTCCCGGGTAATCGGCTGCAGCAGAGATGGGTCGATCAGGCCGCCGGAGTAGAGGTGCGGATCGGCCGGGATCTCCACGACGTGTTTGCAGCGCTCGGTGAAGTGCCGGTGCAGCTGGGCGTGGTCCACCCGGTGGCTGCTCCGGTCCTGACACAGCACCAGGACCGCGTCCTCGACCAGCCGCTCGTGGCCGTGCGCAAGCAGCCAGTCCAGGGTCTTGCTGGCCCGGCTCGCTCCGTCCACAGTCGGGGACCCCACCACGATGAGCCGGTCGGCGAGCTCGAGGGTGCCGCGCATGGCGGAGTGCACCAGCCCGGTTCCCGAGTCGGTGATCACGATGTCGAAGAACCTGGCCAGCGCGCCGCACACGCGCTGGTACTCCTCGCGCCGGAAGGCCTCGCCCATCGCCGGGTCCTGCTCGCCGGCGAGTACCCGGAGCCGCCCGGCCAAGCTGGTGTACTCGCCGATCTGGCCCAGCGAGCTGATCTTGTCCACATCGGCGAGCAGGTCGCGGACGGTGACGCTGACCTGGCCGCCGAGCCGGTCGGCGAGGGTTCCGGCATCCGGGTCCGCGTCCACCGCGACCACCCCGTCGCCCCGGTACTCGGCCAGCATGAGCCCCAGGCACGCCGCCACGGTGGTCTTGCCGACCCCGCCCTTGATCGACGTGACCGCGATCTGCCGGGCACCGGCCATCGGGCGGCGGACCCGAGCGAGCAGCTCGAGCCAGTCCCGCTCGGCCGCTCCGATGCCCAGGTTGATCCGGCCGCCGGTGGCCGCGTACAACGCCGCGCGCCAGCCCACCGTCGGAATCCGCTGGTCCGGCCGGACGATCCGCTCATGGACGATCGAATCGGCGGTGAGCCGGCGCCGGGGAGCCACCTCGGCCGGGGCGGGCTCGGGTAGCGCGGGAACCGGCGCGGGGGCGTCGGTTTGCGGAGTCACCGCCGCGAGGGGTGGCCGCGAGGCGTTTGTGGTCGGGGGCTCGACGCCGGCGAGGGCGGTCCGGCCGGCGTCCGCCAGGTTGGAGCCGGCCAGCTTTGGGCCCGTCAGCTTTGGGCCCGTCAGGTTGGGGCCGGCCAGCTTGGAGCCGGTCGGGTTGGGGCTGGCCAGCTTGGCGGTGGGAGGCTTCGCGGCCAGTTTGGCGGCGGCCGACTTGGCGGTCCGCTTCGCGCCGATGTCGATCGGTTTGGGCTCGATCGGTTTGGGCTCGATCGGTTTGGGCGCGGTTGGCTTCGCGCCGGTAGTGGTCGGCTTGGTGCCGCTCCGCGCGGCCTGGGGGACGGTCTCCGAAACCGCCGACCTCGCCGGCGCGGAATGCTCTGGCGGCGCTGTTGGGCCGGTCGATCGGGTGGCCGGTGGCAAGGTGGCCGGCGAGTCGGCCACCCAGGGGAATGGCGTGCGCTGGTCAGCGGCCGACCACGGTTCGGGCGGCCGGCGCGGCGCCGGCGGCGTGGTCAGCGAAGTGCCCAGGGGCGGCCGAGGCGGACCGGGGCGGCCTGGCGGGAGGGCGGGGCGACCGCTCGCCGAGTCCGCGCGGCCGTCCCGCCACGCCGCCTGGCCCGATTGTGCTGGCCGGTTCGGCACGCCTGGGACCGGCCGGCGCACGGGTGGCAGCCACGGCGGCAGTGCGGCGAACGGATCGTCGGACCCGGTGCGGCTGCCCGGCCCTGGCGAGGCGAGCAGCCCGCTGGGTGGGATCGGGCGGCGGGCCGGTGGACGCCCGCCGCGCCCGGTCCTGGCCGGTGGCTCCCCACCACCCGCCGGCGGATCGGCCGGGGACTCGGCGGCCTCCCAGGGCAGGATGCTCACCGACCGGCGCGCGGTGGACCGGTCACCAGCGGCATCCCGGTCGGCGCCGTCCTCGGTCACCTCGGGGTGGTTGTCGGACTCGGTCATCAGGCCATCTCCTTCCGCGTTCACGGTTCACCGACCTGGGCGTCGGTGGTATCGCCCGCGACCAGCCATCGGCCGTCGAACTGCCGGACGAGCAACAGGTATCGGATCTGTCGGGCCGCCGAGGCGCTGGCCGCGCTGGCATCTGCCGTCGGGCGCTCGGCGGTGCGGTAGCCCACCAGGTACGCCCGGCGGGTGCCGGTGGGTTCGCCGGCGCACTGGGTCACGTCGGTGACCGTGGCGGTCCGGCTGTGTCCGGGCGGGGGCGGCGACAGCACCAGCACGCCGACCGTGTTGGGCGGGGTGCCGGGCGCGGCGTACGGCGTGGCCGCGCGGTTGGTCAGGCCGGCGTCGGTGTCCCGTGCGCTGTAGGCGGCGGTCACGTAGGCGGTGGCGACCGCGCGCGGGTCGGTGAGGTCGACCGACGGGTCCGGGCCGGCCGGCACGGGCCCGGGGTTGACCGGGGCGGCAGCCAGGGCGTCGCGGTCGGCCGGGCTGAGTGTGCCCTGGTCCGGGGTCCACGCCGAGGACGGGTCGCGGCCCGGGCCGGCCAGCATCAGCCAGATCCCGCCCAGCACGACGGTGATGGCGATGCCCAGGATCAGCGGAGGTGTCGTCTTCATGATCAGCCCGCGAAGCTCACGTGGACGTGGTCGTAGTGGCCACCGGTGGCGTCCCGCACGTTGTAGACCCCGCCTCCGCCGTAGCGTTCGCCCCAGCCGTCCTGGTCGGCCGTGCCCGGGCTCCAGTACCGGCCCTGCCAGATCAGGTAGCTGACCTGCAGCGCGGCCGCGTTGGTGCGGTACCAGTTGGCCACCCGCCAGCCCCGGGCCAGTTCCGCCCCCTGCGCGAACGCGCCCGCCGCTCCGGGAAACAGGTCACACGCCCGACCCTTCGAGTGGTCACTGTTCGGGTTCCAGGCATGTGCATCCCAGCACCCGGCCTTGCTGATCGTGGGCCCCTGGCGGAAGTCGCCGAACGCGGCCACCTCGGCGTCCAGCCCGTAGCGGGTGGCGGCGGTCAGGCACCCGGACGTGGTCGGGTCCCGCTGGGTGCAGCCGGTCTTCGGCCCGAGGAACGCGGCCGGCGCGGGTGGCAGCGCCGCCGTGGTGATGCCGCCGACGGTGACCGTGCCACCGACGCTCCCCAGGCCACCGATCACCGCCGGCTGGATCCGTACCTCCGGCCCGCCGGCCGCCGCCTCCGCACGAAAGGCGTCCGGCGCGGGAGCCGGCGCGGGAGCCGGAGCCGGCGCGGGAGCCGGAGCCGGCGGCGGCCGAGGAGGAGCCGGGGGAGGTGGTTGTACCGGCGCACTGAACTCAGCCACGAGCTGGTGGACCCGGTTCACATAGCGATTGATCAAGTTGGCGCAGCCGCTGCCACAACCGGCTTCGCCGGCGCGCGGAACGCCGGTGGCGCTACCGGTCACCCGGCCGCATCCGGCGATGTGGCAGACCAGCATGCCGTCCAGCGGTGAGGTCGGTTTGCCGGTGGCTTTCAGGTGCCCGGCGATCGCCCGCAGGTTCGTGCAAACCCAGGGGATGGTGATCCGTAACTGGGTCTCCGGTTGGTAGATGTCCGCGCTGCGCGGCGGCGGTGCGGACCGCCACGGCTGCCCGCCGGCGGCCACCCAGTTGCGCTGGTTGATCTGGTAGAGCCCGGCCGCGCCGCCGTTGCTGTCGTTGCTCCAGGCGTGGGCGTTCCAGCCAGACTCCGCCATCACCTCGGCCACCACCCATACCGGCGGCAGCTCGGGGCACTGCTGACGCACCACGTCGTCGATCACCGGGAGCATCTGTTTGGCCAGCGCGGGGACCTTGGCCGGGTCCACCCCGGTCAGCCCGGGCCCGGCGTCGTCCCCGGCGGCCGTCATGATCAGCAACGCGAGCAGGGCGGCCACGCCCACCGCGAGGGTGCCGAGGCCCCGCGTCCACCCCGCCGCTGCACGCATCGTTCAGCCCACCACCGCGAGCGGCTCGGCCGCCGCGGACCCAGCGGCCCGCTTCCGGCCACCCTCGGCGCCGCCGAATACCCCGTCGGTGTCGTACAGCGCCTGCTCGCCCGGGGTCAGCCGCAGCGACACCGGCAGCCCGATCCGCTCCCCGGACTTGATCAGGTACTTGCCCCGCCCCGGATGCAGCGCCCCGCCCACCCACGTCGGCGAGGCCGCCCAGGAGGTGACCAGCGCCGCCTCGCCCTCGGACAGCGGGGTGATCCGGCGTAGCGCATCCAGTTCCTGCTCGGCCATCCCGCCCAGCACCAGGGTGGCGTTCCGGGCCACCAGGCCGCGCGCCTTGGCCCGGTCGGTCGCGGTGGCCAGCGCCTCGAGGTCGTCCAGCGAGTGGGTGACCTGGAAGGAGATCACCCCTCGGTGCCGATTCAGCCGGGTGATCCGGTCGGAGCGCTCCACCAGCCCGGGGGCCGCCCGCAGCGCCCGCCACAGCTCGTCCTGCACCACCGCCACCGGCCGCCCGGACACCCCGGCGGCGCTGTCCACCAACGCCGTGGACCAGGCCCACGAGCAGAGCATCCCGGCGGCCAGCGCGTCGTCGTCATCGTCGTCCAGCGCGGAGAGGTCCAGGGAGAGCGCCGGGGTGCCCAGGTCGGAGGTGACCGTGGACGGCCGGTCGAAGATCCCCCGGATGGTGCCGTCGCAGAGCAGCGCGAGGGTGTTCACCAGCTCGCGCACCGAGCGGCGGTACCCGGCGTCGTCCTGGCTGGCCACGATCCCGCGCAGCTCGTCGCTGCCCTCGGACAGCACCCGCAGCACGTCCGGCACCACCGGCTCCGGGCGGCCCGACGACGCGGCGCCGGCCCGCACGGCGGCGTCCAGGGCGACGCCCAACAGCCGCCGTTCGGTCACCTCCACCTCGCCCCGGCGGACGATCGAGACCAGCGCCTCCAGCAGCGACAGCCGGCGCACCCGGATCGTCTCGGCCAACTGCTCGCGGGCACTGCCCACCGCCGCTGCCAGCTCAGCGCGCAGCGGTCCGGCGTCCAGCGGGTTGAGTGCGTGCAGCCCCCGCCCGACCCGCCAGACCGCCCCGCCGAGGGCCTCGATCAGCGGGCTGTACTCGCCCTTCACGTCTCCGGGCACCACCGCCACGCCACCGAAGGCGACCAACCCGGTGATCATCCGCTTGATGATCGCCGACTTGCCGATGCCCGGCTGGCCCTGCACCCACACCCCGGTGTTGGACACCAGGCCCTCGCGCAGCCACTCGGCCGGATCCAGCCCCACCGGCTCGGCGGTCAGCAGGTGCCGGCCGATCGGTACTCCCCGGACCGACGTGCCGGAGCTCACCGCGAACGGGAACAGCCCACACAGCTGGCTGCTCGTACCGGCGTAGAGCGTGCCGCCCTCCACGTGCGGCGCCCGCCCGCCGCCGGCCACCGGCCAGCCCCAGGCGCGCGGCACCGGCCGGCCGAAGTCGGCGGCCCGCGTCCTGGGCGTACCGGCCGGGCGTCTGGTCGGCCGGGCCGCCCCTCGGCCGAACAGCTCGTCGTAGTCGCCCATCACCGACCTCGACCCCGGCCGGCCAGCTCGGACGGGTTCAGGCCCAGCCCGAGGCTGGCGGCGAACCCGCAGGACTGGGCGCCCCACAGCCGGCGCAGCCGCAACTTGGCCGCCCCGGCGCGTTGCTCCACGTCGACGATCGCGGCGGGCAGCTCACCGGGGTCGGTGACGGTGGTGGTCACATACACGGTGAGTCGGCCGACGCCGGCGCCCTCGGCCTCCTCCCGGGCGGCGGCCAGCGCGCGCTCCCGGTCGTCCCGGTCCCGCTGGGTCTCGTCCCTGCGGGTGCGCTGCGACCAGGCGCGGCGCATCTGGCCGGCGGTGATCTCGCTCTCCACCCGGGCGGCGGCCTGGTCGGCCGGGTAGGGCAGGTACAGCAGGCTGACCCGGCGCGGGTACGGCCCCGGGGCCAGCAGCGGCACCAGCACCCGGGCGCTGACCGCCTGCCGGGGTGCCTCACCCAGCGCCCAGGACACCGAGACACCCGAGTCGTGCTGGTAGCTGTCCCAGGTCTCGTTGGCGGCGATCGGCCCGGCCTGCGCCCAGTGCCGCAGCTGGTGCTGCTCGCCCTGCCGGGCGATCTCGTCGCGGGACACCGGGTCGAACGCCGAGCGCACCCTGGCGGTCAGGCTGGAGATCGACTCACGGCCGAGTACCGCCACGCCGCAGGAGGCCAGGCCGGCCTCCAGCCCGGGCAGCCAGCGGGTGACCTCGGCGACCGAAGCCAGCAGATCAGGGGGCCGGGGCGCCGCGCGGGACGGGTCCAGGGTGACGGTGACCCGGGCGTCGGTGCGCGCCGAGGTGGACGGGGTCAGCTCGATCAGCTCGTGCATCAGCGCGCGGGCCGCCGACGGGGCGGCCGGGGATACCCGCTCGCGCAGGTAGTCGCTGTCCGAGTGCCCGCCCGGGCCGGTGTCCACGGTGACCGCGACGTGCCGGATCACCGGGCGGTGCCCCAGGTCGGCCAGCCAGGCCCCCCAGCAGGCCACCCATTCGTCCGCGCTGGCCCGGTCCGCCAGGTCCAACCCGGCCGGGGCGCAGCGCAGCACCGCGGACAGGGTGCCGGTGTGTCGGTCCAGCACCAGGGCCTGCCGGCCGCCCCGGCCGTCGTCGCTGTCCAGGGCCACCAGTGGCGCCAGCGGGCCGGGCAGGTCATGCCGGCGGGGATGTTCGGTGAGCATGCCGCCGGACAGCTCGGTCCACCCCTTCGCCCTGGCGGTGGTGAACCGGAACCGGCGGGTCATCGCCTCGGCGGCGGTGGAGCCAGAGACCCGGACGGTCACCGCGAGCACCACCAGGATGGCCACCAAGGCCAACCCGAGCGCCGCCCGGGGCGCAACCGAGGCTGCCAGCACCGGGGCCAGCACGGCGGCGAACACGATGCTGGTCTGCGCCGGCCCCAGCGAGCCGACGCCCCAGCCACGCTCGGGGCGCCAGTGCCCGTACAGCCGGGGCTCCTGGCGTTCCTGGCCAGCGCTCATCGCTCGGCTCCGCCTTCGGTGCTCATCGCTCGGCTCCGCCTTCGGCAGTCATCACCGGGCTCCTCGGGTGGCTGGGATCGGGCTGGGCCGGGCTGGACCGGCGGACTCGGTGTAGCGGGGGATCGGCCGGGTCAGCGCCGGCTCCAGCAGCGACGCCTCGGCCAGCGGCGGCACGCTGCCGGCGCCGCGGCGGTCAGCCCCGGCGCCGGCTCCGGCGGTGGCGGCTCCGGCGGTGTGCACCGGGCCGGCGCCGGTGATCAGCCGTCGATGACTGCCCGGCCCGGCGTTCTCCATGAAGGTGGCCAACTGGACCGACGGCGAGGTGGAACCCAGCGAGCTGAGTCGGATCGCGCCGGTGGCGCCGGCCATCGCCTCCCCGGAGCCCCCGCCGCTGGCGATCCGCACCGACGACCAGGACAGCAGCCGCAACGACATGGGCAGCGCGGCGACCCCGAGCGCGAGCACCACGGTGCCGGCCAGCACCGTGCTCACCCCTGGGCCGCCCGGCTCGGCCAGCTGGCTGAGGTACTGCTCGCCGACCGCGTGGATGAGCGCGGCCGCCGGCTTGTAGAGCACCATGGCCAGCGCCCACGGCACCAGCCGGGACAGCCATCCCCGGGTGGTGGCGGTGAGCGACCCGGCGGCGGCCAACGGGAGCGTGGCCGCCACCGCGAGCAGGGCGACCTGCCGCAGCGCCATGGCCATCCACTGCGCGGCGGCCAACAGCAGCACCACGACGGACAGCAGCAACAGCAGGAAGGGTTCGGCCAGCCCGCCGCGCCGGGCGGTGAGCGCCTCGCGCATGGTGGCACCGAAGGCCACCGCACCCGATTCGGTGCCAGATCCGAGGCCGGAGCTCAGCAGGTTGGTGGCCAGCATGTCCCCGGCCCACAGCGCGCCCTGCAGCACGGTGATGCCCAGCGCGGCCGCCACAGCGAACCGGAGCAGCCCGCCGAACACCGCGAACAGCGGCTCGCCCCGGCGCATCAGGATGATCCGGATGGACTGCACCAGCACCGAGGCGGTGAGCACCAGCAGCAGCACCGGGCGCAGCGCATCCTGCGCGCCGAGCACCGCCGGGGCCAGCAGCGACGTGCTCGGTACCTGCCACCAGCTGGCCGCGTCGCCGACCAGAGCAGCGGCCGCGCGGGCGGCGGACTCCACGATCGCGGTGAACGACGGGCCGGGCTCACCGTCAGCAAGCAGCGTGACCGCCGCGCCCACCGGCCTGATCACTGGGCGCCCATCCCGGCGAAGGCACCCACCAGCACCGCCGCGAGCGAGGCCAGGGTCAATCCGCCGAGCACCCAGAGCGACCCGATCAGGCCCTCCTGGGCCAGGCCGCCCCGGTGCCGGCGGCCGATGATGATCATGCCCGCGCACACCAGGATGCCCGCCACGCCGACGACCAGCACACCCCACTTGAGCCAGCCGACGATCTGACCGGCCAGTTGGTCGATCCCCGGTGGCGCCTCTGGTGGTGGATTTGGCACCTGAGCGGGCACCGCGTCGGCCCCGGTGCCGAGCAGCAGGGTGGCCAGGTAGGTGATCATCGTGTTCCTCCGTGGGCGACGGCGGGGGCGTAGCAGAGGTCGGCGGGCGGGTTGGCCGGGGCGGGCCCCACCGCCGCCCGAGGGCCGGTATCCACCAGCGCGGCGTGCGGGCCGGTGACCACGACCGGGACCTGTGGGCCGGTACTGGCGACCCGAGCCTGTGGGCCGGTGGCCCGGTTGGCCGGCGGCGGGGTGTGCGGCCCACCGGGGCGCCTGGCGGACAGCAACCCGGAGCGCAGTACCGCCTCGGCCAGCCGGGCCAGCGCCTCGCCGTATCCGCGCAGCGCCTTGGGCAGCTGGTCGGCCGGACAGTCCGACAGCCGGGCCGCCTCGGCGAGCGGGTCGGTGAGCTCTCGCCAGTGCGCCACGTACGGGACCACGACCAGGCCGTTGACCTGCGGCTCGATCATCCGCAGCCGGGCTCGCAGGGGGCCTCGGATCGGCGCGGGCTGGTCGGCGATGACGGCCAGCACCGGGCGTGGCTGCCCGGTGCTGCCCAGCCAGGCGATCACCGTCGCGGCGGCGTGCAGCGAGCCGCCGGTGGAGCGGCAGACCAACACCTCGGCGCCCTGATCGGCGGCCCGCCCCCGGTCGTAGCCCCGCAGCGCGGTGGCCAGCGTGGTGGTGCCGACCCCGCCGGCCACCCCGGCGATCCTCGGCGCGCGCAGCCGGCTCACCGGATGCCTCCGGCCACGGCGAGCGGGGTGTCCAGGTCGTCGTCCAGGTCGTCGGCGGTGGCCGGGTCGACAACCCCGCCGGCCGCCGCGGCGGTCGGCCCGTGCTCGGCGGATGCCGGCTCGCTGTCCTGGCCGAGCTGTTCATCCCAGGTGTCCACCACCAGCCGGCCCCGGTCGTAGGTGATCGGCACGGTCAGCCGCACCCAGTAGGAGTCCAGGCTCTTCCAGCCCCGCGCGGTCGGGGCCGGGGCGACCGCCGGCACGCCGGCCACCTCGAGCTCACCGGCCGGCGCCGGCTCGGCGGGCTGCCCGACCGCCCGGTACGGGGTGACCCGGACCCGCACGTCGACCACAACGCGCCCGTCGCCGTCCGGGTGAACCGCCCCGGGCAGGGCGAACTCGGCGCGTTGGCGACCCTTGCCCGACCAGCCCAGCAGCGCGGGGCTGCCACTCACGTCGGACGGCAGGTACTGCGCCAGCACCTGCCCGCGACGCTCCGGCGACGACTCGTCCCAGGAGAGGTAGTCGGCGGCGAACGCGCCGGCCAGCGCGGCGGCCTCCATCGGGTTGGGCGGCGCGACCGGGTTCAGCCAGGTGGTGGCGCCGTTGGCGAAGGAGGGGTCGCTCAACGGGTCGGCCACCGGGGCGGGAGGGTGCGTGATCGCACCGGTCCGAGGAGTGGTGTCCGGTTCGGGCAGCTGCTGGTCGGCGGTGCGGCGGGCCCGGGCGGCGCGCCGGCGGGCGGCACGCACCCGGCGAGGCTCCGGGTGGGTGGCGGGGGTTGGGTCCGCACCGGGCTGGTCCTCCCGGCCGGCCGGGTTCTCCGGGGAGGCCTGGAACGGCTGACCGTCGTCGGCATGGGTGAGCAGCGGCATCCAGCTCGTGGACGCCTCAGAAGCGTCACCAGTGGAAGGGCCAGCGGTGGCCGGTTGGCCGGGAAGACCACCGGAGGCCTTCGGCGCGACCGGGGTGCCCCAGCCGTCCAGCGGGGCCGGTTGACCGAGTACCGGATCGGTCGGGTCGCTGCCGACAGGAAAAGCCGGCCAGCCGCCGAACGGGTCACCTGAAGGCAGGGCCCCAGGCCGCGACCCGACGCCCGAGCCGCCGACGCCCGAGCCGCCGAGGTCAGGGTCAGGGCCGCCGGGGACGCCGGAACCCGCCCCCGCCGGCCACCATGCGCTCGACGCGGGTGCCTGGAAGGAGGCCTCGCGCCTGCGTCGGAACATCCCGGCTCCTCATCCCTCAGGTGGCTGGCAAGGGCGTCCGCCATCGCTCGCTCGGCATCGATCCGCGGAGGTGGTTCGCCGGTCCGGAGGTGCTGGGTCGCGGGGGCTGCGCCTGGGCACCCCCGGACCGGCGGGCTTACCGCCGGCAGTGCCGTGCCGGCATGCGGAAGATCACTCTCCGCAGTCAACATCGGTGGTGGTCGGCACTTTCCGTCACCGAATTGACAAGGCCGACTATAGGAACGCCCGTCCAGCCAGATGAGCCGAATCGGTCTGAGCGTTTGCGATCGCGAACGACCCGGCAATCGCTATTGACAGAGGCCGCCCGTGAATGTGCCGAGGGACCTCAGGGCACCGGCCAGGTGTGCACCGGCGCGTTGTTCGTGGTGCCGTCCAGGTAGCGCTCCAGCATCCCGCGAATGGCCGTCATCCGGTCCGCCCCGCGCCGCTCCAGCGCATCCACCGTCTGCAGCTGCCAGGACGCCCCGGTTAACCGCAGCCGGCAGCGCTGCTCGATGACGTCCAGGTAGCGGCGGGAGATGGCGTCCGCGACCCCCCACCGGGAGAGCCCCTCGGCGGCCATCGGCAGCAGCTGGCGAAGCACCAGCTGATCCGGCTCCACCCAGCCCTCGTCCGGCCAGAACAGCGTGGCGTTCATGCCCCCCTTGGCGGCCAGCTTGAAGTTCTCCTCGGCGGCGGCGAACGGCAGCTGGGACCACAGCGGGGGATGGTCTGAATCGGTGAGCATCCGGAGCAGGCCGTAGAAGAACATCGCGTTGGCGATCATGTCCACCACGCTCGGGCCGGCCGGCAACACCCGGTTCTCCACCCGCAGGTGTGGCACCCCGTCCGCCACGTCGTAGATCGGCCGGTTCCACCGCCAGATGGTGCCGTTGTGCAGCCGCAGCTCCTCCAGCGAGGGCGCCCGCCCGGCGGCCAGCTCGACGTGTGGGTCCTGGTCTCCGGCGACCGGGAGCAGCCCGGGGAAGTACCGCACGTTCTCCTCGAACAGCTCGAAGATCGAGTTGATCCAGCGCTCCCCGAACCAGACCCTGGGGCGCACCCCCTGGTTACGCAGCTCCACCGAGCGCACGTCGGTGGCCTGGAGGAATAGCGGGACCCGGGTCTCCGCCCAGAGCCGGCGACCGAGCAGAAAGGGGGAGTTCGCGCCGACCGCGAGCTGCACCCCGGCCAGACACTGCGCGGCGTTCCAGTGCGCCGCGAACGCCTTCGGCGGGACCTGCAGGTGCAGCTGTAGGGAGGTGCAGGCCGCCTCGGGGGCGATCGAATCGAAGTCCATCTGCAGCCGCTCGGCGGGGTGGCCGTTTCTTTCCACGCCGGTGATGTCCAGGCGTACCGGCTCGCCCCGCGCATTCAGGATCTGCTCGTTCAGCGCGGCGTACCGGGTGGACGGCGAGAGCCGCTCGGTGACCAGATGCTCCTCGGTGATGGTCGGCAGAATGCCGATGGTCATCACCCGGGCGCCCACCGCCTCGGCCTGCTTCTCGATCTCCGCGAGCATGTCCAGCAGGTGGTGCTCCAGGTACCGACCCTGTTCGCCGGGGAGCGGGCGAGGCGGCAGGTTCAGCTCAACGTTCCACCGCCCCAGCTCGGACTGCAGCTCGGGCGAGTCCACCCCGTCCAGCACCGCGACGTTGCGCATGGCCGGGTCCAGTCTCTGATCAACTAGGTTGAGCTCGACCTCCAAGCCGGTAGTCGCTTCGTTGTCACCTGCGAACGCGCCTTCGCGAAGCATCGTGGCCAGGGCATTCAGGCATCGATGCACCTTGCCTCGGTACTGCTGTCGTTCGCGTCGGGTGAATGAACTTCGGGCCAGATCACGGCCCACACGGCCCTCCTCGTTCGGGTCCAGGCGGATTCCGGGCGGGCCTATCACCGTGACACACGGGAGGCTCGGATGCTACGGCTGTCCGGATGACGAGCACTGTGAGCAACGTCCTGTACGCCATCTCGGCAGGTGGAAACGCCGTTCCCGGGCCCGCCGAAGGTCGCCGGGGACGTCGCCGCCGCCCCGCCCGCGATCGCCGCTCCGATCCTGGGACGATGCCCCGGTGCCGCGGATGATCACGGTTGACGACCCGGCGGACTCCCGCCTCGACGACTTCCGGGATCTGACCACGGCGGACCGGCGTCCCGACCGCCCCGGGGGCAGAGGGCTGGTGATCGCCGAGGGTGTGCTGGTAGTGCGCCGGCTATTCGACTCGCGGTACCCGTTGCGGGCCGTGCTCGGGGTGGCGTCCCGACTCGCCGAGCTGGCCGACGACCTCGCTGGGCACCCCGCGCCGGTCTATCTCACCACCGCCGACGTGATGACCGAGGTGGTCGGCTTCCACCTCAACCGGGGTGTGCTCGCGGTAGCCGACCGGGCCGAGCCGGTGGACGCCGCCCAACTGGCCGCCGGCGCTCGGGTGCTGGCGGTGCTGGAGGGCGTGAACGATCACGAGAACCTGGGCTCGCTGTTCCGCAACGCCGCCGCGCTGGGGGTGGACGGGGTGTTGCTCGGGCCGAGGTGCTCTGATCCGCTGTACCGACGCAGCGTCCGGGTGTCCATGGGGCACGTCCTGCGGTTGCCGTTCGCCGCGCTGCCCGCCGACCCGCCGTGGCCGGCCAACCTGGACCTGCTGCGGGGCGACGGACGGCGGATCGTCGCGCTCAGCCCACGCCCGTCGGCCCGCCCGCTGGCCGAGGCGGGATTGGCCGGTGCCCGGATCGCGGTGCTGCTCGGCGCGGAAGGGCCGGGGCTGACCGAGGCGGCGATCGCCGCCGCCGATGAGTGCGTCCGCATCCCGATGGCCGACGGGGTGGACTCGCTCAACGTGGCCACCGCGGCGGCGCTGGCGTTCTATGCAGCCAGCCCCCGGTGAGTCCGGCCGTGCCCGGTCCGCCCCGTCCCGCGAGGGAGCCCACCCCGTGGGCCACCGGGCTGACCGTGACCGTGATCATCGCCGCGCTGGTCGCCCCGCTGGACCTGATCCTGACCAGCGCGCTGGCCAAATCCTTCGGCTGGCTCTGGGTACCGGCGAACGTGCTGATCGGGATCGGCATGGCGCCGTCGGTCTGGCTGATGCACCGCACGCCGTTCTGGCGTTGGATCGGGTACGGGATCGCCCTGGGGCTGCTGGTCGCCTGGCTGGGCCTGCTGGTCGACGTGGTGTTCCGGCCCGGCCACTAGGGCGGGCCGTCTGGGCGAAGGCGCTGCTAGCTGCGCTTCACCCCGAGCAGCACGTCCTCCCAGGACGGCATCACCGGCTTGGCCTTGCGGCTGCCGGCGGGGCGCTTGGCCGCGGTCGGTTCGGCCTCATCCTGGCCGGGCTTGGCCGCCGAGTCGCCGCGCGCGGACCGGGCACCAGAGCCGGTGGTGGTCTTGGTGGCCCGCCGGCCCGCGCCCTGGTCGGCGGTGGAGCCGCG
>DATHIT010000225.1:0-4302 GCA_035489915.1 Pseudonocardia sp. | reverse complement strand
GATGTAGCGGTAGAACGGGATGGACGGGTGCAGGTGGTGCACCAGGTGGTAGTTCTGGTACAGCATCGCCGGGGTGAGCAGCCACTCCAGGCCGATCCGGATGCGGGTGGCGCGGTACCGGTTCTCCCGCTGGGTGGCTTCCAGACCGTGGTGCGGCAACCAGTCGAACCACCAGGCCAGCGCACCCAGCGCGATGCGCGCCGGGATCAGGTACACCACCGCGACGGTCCACAGCGTCCCGGTCATCGCGGCGGCGACCACTCCGGCGACGAATACCGCAACGATCGCGCCGGACTCGGCCAGCTCGCGGGGCGAGCGCCTGCGGATGTGCTTGAGGTAGAAGCAGGCGTACCAGAAGTCGATGGTCAACCAGCGGAACGGCAACTGCCACCACGGACCGTCGGTGGCCCAGGCGTCCGGGTCGGTGTCGAGCTCCTCGTTGGTGTTGCGGTGGTGCTCGATGTGGATGAAGCCGAACAGCGGAGCGGACGCGTACGGCACCACGAACGGCACGGTCAGCCGGCCCAGCAGCTCGTTCACCCAGCGTCGGCGGCTGATCGAGTAGTGCACCGCATCGTGCAGCACGGTGAACATGGTGAAGCTGACCGCCGCGTTCACCGGGATGACCAGCCACAGCGGCCAGCCCAGCCCGAGCCCGGCCCAGGTGCTCAAACCCCAGACCACCAGCCCGCCGAGGAACAGCGCCACGGTGGGCTTGGCCAGCATCGGCACGGGTTCGCCCGGATCGGGCAGCCCGGTGGACGGTGCGGTGGGTGCGACGGCGGCGGCGCTGTTCATGTGACCAGGGTGAACCGTGTGACCCGGCCACACCATGTCGGCGGCTCCGGATTCCCCGACATGGGTTTGTAGCCAGCTCCAAACCGGTCAACCGGACGATGGTTTTCGTCCACAGCCACCCCGAACTCACAAGTTCGGCGTGGCTAACTTCACTGACTTAGGGGACCCGCAGACACCTCCCCGATGGGTACTCTCGGGGGAACTTGCCTGGTAGGGAGCGAGTATGAGCATCGGGATGGTTGTCGGCCTGGTGCTGCTGCCTGTGCTCCTGTACGGGCTGGCGTTGTTGATGGCCACCTGCCGGGACTGGCTGGGCGTCACGGGTGCACCCCGAGCGCGCAACCTGGTCCGCGCGATCCGTCCGGCCACACGCGGCTCGGTCGAGCGCCCACGAGGTCGGCTGGGCATCTGAGCCCATCCGCGTCTCCGCTCTGCGAATTGCATCACATCTGAACCGGAGACATCCGCGTCCATCGCGAGCAATCGTGTCCGTCCTCAACTACACCCACAATCGAGTTGCCGCCGTCTTCGCTGGATAGGCCACGATTTCGGTATGCCAAGTGCGCGGATTAGGCAGCCCCTATTCAGCCCTATTGCATGGCGTAAACGAGATTTCGGCACGCCTCACTTTTTGCCCCTTGCGACAATAGCGGACCATCTGCGACGGTTGACTGGAATCGAAGGGGAGTAGCCCGTAGGCCTGCTGGTCGACACACTGAGAACCTGGGGGTTCTCCGGTCGCAGGGCCCAGAGCATTGGGTGGGCGAGACCTTCGATCCTGATGGATGAAAACTATCCGTCGCGGATCGAGGTCGCCTGTCCCCAGCGACACCGGCCCGCGGCGCGGGAAGGTGTTTGTGGTGGTCCACCTACTGCTACTGCTGGTGTGTGCGGTAGTCATCTACCTGGCCTGCGAGTGGTTCATCAACGCGGTCGAGTGGCTCGGTGTGCAGCTCAACGTGGGGCAGATTGCGGTCGGCACCATCCTGGCCGCGGTCGGGACCGCGCTGCCGGAGAGCGTGGTGACCCTGGTCGCGGTCACCTTCGGCGGCGGCGCGCACGGTGCCGATATCGGGGTGGGCGCCGCGCTCGGCGGGCCCCTGGTGGTCGGCACCATCGCCTACGCCACGGTCGGCGCGACACTGATCATCCGCCGCCGGCGCGCCCGCCGGGTCCAGCCGGCGCCAGCTCGGGTTCCCGACACTCCGGGTCCCGACGAGCGCCCCGCGATGGACGACAACGGACTCGTCGGAATCGACACCGCGCGGTTGTCCCGCGACCAAACTTGGTTTCTGGCAATCTTCGCCGTCAAGGTCGGCCTCGGACTGGTCGTATTCGCTTTCAAGCCCTGGCTCGGATTGGCGTTTTTCGCCGCCTACGCGGTCTATTTCGGGCGGGAGCTGCGCGGCGGTGGCCCGTCCAATGCCGAAGAATTGCGTCCACTCAAGCTCCAACCCCGCCGCCCGATCCCGTCCCGGCTCGCCGTGCTGACCCAGACCGTCATCAGCCTGGCGCTGATTTTCGCCGCCTCGCAGCTGTTCGTCACACAGCTGGAATGGGCCGGCCCCGTTCTCGGGCTCTCCCCGGTCGTGGTGGCGCTGCTGCTCGCCCCCGTCGCCACCGAGCTTCCCGAGATCATGAACGCGCTGATCTGGGTGCGCCAAGGCAAAACCCAGCTCGCCCTGTCCAACATCTCCGGGTCAATGATGATCCAGGCGACCATCCCGTCCGGGTTGGGTCTGCTGTTCACCCCGTGGCTGTTCAACACGCCACTGCTGCTGGCCGGCGCCGCCACCGCCGCCGCCGTGATCTACCTGCTCGTGCTGCTGCGCACCAAGCGGCTCACCGCCGGACGGCTGGCCGCCGCCGCCGGCTTCTACAGCGCCTTCGCTATCGCCCTCGCCCTGATCTGAGCAGGCGACGCGGCTCAGTCGATCGAGGCGCGCTGCAGCGCCCACCACACCTCGAACGGCACCACCGGGTCGCGCAGGCTCACCCCGGCCAGCTCCTCGAACCGGGCGAGCCGGTACCGCAGCGTATTGGGGTGGATGTGCAGCTGCTCGGCGGCTGTCTCCACGTGGGAGCTGGCGGCCAGGTACGCCCGCAGCGTGGCGATGATCTCGGCGGCCGAGCCCGACTCGGCCAGCGGCTCCAGGTACCTGCGCCGCAGCGCCGCCCCCACGTCAGGGTCGTCGGCCACGGCGGGCTTCAGGCCTAGCGCGGCCAGATCGCGGGTACCGGCCAGACCGAACGCGTGCATCGTGTTCAGCGCGCGGGTGGCCAGCCGGAACGACTCGGCGAGCCGGTCCAGCGGCACCGCCGGGCCCACCCCGGCCCGCCCCGGAGCCGCGTCCCCCGGCGGATCCAGCTGGAACCCGGCCAGGTCGCCGTCCACCAGCACGCTCAGCCCCCGGCCGGACCGCGCCGAGCCGGCCAACCCGACCGCCTGGTCCACCTCCCGCCACTCGCCGTCCGCCGCCGGCCGCGCCCGAATCGCCAGATACGGCCGTCCGGGGTCCAGCCCGTACGCCTTCGCCCTGGCCCGCAGCTCCGCCAGGTCCCCGGTGCCGAACAGGACCGCCCGGACGAAGGACGCCCGCCGGTCCTGGGCCTCCCGGTCCTGCTCCAGCTCCGCCCGCCGGTGCGCCCGGGCTGTACTGATCATGCCGACATCCGAGGAGGCCAGCGTGCGGCGCACAAAGGCGAGCAGCTGCTGGTCGCCGAGGCCGAGCCGGCCAGCCTCCTCGGTCCCCCACTCCAGCAGCACATCCGCGCCGATCCGCCAGGCCAGCAACATCTGGTCCACCGGGACACCCAGCCGGGCCTGCGAATCGCCGACCTCTTCGAGCACCCCGGTCTGCCCCTGGCTGAGCCTGGGCGGGTCGACCCTGGCCAGCCGGACCGTGCATTCCGTGGCCATCGCCACGTGCCGCTCGAACGTCTCAGCGGCCAGCTCCTGGTACACCGACAGCCGGCCCTGCATCCGGCTGGTGATCTCGGCGACCAGCTCCACCCGCCGCGCCAGCAACGCGTCGAGCAGCTGGTACCAGGGGTGCCCCGGCTCGGCCCGCGTCGACACCGCGCCACTCTAGTGTGGCGGGTGCGTCCGGCGAGCGACCTTTGCTCTGCGCACCTGAAGAGAAAACGTCTAGACCACGCGGGTTCGTGGGCCCGCTATGTCGTGGTGGGTGGTTTGGCGGTGATGGTGTAGCCGAGTGTTTCCAGTTGGCTGATCAGGCGGCGGGCGCGGCGGGCGGGGTCGTTACGGCGGGCGAAGTAGTCGGCGCCGAGGTCGTGGTAGGGCTGGTCACGGTCGAGCATGTGAGAGGTCGCGACGAGGATGCTGTGCTCGACCGCGACGAGTGCGGGTTTTGCCGGATCTATACGCACCTGTTGCGTATAGGTGCGCAGAGCAAAGCGCTCGCCGACAGCCCGGCTTCACGCGACAGGCCAGACCCGCTCACCAGGCCCATGCCGAGTGGTACGTGAGTCGGCTTTGATCTC
>DATHIT010000224.1:0-7803 GCA_035489915.1 Pseudonocardia sp. | reverse complement strand
CGATGCGGCGCCGTCTGAGACCGCGCCAGCGCCTCCAGCGCGTCTCGTTGACCATCCGACATCACCAACGCGGCAGCAGGCCTGTTCACCCACAGAACCTACCCCACAATGAGGCTCTCATTTTGGAGACACACCACTAGCGGGGGCTTTGCTCTGCGCACATATACGCAACGGTCGGCCCGCTGCACCGCGCCGGCTGGGCACGACAGGTGTGCTGAAACGCGCGACACAGTGTGCTGAGAGCGCCGACTCGCGGGGGGTTAGTCCTCGCCGATTCGGGTTAGGGCCATGGTGAAGCTGACGATGATCACCTGGAAGCCGGTCACGGTGAGCACCATGCCGATGATCGGCACCTGCATGGTGTCCGCCGTGTCCAGCGCGCCGAAGCCGGTGGCGCCCCACGAGGTCAGCGCGGCGAGGAAGCACCCGACACCGAGCAGCGACAGCGACCCGCCGACCAGCAGCCCGCGTTCCAGGGAGAACCGGGACACCACCCTGGCCAGCCGGGCGGAGGGCAGCAGCAGCCCGAGGTGGCTGGCGTAGGAGCGGGCGATCACCGCCAGCCCCATGCCCTGCACGCCGAGCATGAACATTGTGGCGCAGGCCAACATGCTGTGCGGGCCGAACCCGATCCCGCCGACCACGTGCGGCCCGACGGCCAACCAGATCAACCCGGCCAGCCCGACCGCCTGCAGGGCCAGCGACGGGTAGTAGAGCAGCCAGCGCGGGCTGAATGCGAGCAGGAACCGCAGGTGGCGCCAGCCGTCCCGCCAGGTGCGCAGGTGCGGGGAACGGCTGCGACCGTCCGGACGCAGGGTGGTCGGCACTTCGCAGATCCGCAACTGCGCCAGTGAGGCACGCACCACCATCTCGCTGGCGAACTCCATGCCGGAGGTGCGCAGCCCGAGCCCGATCATCCGGTCCCGGCGGAACGCGCGGATCCCGCAGTGGAAGTCCCGCACCGGGATTCCGAACAGCACCCGCCCCATCTTGGACAGCACCGGGTTGCCCAGGTATCGGTGCAGGAACGGCATGGCGCCGGCCTCGATGCCGCCCTTGAACCTGTTGCCCATCACCAGGTCGGCACCGGAGCGCAGCGCGTCCACGAAGTCGCCGAGGTCGTCCAGCGCGTAGCTGTCGTCCGCGTCGGCCATCAGCACGTACTCGCCTTGCGCGGCCAGGATCCCGGCGCTCAGCGCGGCCCCGTAGCCGCGCCGGGGCACGTCCACCACCCGCGCGCCGTGTGCCCTGGCGATCTCCTGGGAGCCGTCCGTGGAGCCGTTGTCGGCGACCACCACCTCACCGGTCACGCCGAGGCGCAGCAGCGAGTCCTGCGCCTTGCGCACGCAGGTGGCCAGCGTCTCGGCCTCGTTCAGGCACGGCAGCACGATGGACAGCTCGATCAGCGAACAGCTCGAGTCGGCGATCCCGCCGGGCTCGCCTCGGAGCGGCTGCCCGGCCACCGAACCGGTGGCCGAACCCGCGTTCGGATTCCTGGTGGCGGCGGCGAGGGTGCCCGCGCCATCGGCTGTTTCGACGGCCTCAGTGGTCATCGACTGGGAACTCCTTCGCCGGGCCGGGTGGAGTCGGGGAGCCGGGGGGCGGCGCGGGGACCGCCGGGGACCGCGGTCAGCGCGCCGCGCAGCATGGTGCGGGCGGCGCGGAGGTCGCCGGAGGCGAGCAGCCCGGGCAGTTTGCACAGCACGTGCAGCCGGGAGGTCAGGTGCCAGCGGGCCGCCCGGGCCGCCCGGCGCCAACCCAGCGCGGCGAACTCGGCGGCGGCCTCGGCGAAGAACGCCCGCTCCTCGGCAAACCGGGAGCCGTCCCCGGCCCGTGCCGAGGACAGGCTGTCCGGATGCCGGCGGTACTCGATACCGGGCCGCTCGAGCAGCACCGCATCGCCGCCATCGCGCAGGATGCGCAGGTAGAGGTCCAGGTCGAGAACGATGTCGTAGCCGGGGCGGAACCCGTGCCGCAGCAGTACATCCCGGCGGAACGCCACGCTCGGGAAGTACATCCAGTTGCCCCGCAGCAGCGAAGCGGCGAGCCGCTCGCCACCCAGCCGGGCGCTGCCACGCACCCTCGGCGCGGTCAGCGCCTTGACCCGATCCACCAGCGGGGTGGCCGGGCGCCCGGCCGCGTCCACGATGCGCGCGCCGGTGTGGATGAAGGCCACGTCCGGATACCGCTCGGCCACCTGGCGCACCCGGCCGACGAAGTCCGGCAGCAGCCGGTCGTCGGAGCCCAGGACCACCACCAGCTCGGCGGAGCTGACTTCGGCGCAGCGCTGGAAGTTGCGGTTGATGCCCAGCCGCTCCGGGTTGGCCAGATAACGCACCCGGGGCTCGGCGAGCCCGGCCAGCCAGTCCCCGAGGCCAGGATCCCGGCCCGCCGCGACACCGTCGTCGATCACGGTGAGCCGCCAGTTCGGGTCATCCTGGGCGAGCACGCTGGTCACCGTCTCGCGAACGAGTGGGCCGTCGCCGAACGCGGGCACCATGACATCGACCAGCACGGCCGCAGGATAGTCACCCACAGCTAATCGTCTCCCATTCCCCCTCCGCAAAGCGATCACGATTTAACAACGCGACGCGCGCACCCCTGCTGGCCGCCTGGCGACGGCGAAGCGGGCCACCCGGCGTACTGTCACCGCGTGGCGACCCAGGCGCGGCTCCGCGAGCAGCTGGCCAGCGTCGCGCCGGTGGGCGGCGGGCTGGCGTTGGTCGGGCTGGCCGCGTACGTGGTACTCGCACTTGCTGGACATACCCTCCCCGCCAGGGATTACGCAGCGGCCGCGTCGATGTTTCTGCTCACCGCGATCGTCGGCCCTGGCGTCTTCGCCGCCGTGGAGCAGCAGACCAACCACGAAGTGAGCGCCCGGCTGGCCGCCGGCGTCGATCCGGTACCGGCGGTGCGCGCGGCGACCATGATCACCGCCGGGCTCGCCGGGATCATGTCGATCGCGGTGCTGGCGCTGGGCCCGGTCCTGGTGCCCCGGGTGTTCGCCGGGCACACCGCGCTACTGGTCGCCACGGTGCTCGCGGTGCTCGGCGCGGCGGCCGCCTATCTGCTGCGCGGAGTCTTCGCCGGTCAGCGCCGCTTCCGCTGGTACGGGGTGAGCCTGGCCGCCGAGGGGCTGGCGCGGCTGCTGCCGTGTGTCGCGCTGGTGCTGCTCGGCTGGGCCAGCGCCGACCGGTTCGGGTTCGTGTTCGCGCTGGGCTGCGGGGTGGCCGCCGCGGTCACCCTGCCTGCGCTGCGCCGGCGCGGCGCCCAGCGGCCCGAGCGGGCTGGCGAGCCGGTCCGGCTGCGCCCGCTGGCCGGCGCGGTGGGGCTGCTGGCCGGCGCGTCCGGTCTGACCCTGCTGGTGACCAACCTGAGCCCGGTGGTGCTCACCTCCCGGTTGGGCGCCGAGCACGCCGACGCCGAGCTGGCCGCCAGCTTCGTCTCGCTGTTCCTGCTGGCCCGGATTCCGCTGTTCCTGTTCGCCCCGGTACAGGCATTCCTGCTGCCCTCGCTCACCGCCGCGGCGGGCCGTGGCGACCTGGCCGCGGTGCGCGGCGGGGTGCGCGCCGTGTTGCTCGCGGTGGCCGCGGTCGGCCTGCCCGGGGTGCTGGCTGCCTGGCTGCTCGGCCCGTGGGCGTCCCGGGTGCTGTTCGACGCGCCGATCGAGCTGCCCCGGCTGGTCGCCGGCCTGCTCGGGGTGAGCACGGTGGCCATGATGGTCGCGGCGATCCTGCAGCCGGCGTTGGTCGCGCTGGGTCGCAACCGGGCCGCGATGCTGGCCTGGGCGGTGTCCTCGGCGCTGTTCGTCGGGTTGTTGTTCGCGCCGGTTGCCCCGCTCACCGCGGCGGTGACCGCCCAGCTGGTGGCTCCGGCGCTGGTCTGCCTGCTGATGGTGGTGGCGCTGCGGCAGGAGTTGCGGAGCAGGGCCGCCGCGCGGTCACCGGCCCAGCCGGGTCAGCCGTTCGAGCCGACGGTGACGAACTCGTTGTAGGTGAACGCCTTGCCGGCCCAGCGCGGCAGCGGGAACGACGACTGCGCGGACACCGTCAACCCGAGAGTGGTGTACAGCTCGGCCACCTCGGCGAAGCCGCAGAACCGGACGTGGGTGGCGTCGCTGGCGTAGCCCCGCTCCTGTGGGGTGATCACCACGACGACCGCACCGGGGCGCAGGCTGGGCAGGTAGGAGCCGATCACCTCAAGCGCGGTGGCCCGGTCCATGTGCTCCACCAGGTGCGCGGCAAGCAGCCCGTCGAACGAGCGCGGCGCGGCGTACTCCGAGTCGCGGAATTCCGCCACGGTGAACGCCGTCATGCCGTGCTCCCGGCAGTACGCCACGGAGTGCGCGTTGTGGTCCACGCCGACGCTGCCAAGGCCGAGGTTCGCCAGGTTGCGCCCGATGCCACAGCCCACGTCCAGCACCGCGCGCTGGCCGACCACCTGGCGCAGCTTCCACCGGTACGGCGCCTGCACATCCAGCAGCCGCTTCCAGCGAGCGCCCTCCAACCGGGCCAGCCGCTCGGTGTAGGACCCGTCCGCCGTGTCTCGCGTGCTCACCCGAACACCGCTCTTCCGCCGTAGAAAGTCGCCACTTACACGTATACCGCGACGACCAGCGCGCATAACCACAGCACGGCGAGCACCTGCAGCACCCGGTCGCCCAGTGCGATCTCTTCGGGCTCGCCGCCGTTGCCGCCATCCACATCCACCGCGTAGCGCAGCACGGCAACCACGAACGGCACGATGGAGATCACCGACCACACCGAGTTGTGGTTCGCGGCGCGGATATCGAACGCCCACAACCCGTAGGTCATGATCAGGACCGCGGCGGACAGCGTCCAGACGAACCGCAGGTAGGACGCCGAGTAGCGCTCCAGCGACTTGCGGATCTTGGCGCCGGTCCTGGTGGCCAGCTCGAACTCGGCGTACCGCTTGCCGGCGACCATGAACAGCGAGCCGAACCCGGCGGCCAGCAGGAACCACTGGGACAGCGGGATGTTGGCCGCCGCGCCGCCGGCGATGGCCCGGATCAGGAACCCGGACGCCACGATGCAGATGTCGATCACTGGCTGGTGCTTGAGGCCGAAGCAGTAACCCAGCTGCACCGCGATGTACACCGCGATCACGATGAGCAGCTCCGGCGAGGCCAGCATGGCGACCGCCAGCGAGGCCAGGAAGAGCACCACCGCGGTGCCCACCGCCAGCCCCACCGAGACCTGACCGGCCGCGATCGGGCGGTTGCGCTTGACCGGGTGCACCCGGTCCTCCGCCACATCCCGGGCGTCGTTGACCAGGTACACCGCCGAGGCAGCCAGGCAGAACGCGGCGAACGCCAGCCCGACCTTCTCCAGCACGGCGAGTTGAACCAGGTCGGCGCTGGCCAGTGGGGCGGCCAGCACCAGCACGTTCTTCACCCACTGCCGAGGCCGGGCCGCCCTGAGCAGCCCGCTGACCGCGGACATCGGATGGCGCGCCTGGGATGAGTCGGCCGGCGCGGGGGTCGAGGTCCTGGTCACCGCTCCTCCGATGATCCGGTGGCGCCGGCCGCCGAGGCGGCCCGCCGAGCGGCCCCCTTGGCGGTCAACGCGGCCACCGTCGCGCCGAGCGCGGATCCGGCCAGTACGTCGGTGGGGAAGTGCACGCCGAGCACCAGCCGGGACAGCAACATCGGCGGCACCAGCACCGGGGTCAGCCGGCGGCCGAGCAGCCCGCCGAACAACACCGCGGCGGCGGTTGTGGAGCTGGCGTGCGAAGACGGGAAGCTGAGCCGGCTCGGCGTGCCGACCAGCACCTTGACGGACGGGTCGTCCGGCCGAGGCCGGCGCACCACCCGCTTCACCGCGATCGAGGCGCCGTGCGCGGCGGCGACCCCACCGGCTGCGTAGAGCCAGTCCCGGCGGCGGCTCCGGTCCACCGCGGCGCCCAGCAGGCCCAGCGCGAGCCACCCGGCGGCGTGCTCACCGAACAGCGACAGCCCACGGGCGGTGCCGACCACGGCGGGCCCGCGCAGTCGCCGCTGCACCGCGCCGAGCACCGCGATCTCGGCTGCTCGCGACGGATCGCGGTCGGTCACAGTGGTCGCGGACGTGGCAGCCAGCTGATCGGCCACTCCAGACCCCTCCATGGGTGTCGGGGAGCATGAGCAGGACTAAAAGCCTGCGCCCGATGCTACGCGGGGCCCAATATCACCCCGCACTTGCCTCCGGCGCTGATCCAGAACGAGCTTAGAACCACCGCTCCAGCACAAGTGCCAGACCATCCTCGGTGTTCGCGGCGGTGACCTCGTCGGCGATGGCCAGCACGTCCGGGTGGGCGTTGCCCATCGCCACGCCGTGCCCGACCCAGTCCAGCATCGGGATGTCGTTGGGCATGTCGCCGAACGCGATCACCTCCGCCGCCGGCACGCCGGCCGAGGCGGCTATCTCGGCCAGCCCGCTCGCCTTGGTCACCCCGGCCGGGGCCACCTCGACCAGCCCGTTCGGGTTGGAGAAGGTCAACGCCACGGCGGTGCCCACCAGCGGGGCGAGCGCGGCCACCATGGCGTCTGAGGACATCGAAGGGTGCCGGGCCAGCAACTTGATCGCCGGCTGCTCGAACAGCTCGTCCTTGGGCATCGTCACGTGGTCGGACTTCGCCCAGGCGTGTTGGTAGCCCGGCTCGCTGAGGAAGTGCGCGCCCTCGTTGTCGAACGCGCCCCGGCCGACCCGCTCCACGGCCAGCCAGGCCTCGGGCAAGGCCCGCTGGCAGGCCTGAGCCAGCTGGGCCAGCACCTTCGGCGGGAGCGTGGTCGCGGAGAGCACCGTGTCGGAGGCGGCGTCGTAGCGCACCGCGCCGTTCGCGCAGACCGCCAGGGACACCCCCGGGAACTGCTCGGCCACCCTCGGGATCCACCGCGGCGGGCGGCCGGTGACCAGCACGAACGGGATGCCGCTGGACACCACTCTGGACACCGCGGCGAGGGTGCGCGGGGAGGCGAACTCGTCCGGCCCGATCAGCGTGCCGTCCACGTCGGAGGCGACCAGGCGGGGCTTCTGCACCCTGTCAGCCTACGTTGGCCGCGGCCCGCCGAATCTTCTCCAGCCGCTCCTTGTGCTCCTGACCCCAGGCGCCGAGCGGGCCCAGTGCCTCGTTCAGGGTGACGCCGTACTCGGTCAGCGAATACTCCACTCTGGGCGGCACCTCGTGGTGGACCTCGCGGTGCACCACCTCATCGCGCTCCAACTCGCGCAGGTGCTGGATCAGCATCTTCTCGCTGACCCCGGCCAGTGCCCGCTTCAATTCCCCGAAACGCATCGCCCTCGCCTGGAGCTCCCAGAGGATCAGCACCTTCCACTTGCCGCCGACCACATCGATGCCGGCGTCGATCCCGCAGACGAACGTCGAGCACTTGACCACCACAGCCACTCACCTCCCGGTATGTACCGCACTAATTAGTAGGTACTTGTCGGAGGGTAACCCTCCTGACCACGATTGCCGCATGACAAAAACCTCGGTGAGCGTCCTCGGCCTCGGCGCCATGGGCAGCGCTCTGGCCAGCGCATTCCTGCGTGCCGGACATTCGACGACGGTGTGGAACCGAACCCAGGGCAAGGCTCTCGAGCTGGACAGCCAAGGAGTCCAACGGTCCGGCACGGCCGAGGAGGCGATCGGCGCGAGCCCCTTGGTGGTGCTCTGCGTAGTGCACTACGACGCCGGCTACCAGGCGCTGCGGCCGGTCGCGGACCAACTGGGCGGCCGGACCCTGGTCAACCTGTGCAACGGCAGCCCGAACCAGGCCAGGGAGATGGCCCGGTGGGCCGCCGA
>DATHIT010000223.1:0-10701 GCA_035489915.1 Pseudonocardia sp. | reverse complement strand
GCACAGGTCTACATCCTGTCCAAGGACGAGGGTGGCCGGCACACGCCGTTCTTCAACAACTACCGGCCGCAGTTCTACTTCCGCACCACGGACGTGACCGGTGTGGTCACCCTCCCGAGCGGGACCGAGATGGTCATGCCGGGCGACAACACCGAGATGACCGTGGCGCTGATCCAGCCGATCGCCATGGAGGAGGGCCTGCGCTTCGCTATCCGCGAGGGCGGCCGCACCGTGGGCGCCGGCCGGGTCGTCAAGATTAACAAGTAACTAGACCCCGATTTGGGTTGCCACAGGTAGATGTGGCATCCTGGACGGGTTGCTCACTGGGGCCGATCGGCACCGAGTTGATACCGATTCGATTCGGTGCCGATCGGCCCCGGCATGAGCGCCAACCGTGACCGGCCCGCAGTTCCGGCCAAGGCGCGGAAGGCAGCAGCAAAAGCCAGCCCCCCGAGACGAAGCGATACGGGCAGAAGTATGCGCCACGCGCGCGACACGCCCGACCTCGTGGACCGGGAGCACCAGCAACGACAGTCCGCGGCCAGTTGAGCGCGGCGGTCGGGCTGGCCTCGATCGGTCCTGGTGACCGGCCGGGGTGAGCCCGGCGCACAACGCGATAACCACGGCACGCAGCGGCAGGAAGAAGAGGACGGCCGACCACCATGGCGGGACAGAAGATCCGCATCAGGCTCAAGGCCTATGACCACGAGGCGATCGACGCGTCCGCTCGCAAGATTGTCGAGACGGTGACGCGCACCGGCGCCCGGGTCGTGGGTCCGGTGCCGCTGCCGACCGAGAAGAACGTGTACTGCGTCATCCGCTCCCCGCACAAGTACAAGGACTCGCGGGAGCACTTCGAGATGCGCACGCACAAGCGGCTGATCGACATCCTCGACCCGACGCCGAAGACGGTTGACGCGCTGATGCGCATCGACCTGCCGGCCAGCGTCGACGTCAACATCCAGTAAAGGCTCCGAAACCGATGACTGAGTCGAGTGAAGAGAAGCAGGTGACCGGCATCCTGGGCACCAAGCTCGGGATGACGCAGGTGTTCGACGAGAACAACCGCGTCGTGCCGGTGACCGTGGTGCGTGCGGGGCCCTGCGTGGTGACGCAGATCCGGACCCAGGAGAACGACGGCTACACCGCCGTTCAGCTGGCATACGGCGCGGTCGACCCGCGCCGGGTGAACAAGCCGGAGACCGGGCACTTCAGCAAGGCCGGGGTCACCCCGCGCCGCTACGTGTTCGAGCTGCGCACCTCCGACGCGAACGAGTACCAGCTGGGCCAGGAGGTGACCGCCGAGGTGTTCGAGACCGGCGCGGTCGTCGACGTGGTCGGCACCAGCAAGGGCAAGGGCACCGCCGGCGTGATGAAGCGGCACGGCTTCCACGGCCTGGGTGCCAGCCACGGCGTCCAGCGCAAGCACCGTTCGCCCGGCTCCATCGGTGGCTGTGCCACCCCTGGCCGGGTGTTCAAGGGCGTGCGGATGGCCGGCCGGATGGGCCACGCGCGGGTGACCAACCAGAACCTGACCGTGCACCGGGTCGACGCCGACACCGGGCTGCTGCTCATCAAGGGCGCGGTACCTGGCCCCAAGGGCGGCCTGGTGCTGGTCAAGTCTGCCGCGAAGGGCGGTGCGTGACCAGATGACGAGCGTGGAAATCCGCAAGCCCGAGGGCGGCGCCGACGGCAGCGTTGAGCTGCCGGCCGAGGTGTTCGACGTCCCGGAGAACAAGCCGCTGCTGCACCAGGTGGTGGTGGCCCAGCTGGCCGCCGCGCGCCAGGGCACGCACAAGGTCAAGAACCGCGGTGAGGTTCGCGGCGGCGGCAGGAAGCCGTACCGGCAGAAGGGCACCGGCCGGGCCCGTCAGGGTTCGACCAGGGCGCCGCAGTTCGCCGGTGGTGGTGTGGTGCACGGCCCGGTGCCGCGCGACTACGCCCAGAAGACCCCCAAGAAGATGAAGCAGGCCGCCCTGCGCGGCGCACTGTCCGACCGGGCCCGCAACGGCCGCGTGCACGTGCTCACCGGGATCGTCTCCGGGGGCAAGCCGTCCACCAAGACGGCTCGCACCGCGATCGCCGCGCTGAGCGACCGCCCCCGGGTGCTGGTCGTGGTCGGCCGCGAGGACGAGCTCGGCTGGCGCAGCCTGCGCAACCTGCCGGCCGTGCACGTGATCGCGCCGGACCAGCTGAACACCTACGACGTGCTGGTCAACGACGACGTGGTGTTCACCGCCGAGGCGTTGGACACGTTCCTGGCCGGCCCGGTCCGCGGTCGCTCGGCGAAGGCCACGGCCCGTTCCAGCGAGGCGGACGTGACGGAGGAGAGCAAGTGATCCCCGATCCGCGCGATGTACTGATCGCGCCGGTGGTCTCGGAGAAGAGCTACGGACTGCTCGAAGAGCGGCAGTACACCTTCCTGGTCCCGCCGGACGCGAACAAGACCGAGATCAAGATCGCCGTTGAGAAGGTGTTCAAGGTCAAGGTCGTCAGCGTGAACACGCTCAACCGCCCGGGCAAGCGCAAGCGCACCCGCAGCGGATACGGCAAGCGCAAGGACACGAAGCGCGCGATCGTGACGATCTCCGAGGAGAGCCGTCCGATCGAGATCTTCGGCGGACCGGCGAGCTGAGGGAGGAGTAACCATGGGTATCCGTAAGCACAAGCCGACTACACCTGGCCGGCGCGGCTCCAGCGTCTCCGACTTCAGCGAGATCACTCGCTCCACGCCGGAGAAGTCGCTGATCCGTCCGCTGCACAGCACCGGCGGCCGCAACGTGCACGGCCGTATCACCACCCGGCACAAGGGTGGTGGCCACAAGCGCGCCTACCGGCTGATCGACTTCCGGCGAGCGGACAAGGACGGCGTGCCGGCCAAGGTCGCGCACATCGAGTACGACCCGAACCGGACCAGCCGGATCGCACTGCTGCACTACGCCGACGGCGAGAAGCGCTACATCATCGCGCCGGAGAAGCTCAAGCAGGGCGACAAGGTGGAGAGCGGCGCCAAGGCCGACATCAAGATCGGTAACAACCTGCCGCTGCGCAACATCCCGACCGGCACGGTGATCCACGCGATCGAGCTCCGGCCTGGCGGCGGCGCCAAGATGGCCCGCTCGGCCGGTGCAAGGGTCCAGCTGGTCGCCAAGGACGGTCCGTACGGTCAGCTCCGGCTGCCGTCCGGCGAGATCCGCAACGTGGATGTGCGCTGCCGGGCCACCATCGGTGAGGTCGGCAACGCTGAGCAGTCCAACATCAACTGGGGTAAGGCCGGCCGGATGCGGTGGAAGGGCAAGCGCCCAACCGTCCGCGGTGTGGCGATGAACCCGGTTGACCACCCGCACGGTGGTGGCGAGGGCAAGACCTCCGGTGGTCGGCACCCGGTGAACCCGGCCGGCAAGCCCGAGGGCCGCACCCGCCGCACCAAGCCAAGTGACAAGTTGATCGTCCGCCGGCGTCGTACGTCCGGCAAGAAGCGCTGAGCAGGGAGGTAAGAGATGCCGCGCAGCCTGAAGAAGGGCCCGTTCGTCGATGACCACCTGCTGAAAAAGGTGGACGTCCTCAACGAGTCCGGCAAGAAGACCGTGATCAAGACCTGGTCACGCCGCTCCACGATCATCCCAGACATGATCGGACACACGATTGCGGTGCACGACGGCCGCAAGCACGTCCCGGTGTTCGTGTCGGAGGCGATGATCGGGCACAAGCTCGGCGAGTTCGCGCCGACCCGCACGTTCCGTGGCCACATCAAGGATGACCGCAGGGCTCGCCGCCGCTGAGCGCGCCCACTAGCTGACGTTTGAACAGCGGCTGCACTACAGAGCTGAGAAGAAGGCTGAGGAAGAGATGGCTGCAACCAGCCAAGACACCACCGGCGCCGAGGTGAGCGATGCGCCGGTGCGCGCGGTCGCGCGGGCCCGGCACATCCGGATGAGTGCTCGGAAGGTTCGGCGCGTCATCGACCTGGTGCGTGGTCAGCGTGCGGTGGATGCCTTGACGATCCTGAAGTTCGACCCGCACGCGGCCAGCGAGCCGGTGTACAAGGTGGTTGCCAGCGCGATCGCCAACGCCGAGCACAACCTGGAGCTTGACCGGGAGACCCTGGTCATCGCCACCGCGTACGTGGACGAGGGCAAGACGCTGCCCCGTATCCGGCCGCGTGCGCAGGGTCGGGCTTACCGCATCCGCAAGCGCACTAGCCACATCACGGTCGAGCTCGAGTCGCGGGCCGAGGCCACCGGGCGGCGCGGCCGCTCTGGCGCGAAGGGAAGGACCCGCTGATGGGTCAGAAGATCAATCCGCACGGCTTCCGGCTGGGCATCACCACGGACTGGAAGTCCCGGTGGTACGCCGACAAGCAGTACGCGGAGTACGTCAAGGAAGATGTTCAGATCCGCAAGATGCTCTCCAAGGGCATGGAGCGGGCCGGCATCTCCAAGGTTGAGATCGAGCGCACCCGGGACCGGGTTCGGGTCGACATCTGGACCGCCCGCCCTGGCATCGTGATCGGCCGGCGTGGCGCCGAGGCGGACCGCATCCGGGGCAACCTGGAGAAGCTGTCCGGCAAGCAGGTGCAGCTGAACATCCGCGAGGTCAAGAACTCGGAGTCGGACGCCCAGCTCGTCGCGCAGGGTGTTGCCGAGCAGCTGTCCAACCGGGTGGCGTTCCGCCGCGCGATGCGCAAGGCGATCCAGACCGCTATGCGTTCGCCGCAGGTCAAGGGCATCCGGGTGCAGTGCTCGGGTCGGCTCGGTGGCGCGGAAATGTCGCGCTCGGAGTTCTACCGCGAGGGTCGCGTCCCGCTGCACACGCTGCGCGCCGACATCGACTACGGCCTGTTCGAGGCCCGCACCACCTTCGGCCGCATCGGTGTGAAGGTGTGGATCTACAAGGGCGACGTGGTCGGCGGTCGTCGTGAGCTGGGCGCCGCGTCCGACGCGCCGAGTGCGGCCCCGCGCCGCGAGCGCCCCACCCGGCGCCGCTCCGGAGCCTCCGGCACCACGGCCACCAGCACGGACGCCGGGCGGGCCGCGGCCCAGCAGGCCTCCGCGCCGGGCAGTGTCGCGGTGGAGGAGCAGCCGGCGCCGGCCAGCCCCGAGGCGACCGCGACCGAGGCGACCGCGACCGAGACGAGCGGTGGGGAGGGCTGAGCCATGTTGATGCCACGCAAGGTCAAGCACCGCAAGCAGCACCACCCCGGGCGTAGTGGCGCGGCCAAGGGCGGTACCAGGGTCACCTTCGGTGACTTCGGCATCCAGGCCCTGGAGCCGGCCTACGTGACCAACCGGCAGATCGAGTCCGCGCGTATCGCCATCACCCGGCACATTCGCCGTGGTGGCAAGGTGTGGATCAACATCTTCCCGGATCGGCCACTGACCAAGAAGCCCGCCGAGACCCGGATGGGTTCCGGTAAGGGCAGCCCGGAGTACTGGGTGGCCAACGTCAAGCCCGGTCGGGTCATGTTCGAGATGAGCTACCCGAACGAGCAGACCGCGCGCGAGGCACTTCGCCGCGCGATCCACAAACTGCCGATGCGTTGCCGCATCGTGACTCGTGAAGGTGGTGAGTTCTGATGGCGGGTTCCGGAGTGGGTACTGGCGCGTCGGAGCTGCGTGAGCTCACCGACGAGGAGCTGGTGCTTCGGCTGCGGGAGTCCAAGGAGGAGCTGTTCAACCTCCGCTTCCAGATGGCGACCGGGCAGCTGGACAACAACCGGCGGCTGCGCACGGTCCGGCACGACATCGCGCGGGTCTACACCGTGATGCGCGAGCGTGAGTTGGGACTGTCGGCCGCCCCGATCGACGATGAGGGCGCGGCATGAGTGAAGAGACCGCAACCGAGGTGGCGAGCACCCGGGGGTTCCGCAAGGTCCGAGAGGGCCTCGTGGTGTCGGACAAGATGGACAAGACGATCGTTGTATTGGTCGAGGACCGGGTCAAGCACCCCCGCTACAGCAAGGTCATTCGTCGGACCAACAAGGTCAAGGCGCATGACGAGGGCAATACCGCTGGCGTCGGTGACCGCGTCCAGCTGATGGAGACCCGCCCGTTGTCAGCGACCAAGCGCTGGCGGCTGGTGGAGATCCTCGAGAAGGCCAAGTAGGAGCTGACGTGATCCAGCAGGAGTCGCGACTGCGTGTCGCGGACAACACCGGTGCCAAGGAAATCCTGTGCATCCGGGTGCTTGGGGGATCGGGGCGCCGCTACGCCGGGATCGGCGACATCATCGTCGGTACCGTCAAGGACGCCATCCCGGGCGCCGGTGTCAAGCGGGGCGACGTGGTGAAGGCCGTCATCGTGCGGACCGTCAAGGAAAAGCGTCGCCCGGACGGCTCCTACATCCGTTTCGACGAGAACGCCGCCGTTCTGATCAAGCCGGACGGCGAACCCCGGGGTACCCGGATTTTCGGTCCGGTGGGCCGCGAGCTGCGCGACAAGAAGTTCATGCGAATTATCTCGCTCGCGCCGGAGGTTTTGTAGTTATGAAGGTGAAGAAGGGCGACACCGTGCAGGTGATCGCCGGCAAGGACAAGGGCGCCAAGGGCAAGGTGATCCAGTCGTACCCGACGAAGGACCGTGTCCTGGTCGAGGGCGTGAACCGGATCAAGAAGCACACCCGGGTCACGACCACCCAGCGCGGAGCGCAGTCGGGCGGGATCGTCACCCAGGAAGCCTCGATCCACGTGTCGAACGTGATGGTCGTGGACTCTGAGGGCAAGGCGACCAAGATCGGCAAGAAGGAAGTCAAGCGCGAGGACGGCAAGGTCAAGCGCGTTCGCGTGGCCCGTCGTACCGGGAAGGAGCTCTGATGGCAACCGCTACCGACACCAAGCAGCTGCCTCGGCTCAAGGTCCGGTACCGCGAGGAGATCGCCGGCAAGCTGCGGGACAAGTTCGAGTACCCGAACGTCATGCAGATCCCCGGCGTGCTCAAGGTCGTGGTGAACATGGGCGTCGGCGACGCCGCCCGCGACTCGAAGCTCATCGACGGCGCGGTCCGGGACCTGGCGACGATCACCGGGCAGCGCCCGGAGGTCCGCAAGGCCACCAAGTCGATCGCCCAGTTCAAGCTGCGCGAGGGCATGCCGATCGGCGCGCGGGTCACCCTGCGCGGCGACCGGATGTGGGAGTTCCTGGACCGGCTGCTGACCATTGCGCTGCCGCGTATCCGGGATTTCCGAGGGCTCGCGCCGACCCAGTTCGACGGGAACGGCAACTACACCTTCGGTCTCAACGAGCAGTCCATGTTCCACGAGATCGACCCGGACTCGATCGACCGCCCCCGCGGCATGGACATCACGGTCGTGACGTCCGCCGCCACCAATGAGGAAGGTCGAGAGCTGCTCAAGCTGCTCGGCTTCCCGTTCAAGGAGAGCTGACCGCGATGGCCAAGACGGGTCTGGTTATCAAGGCCGCGCGTAAGCCGAAGTTCAAGGTGCGCGGTTACACCCGGTGCCAGCGCTGCGGGCGTGCCCGCGCGGTGCTGCGCAAGTTCGGCCTGTGCCGGATCTGCGTGCGCGAGATGGCGCACCGGGGCGAACTGCCTGGAGTGTCCAAGTCGTCCTGGTAGGGACGGCTTAACTAGCTGAAACGAGCACGACAACCGTCGCAGGCCCCGAGGGGAACCGCGATGAGAGAGGTGACAAGGTCACCATGACGATGACCGACCCGATCGCGGACATGCTCACGCGTCTGCGCAACGCCAACTCGGCGTATCACGACCAGGTTGTGATGCCGCACTCCAAGCTCAAGGTGTCCATTGCGGAGATCCTTCAGAAGGAGGGCTACATCGCCTCGTTCAACACCGAGCAGGCCGAGGTGGGCCGCTCGCTGGTGGTCGAGCTGAAGTACGGCCGCAACCGGGAGCGCAGCATCGCGGGCCTGCGCCGGGTGTCCAAGCCCGGCCTGCGGGTTTACGCGAAGTCGACCAACCTGCCCAGGGTGCTCGGCGGTCTCGGCGTGGCGATTATCTCGACCTCGTCCGGGCTGATGACCGACAAGCAGGCGAACATGCGGGGCGTGGGCGGGGAAGTCCTCGCCTACGTCTGGTAAGGGGACGCGACCATGTCACGAATCGGAAAGCTCCCGGTGCCGGTGCCAAACGGCGTCGACGTCAAGATCGATGGGCGCACGGTCACCGTCAAGGGCCCGAAGGGCACCCTGACGCACACCGTGGCCGAGCCGATCTCACTCGGCCGGGACGACGACGGCACCATCCGCGTCACCCGGCCGGACGACGAGCGGTACAGCCGCGCCATGCACGGCCTGTCTCGGACCCTGGTCAACAATCTGGTGGTCGGGGTGACCTCCGGCTACGAGAAGCGCATGGAGATCCACGGCGTCGGTTACCGCGTCGCGCTCAAGGGCTCGACCCTGGAGTTCGCGCTCGGCTACAGCCACCCCATCTCGGTGGCGGCGCCGGAGGGCATCACCTTCGTGGTGGAGAACCCCACTCGGTTCACCGTCCAGGGCATCGACAAGCAACTGGTCGGCGAGATCGCCGCGAACATCCGCAAGCTGCGCAAGCCGGACCCGTACAAGGGCAAGGGCGTGCGCTACGCCGGCGAGAACATCCGGCGCAAGGTCGGGAAGACGGGTAAGTAAATGGCTACCACAAGCAGCCCAGAGGCAGCGAGCGTGAACGGCGCTGCCAGCAAAGCGGTCGGCGGCGGTACGGCGCGCCGGACCGGCTCACGGGTCTCGGCCCGGCGGCGGCTCGCCCGCACCCGTCGTCACGTGCGGATCCGCAAGAAGATCAGCGGCACCTCGCAGCGTCCCCGACTGGCCGTCAACCGCAGCGCGCGTCACATGGTCGCGCAGCTGATCGACGACGTGGCCGGTCACACCGTCGCGTCGGCGTCCTCCATGGAAGCCGACGTGCGGGGCCTGGACGGCGACAAGAAGGCCCGCGCGGCCAAGGTCGGCGAGCTGCTCGCCTCCAGGGCCCGTGAGGCCGGTGTGAGCGCCGCGGTCTTCGACCGGGGCGGCTACGACTACCACGGCCGGATCGCGGCGCTCGCGGACGCGGCGCGCGAGGGTGGCCTGGAGTTCTGATGACTGATTTCAGCAATAACCTGTGTCTCGAGATGGAAGGGAACGCCTGATGCCCGGACGCACGCGGCGTGACGGCGGCCAGGGCGGGAGCGGCGGCCCAAATGACCGCGGCGACCGTCGGGACCGTCGCGACGGAGGCCGCGGCGGGGCGGCCCAGGAAAAGACCCAGTTTGTCGAGCGGCTGGTCACCATCAACCGGGTGGCCAAGGTCGTCAAGGGTGGTCGCCGGTTCAGCTTCACCGCGCTGATGATCGTGGGTGACGGCGACGGAATGGTCGGCGTCGGCTACGGCAAGGCCAAGGAAGTCCCGGCGGCGATCGCCAAGGGTGTCGAGGAGGCGAAGAAGAACTTCTTCCGCGTCCCGCGCATCGGCGGCACCATCGTGCACCGCGTGCAGGGTGAAGCCGCCGCCGGCGTGGTCCTGCTGCTCCCGGCCAGCCCCGGTACCGGTGTCATCGCCGGTGGCCCGGTGCGCGCCGTGCTGGAGTGCGCCGGTATCCACGACATCCTGTCCAAGTCTCTGGGCAGCGACAACGCCATCAACGTGGTGCACGCCACCGTGGCCGCGCTGAAGAGCATCCAGCGTCCCGAGGAGGTGGCCGCGCGTCGTGGCCTGCCGCTGGAGGACGTGGCTCCGGCCGCGATGCTGCGGGCTCGGGCGGCGGCCGCCAGTGGGGCAGGTGCGTGATGGCCGGCAAGTCGGTCAAGGTGACCCAGGTGCGCAGCACCATCGGTAGCAAGCAGAACCAGAAGGCCACCCTGCACACCCTCGGACTGCGCAAGATCCGGCAGTCCGTGGTGCGGGATGACACCCCGGCGGTTCGAGGCATGATCGCCACCGTGCGCCACTTGGTGACGGTGGAGGAGGTCGACTCCAAATGACCATCAAGATCCATCACCTCCGCCCGGCGGCCGGCTCCAAGACGGCCAAGACCCGGGTCGGTCGCGGTGAAGGCGGCAAGGGCGGCAAAACCGCCGGTCGGGGCACCAAGGGCACCAAGGCACGGAACACCGTGCGGGTGGGCTTCGAGGGTGGCCAGATGCCGATTCACATGCGGCTGCCGAAGCTCAAGGGCTTCCGTAACCGGTTCCGCGTCGAGTACCAGGTGGTCAACGTCGGCGACCTGGCCCGCCTGTTCCCCGAGGGCGGCACCATCGGCCCCGACGAGCTCGTCTCGGCCGGTGCGGTCCGCAAGAACGAGTTGGTCAAGGTACTGGGCAACGGTGACCTCGGTGGGGTCAAGCTGGCGGTGAGCGCGCACGCCTTCTCCGGCAGCGCCCGCGAGAAGATCGCCGCCGCCGGCGGCACGGCGACCAAGGTCTAGTCGCCCAGCTCGAGTCACCCCGCGCGGGCCGCTTCAGGCGGCCCGCGCGGCGCTAGGCCGACATCCCCGGCTCCCGCCGCGCGGTCTGTCGATCTCGCGGTCCGGCCCGCATTCCCGACACCCGCGCCGGCCGCCAGCGACCGGCTGTTACCCTCGGGTTTCCAGCATCGCGGCTCATGGTTGCGGATGCGGTTCCACTGGCGTCACGGCCGTCAACCGGCCATCCGACGCCCCAGCACGGGAGGATCCAGGAGTGCTCAGCGCGTTCCGGTCGGCATTCGCGACACCGGACCTCCGAAAGAAGATCCTCTTCACCCTCGG
>DATHIT010000222.1:0-7277 GCA_035489915.1 Pseudonocardia sp. | reverse complement strand
GTCGTAGAACGGGACTCATAGGTACCAGCCACAGGCCCACTGGCACCGGCACCGGGCTGTGCCGGCCCTCATCGTTCCATCGGTAGCAGTCCCCCGCTGGCCATGATCGGGGGCTGGGTGGAGTTATTGGTCAGCGAGGGGTGGATTGGCCGGGGTTGTCGTCCCAGGCCTGGGCTAGCGTGCACACCGCGGCGAGGCGGAGACTGGTCCAGTCAGCTGTGCGCCACGCCGCGGCGTCGGCGGGCAGCGGTCGCCACCCGTGCTCGCGGGCGTGCGTGAGAACACCACGGCCGTAGCTGGCCAGCAGCACCAAACCCGCCATAGCCGCCGAACCTTCGAGCCCGATCGTCGTGGCGTCGCGCACCGCCGCGGCATGCTGGTCCAGCATCGCCGACAACCCCGGTAGCGCGGCCGCGGCCGCGAGCCCGGCGATGCCCAGATCCTCGTGCAGCCTGCTCAACCACCGCCGCGCGGACAGATGCATGAAGATGTCTGGCACACCACCCACCAGGACATGGTATCGGCCATGTTGCGGTGATCAGGACCAGTTGAGCGGCGATGAGACGGAACCCACCGTGTTCGCCTCGCGTCGTCTGCCGGAATGACCCGGCGATAGGCCCGGTCCAGATCATGGCGCCGCCACCGGGCTCGGTTAGGGGAGTCCGGCGGCGGCGCCAGAGGCGATACTTACGGGATCAGGCCAGGGCCGGTCTGCTGCTCGGTCTGCTGTGTCGGGCGCGGCATGCCCTGCTCGCCCGGCTGGACCTGGGTGTCGGCGTGCTCGCGGGCCCGCTGCGCATCCCGCTGACCGCGTTCGTGGGCGAGCTCGGCGTCTAGGCGAACCGTGTCGGCCTCCTGCGCCTTGCGATACCCAGAGTTGATCATGTCCGCCGCGGCATCGCGGCCGCCAAGGCCGAAGGCCAGCGCCGAGCCCAGCGCGATCGCCCCGACCAAGGCGATGTAGGTGGCGGTGACGATCACCGGGGCAATACCCAGCTGAGTCAAGATCATGAAGATGGCAATCGCCATGACCAGCGCGGGCGCCCCAGCGCTGACCACGCGCCCGATGGGAGTGTCGCCCATGGTGCGGCGCGCCAGGCCGCCGACCGCCCCAGCGACAGCGGCCGCCAGGATGAAGATCAGCAGAGCGGCGATGACGTTGGGCAGGTAGCTCAGCACCAGGTTCATGAACCCGGTCAACGCCGGGATGTTCAGCGTGCCGATCGCCGAGGAGATCACGAACAGCATGATCACCCAGAACACAACGCCACCGACCAGCCGAGCGGGGCTGCCCCCCGGGCTGACCTTCTCCACGAACCGGCCCCCCGGGTTCGAGGTCAACCAGCTGTCGAGCTTGGCTTTGTGCAGGAGCTTGGTGATCACCTTGTTCAGGATCTTGGCGATGATGTAGCCGACGACCAACACGACGAGAGCGCCAAGGAGTTGGGGCAAATAGTTGACGAACGTGGTGAACGCGCTCTGCAAGCTCTGCAGAATGTTGAACCCACCACCAGAATCGGTGGGGGCCTGGGCGAGTAGCTGCGCCATCGGAAGCTTCCCTTCCCACGATGTGAGCAAGCTGTGATCTCGGCTACCCACCCAGCACAATTCTGAAACATCTTGTATCAACCCGCTGACGGTGCGAGAAGCACGGGGCGCGAACTGGTGCACACAACTACCTCGCCACCCGCTCAGTACTCGCCACCCGCTCAGTAGGGGCGGAGTCGCGGGTCCAAGGCGATGAACCGCAAGGTGCTGACCCTGCGCGGGGTGCGCGGCACGTCCAGGACCCGGTCGTCTCGTCCGCCGATCCCCAACCGGACGCCCCGCCGACTGCGGCTGTAGGTACGGCCGGCGAGTGCTCCGGCGCTTGGCCGCCCTGCCACCGCCGCTACCCCTGCTCCCGCCGCTGCCGAAGAGGTATTCCGGGTCATCTAGCTGCCCTTTCGTCATTCGCCACGCGAGACTGCGCCTAACGGCGCGCGGCCATGGGGGTGGCATCGGTAACGGCTTGTCATGGGCGCCCGATGGCCAGACGACCGGGTCCTAACGCTCCCCAGCCAAGTGAGGTTCGCGTGGTGATAAGCGACGGCGAAAGTACCATCGGTGCCCAACACATCTGCTGAACGATGGCTATCGGCGCCCTCAGCCGAAGTTGTCGTTGGATGCCGACATGGTAGTCACGCATTTGACTGGCGCCGATCTCGCTGGACCGACCTACGCCGCGACGACCACCACGAGAACACCACCATCGCGGCCGGGCGCATGCAGTCCGCGGCCCTTGGCTATGTCAGATACTGACACCGCCGCGAACCCAGCAGCCGCTCAGCGGGGCCGGCGGTGGCGCCGGTTCACCGCGGCACTGCCGATGCGGACCTCGTTACTGGCTGTGGGTGTGGTGTGGCTGCTGGGCTGCGCCTGGTCGTTTCAGGAGCAGAGCGCGTTCGCCGCGGCCAAGGGGTTCACGTTTCCGCACTTGCTGCCCCTGGTCATCGACGGGTTCGCGGTGTCGATGGCCGGGGTGTCCTGGGCGGCGTCATTGGATGGCCGCCCCGCGATCGCAGCCCGGGTGGCCACCGTCGTCGCGGTCAGCACCTCCTCAGCTAGCAATGGTGTCTGGGCCTACCTGCGCGCCCACCACGACCCGGCGACGGTGGCCCTGGGGGTGGCGGTCCCGATCGCGGCGAATATCGCTTTTGAAGTGCTCCTGGCCGAACTCCGCCGTCAGGTGCAACGCCGCCGTGGTCTGCCGCCCCCCGTCGCGGTGCCCTACCCCCGGCTGATCCGGTTGGTCCTCGCGCCATGGCCGACGTTCCGTGCGTGGCGCACGATGGTCCTGGCGATCACCGCTACCGAACACACCCAGACCGCACCCCACACCGCCCAACTCGACACCGCCCAACCGGACTCCGCGCAGTCCGGAGACCTCGGTGCCGCCCCAAGACAGGCCGGCGAGTCGGCGCCCGAGATCACCGCCGAGCGGCGCCCGGGGGTCGCGAGTACGCCGTCGCCCGTACCGGTGCCGCTCTCCCCCATGGCGAGGGCGGCGGTGACAGAGCCGCCACCACCCCCACCAGCGACAATCCCCCCCGCCGCGAATCACCCGCCGCGCCACCTCGCCAAACCCGCCCCGCGCCGTGCGCCGGTGAAACCGGCCAGGGCCACCCCCGGCGCCGTGGGCGACGCACCCCCGGTCACCCAGCGGGCCAATGGGCGCCGTCGCCCGCTCGACCCACGAATCGCCGTGCTCGCCCGACACCTCGCCAGCACGCAGGACGCCGACGAGGTCACCAGCGAGCAGGTCGGAGAACTCCTGAGCATGGACATCGCCCCCCGCACCGCCCGGCGCCTGCTCGGCGCGGCCCGTGAACTACTCGCCCAGCGACCCACACCCCCGCCCCGAGCCGCCAGGGCCCCTGCTCAGCCTCAACGCCGGACGCTCAATGGAGACGACAGGAAAACCGAGAAGAGCCGTTCGGGGCCTGGCTGGGCTGGGTTGGGTCTCCCACACACCGGGCGACCCAACCCCCATGACATCGACAACCCCGTTGCGTCCGCGGCAACCTCCGCCAGCCAACCAAGCTGACAAACGGGGCCACCGACAGTGCTGAGCGCGCCGGCCGCGGCGACAGCGAGGCGGCGCCCGCTGTTGCTGGGTGTCCGGTAGGGGATCGGCTATCGGGAGCCCATCCGCCCCTCGGGCGGCCCGACCTGGCCAGCTGGCGTTCTCCGGGCTCCGTCGGGCATCAGGATCGTTTCGGCGTGCTATTCCCTGCGCACGCGTCGACGAAGTCTTTGATCGCTGTCCGGTGATCATCGACGCGCCAGGCTACTGCCAGCTCGCTGGGGGTCAGGCCCTTGACTGGGCGTGCGATGACATCCTCGCGGCGATAGATGGACGCGTTGCCCTCCGAGAGCAGCACGACGCCAAGACAGTTGGCGACCGCTTCGAAGGTCTCGTCGGCGTTATGCACCTCCGCCCCCACCCGTATCGGTCGACCCTGGCGGTGGTCGATAGCCAGCCAGTAGTCCCGCAGTGGGCCGGCGCTGGTGGGTAGGGCGAGAAACGGCTCGTCGAGGAGATCCGCGAAGTCGACCTCTTGGCAGTCGGCGAGTCGGTGCTTTGCCGACATCGCTACCCAGCGGGGTTCGGTGGAGAGCACCTGCCAGCTGACGGCGCTCGGCTCGGGGACCGGTAGCCAGCGCAGCGTCACGTCGGTGCTGCCGTCGCGCAGTCCGACCGAGGGGTCGTTCCAGTCGATCTGCCGGATCTGGAGTTGCCAGCCGGGTCGGCGCTCGGTGAACGCGCATTTGATGGCCGGCAGCAGCCCGCGCCCCACGCTGGTGGAGATCCCGACCCGCAGCACCGCTGCCGCGTACGCCGCAGCGTCGCCGACCGCTCGCTGCGCCTCATCCCACTGCGTGAGGAGCTGACGGGCGGCGGGCAGCAGCGCGGCGCCGGCAGCAGTGAGCGCGACTCCGCGGTGGCCGCGCTCGAACAGGGCGACCCGCAGTAGCGACTCCAGCTGGCGGATCTGCTTGCTCAGCGCCGGTTGAGAAATGAACAACCGCTCCGCCGCGCGGGTGAACCCCAGCTCGTCGGCCACGGCGACGAAGTAGCGAAGATCCCGCAGGTGCGCATCCATAACCGAAGGCTATCGGAGCAGGTCTTGGACACAAGGGAGCCTGCGCTCGACGATCGGTCGGTGAATAGTCAGCGGGCACGGTTGGCGGTGGTCTCCGGGGCGAACCGGGGGATCGGGCGTGAGCTGGTTCGCCAGCTCGTTCGCCGCGGCTATCACACCGTTCTGGGGTCCAGGAACCTCGAACAGGGCCAGCGCGCCGCGGCGGAGCTGGCGCACGAGGGCGCCACGGGCGTGCTGGTTCGACAGCTGGACGTGACCGACCAGGCCAGCATCGACCGCCTAGCCGGCGAGCTGACCGAGGACTTCGGGCGCCTCGACGTGCTGATCAACAACGCCGGGATCCACTACGACAGCTGGCAGCGCGCCAGCGGCGCCGACCTCGCGATCGTGCGCGAGGCCCTCGAGACGAACCTGCTCGGCACCTGGCGGATGTGTCTGGCGCTGTTGCCGCTCCTGCGGGCGAACGGCACAGGCCGGATCGTCAACCTCTCCAGCGAGGCCGCGTCGCTGACCACCATGGGCGGCTGCCTACCTGCCTACCGGGTGTCCAAGGTCGCTGTGAACGCCCTGACCCGGATGCTGGCCGCCGAACTGCGCAGCGATGGGGTGCTCGTCAATGCCGTGTCCCCGGGCTGGGTCGCCACCGACATGGGAGGCCCCGGTGGCCGCCCCGCCGCTGATGTGGCCACTGCAGTGGTGTGGGCCGCGGAACTGCCTGCCGACGGGGCCAGCGGCGAGTTCTTCAGAGACGAGCGAGTGCTGCCTTGGTAGAACCCGAGCGTTGACAACCTGATAGCACACCGTGGGCCAGTTCAACGGGAACGAGGCCCCGATTGCCCGCACAAGAGACCCTCCCAAGCTATCTATCAATGACAGGAACGCTAACACCGCCACAAACAACGGTGATCCGATTCGGGAGCAACTCGTGGACTTGAAGAATCGAAACCTCGTTGACCCCAAGAGAGCCAAGCGGGTCGCGATCGTCCTGGCGAACCCGTCCGTGAACACGGTCGCCGGCTGGCCGTGCGGCTTCTGGTGGAGCGAGCTGTCGCACCCGTACTACGTGCTGACCGAGAAAGGCTGCGAGATCGAGCTCTTCAGCCCAAATGGCGGACGGTGCGAGCCCGATGCCATGAGTGACCCTCGCGACCCCAACGGTTTCTCTACTGCCGACCTGATCAGTATGGGATTCATCCACACACCGACGCTGATGGAGGCGCTCGAGCACACCGCGAAAGTTTCCGAGATCGACGTGGACCGCTTCAATGCCATCCTGGTGGCGGGCGGGCAGGCGCCGATGTTCGGCTTCGATAAGGCGACTGATCTCCACACGAAGTTCGTTGAGTTCTACGAGGCAGGCAAGATTGCCGCGGCCGTGTGTCACGGCGTGGCGATCCTGCGTTACGCCAAGCTCAGCAACGGCGAATACCTGGCAACGGATCGGACCGTCACCGGCTTTTCCAACATCGAGGAGGACTTCGTCGACGACGCATTATGGAACGCGAATCTCTTGCCCCGCGGCAGGCGCCTGATGCCCTGGCGTATCGAGGAAGAGCTGAATAGCATTGGGGCCAACTACATCCAAGCTGGTCTATGGAGAGGCTTCGCGGTTCGCGACGGGAACCTCATCACCGGCCAGCAGAGCGTGTCCGGGATCGAGACAGCCGAGGTTGTGGCGGCGGCGTTGGGACTCTGAGACGTTGGTGTTGCCTTTTCTGCTCGTCCACGACACACGCGCCCCGCGGAGACATACGTTTCCACCTAATGGCAACGAGCCGGACCAGCGAAACGCCCCCTTTCACCACAGGAAAAGGACAATTGATGGATCTGCAACTGGCCGGCAAGCGAGCCCTGGTCACCGGCTCCTCCTCGGGGATCGGCGAGACGATCGTCGAGGCCCTCGCCCGGGAGAAGGCCACAGTCATCGTCCACGGCCTGCTCGACGAGGGCGTCGAACACGTCACCGCACGCATCCGCGCCAATGGCGGGACGGCGCACGCGTGCGCTGCTGACCTGCGGCACGACGACGAAGCTGGCCGGCTCGCCGCGATCGCCGAACAGCGCCTCGGCGGGGTGGACATCCTGGTCAACAACCTCGGCGTTTACACCGACACCTCCTGGTTCGCCCACGGCGCCGATGACTGGCTCGACATCTACAACACCAACGTCCTATCCGCCGTCCGCCTGATCAAGCTCGTGGTACCGGCGATGCGGGCAAACGGTTGGGGCCGGGTCATCCAGATCTCCAGTGGCGAAGGCGCACGGCCCCTGCCGTTCATGCCCGACTACGCAGCCAGCAAGGGCGCCCTCAACAACCTCACGATGAGCCTGACCCGGGAGCTGGCCGGTACCGGCGTCACCGTCAACACGGTCAGCCCGGGGATCTTCCTGACCCAGAACGTGCGGGCGTTCTTCCGCGAACGCGCCCGGACAGCGGGTTGGGGGGAGCGCTGGGAGGACATCGAGGCCGCCATCCTGCGCGAGGTACTGCCGAACGCCGTCGGGCGCCTGGGTGCCCCCGAGGAAGTCGCCCACCTCGTGGCGTTCCTGGCCAGCCCTCTCTCCGGCTACATCGCCGGGGCGAACCTGCGAATCGACGGTGGAAGTACACCGACCGTCAACTGATCATCC
>DATHIT010000221.1:0-36367 GCA_035489915.1 Pseudonocardia sp. | reverse complement strand
GGTTCGCCAAGTCGGGCAAGTTGGTCCAGCTGATGGTCACCGTGGGCCAGCGGGTCGAGGTTGGTCAGGTGCTGGCCCGGCAGGACGATTTCGACGCCCAGTCGGACCTGCAGGAGGCCCAGGCGAAGGTGCGACGTGAGCAGGCCAGGCTGGACCGGGTCCGGGACGGCAAACGCGCGGATGCCGCGGCCGACGACGAGGACGAGGCCGAGAACGTGCTGGGGGCGACCCGGAACGAATCGGACGCCGTCGACGAGGCCAACTCCGACAACCTGGACCAAGCCCGCGATCAGCTGCGGGAGGATCAGGAAAGCCTGCGGGCGGCACGCCAGGAGGTCCGCTACGACCAGGAGAAGTGCAATCGCTCGGTCAGCGGAGGTTCACACCGTTACGACGGGTACGGGGACAACGCGGATTTGACGTCCAAGGACGAGCGCGGGCTGCTACTGGAGTCCCCGCTGAACCTGCATTCGCCGTCCTGCCAGAAGCTTGAACGCGGCAAGGCCGCGATCGCCGGCTACCAGCGACAGATCCAGCGCGACCGTGACCAGATCGCCTGGGCCGAGCGGCGGCACAACATCGACAACGCCCGGCAGCGGGTCGCCGAAGCGAACGCGAAGCGTGAGTCGACGGCCGCGCGGGACGCCTCCGAGGGCGCGGACAGCGACCGGCCGAACGACATCGAAGAGGCCGAGGCCAACGTGGCCGATGCCGAGGTCGACGTGCGGCGCGCGCAGCGGGACGTGGACGACACGGTGCTGCTCGCCCCGGTGTCCGGCATTGTGGCCAGCATCAACGGCACGGTGGGGGAGTATCTCGGGTCGGCGGCCGGGACCACGCCGTTGGCGCCGGGCAGCCGCGCGTCGCTGCCGGACATGGACTCCGCGACCGGCGCCAAGGACTCCGCCGGTGACAAGGCGAAGCGCCCGGGTGGCCCGGCCTTCCTGACCCTCAAGGACGTCAACAGCTTCCAGGTGGTTGCCCCCTACGAGGAGGCCGACGCCGCCCAGATCGCACCCAACCAGAAGGTGAACGTGACCTTCGACGCGGTGCCCGGGCTCACCGTGCAGGGAACCGTGTCCAGCGTCGCTCCCACCGGCACCCAGATCCAGGATGTCACGAACTACTACGTGACCGTCCTGCTCAACCATATCGACCCTCGGCTCAAGGGCGGGCTGACCGCTGAGGCGAAGGTCGTCGTGGGCAGCGCCGACAACGTGCTGGTGGTGCCGACCGCGGCGGTCCAGCGCGGCGCACAGTCCGGTGTGGTCCAGGTGATGGGTCCGGACGGCAATCCGCGACAGGTCCAGGTGAATCTCGGACTCGTCGGCGACACCATGACCGAGATCCTCGACGGTCTCAAGGAAGGCCAGCAGGTCATTCTCGCGGAAGGCTGAGATTCCCTAGGCCTGACCGGCGCCGGTCAGGCCTAGGGGTCTCTGCCGGATCGGGCGCCGCGGCGGGGTGGGCGGTGGCCTGGCCACCCGCTACAACTGCCATGCCCACAACTACCTCGGTGGCATCACCCTCGCCGCACTGCCGACCTGGCTCCCGTGATCCGACAGACACTCCCTGGGCTACCCGCCAGTGAGCGACTGGGGGGCTCCGATCGGTCCGAAACGACTGAACGGAAACACGATCCAGCGAGCCTTGCCGATCACGCTGTCCACCGGGACCGGACCATTGCCAATCGCCCGGGAATCGACCGAGTCGTTCCGGTTGTCTCCCATGACCCACAGCTGCCCTGGAGGGACAAGGACCGGGCCGAAGGGTTCCTGCTGCGCCTTGCCGTAAGCGGGATCAAAATGGATGTACGGCTCGTCCACCGGCTCCGCATTCACCCGCACCCGGTTGCGTGCATCGCAGCACGAGACGATCTGACCGCCGACGGCAACCACCCGCTTGATGAAGTCGGTCTGTCCGGGCCGCTCCATCCCGAATACCGCACCGACCGCTCCGAGGCCCCGGAGGATCGGATTGCTGGATGACGATGACGGGGGGACCTCGGCATTGTGCCAGTCACCCGGCACCGAAAACACCACGATGTCCCCTGGCTGAGGCGTACTGAACCGATAGGTGACCTTGTCCACCAGGACGCGATCGTTGGTGCATCCGGGACAGCCGTGCAGGGTGGCCTCCATCGAGCCGGACGGGATCGTATAAATGCGCGCGACGAACACCGCGATAAGCACGACGAGCAAGGCCGCCACTACCAGCACCCGCGCTCCTCGGCCCAACGAGTTCCGGTTCGGCGCCTCAGGCGATTCGGGGGAGTCACCGCCCGTCTTGTTCGCTGCTCGGCCATCTTTGCGGAACACAGGGCCTCCTTTGATGCGGCGCGATGTCACCTGAGCTATCTTCCACCGTCGGCCGGCATGTGTGGCAGTCCGCGCGCGGTGTTCACCCACAACGCTCGGCTGAAGAAGTCGAAAAGTAATTGCGTCCGCCGTCAACTAGCTTGTTAGGGCTCAGGATCGGTGTGCGGAAGCCTTTTGATTGTCTGGTAGTCGAGAGGCACGAGTCAGTGGGGTTTAGTCAACTCGTTCGGGTTGCGGCCACCCTATGGAGTGTTCCTAGCCCGCGTGATGTGTACGGAATATGGACATCGAGACCTCCGAGTACTAGGTGTGAGGTTCAGCCGAAGCTATGAGCGCCTTCGGCCAAACAAGGGAGGTTACTGTGATCCGCAAGTTCGGCAGAGGTGTCTTGACCGCGGCGGCGGTCGTCGCTGTCGCGGCAGGCGGTTCGGTCGCGTTGGCCGGTTCCGCAGTCGCCGGCGGCCATGGCTGCTGTCAAGACGACGGCTCGTCCGTCGGCTGGCACAGCGAGAACGAGGCCGAGGCCGGCAATGGTGGGGACGGCGGCAACATATACGTGAACTGCGTGGTCGAGGCCCAGGTGATCGGCAGCGGGCACGGCAACGACCAGTCAGTCTGCACAGCCACCGGTGCCGACGGCGGCGAAGGCGGCGACGCCGACTACTAGTCCCCCGTTCCTAGGGAGCCAGTGCGGTGCGAACCCCGGATGTGTCGGGGTCCGCACCGCACGCTTCGCCCAACTCTTCTCGAACTTCCGTCAGCCCAGCCCTAACGTCTGGCCCACCGACCTGACCAATTTCCCGAGGACGTCCTTCCTCGGCGCTCGCTCGGGTTCTTCATCGGTCTCCCGATTCCGGCTCGCCCCCTCGGTCGCCTCGGGTTCGTCGCTCGACGCCTGGTCCGGCCGCGCTTGGGTCTCCCGCGTGGTCTCGGACTCGCGCGGGGACAGCCGTCGTGGAGCGTCCGAGGACGGAGCGGTGAACCGGTGGTCCGCTGGTTGATCGAGGGCCGGTAGGGGATCGCCGGGCGCCTGCACAGGCAGGGATGGCGGTTCGCCGTCCGCCGAGTCCGGCGCCAGGCTGGACTGGCCGCTACCCCCCGGCCTAGTGGAAACCTCCGGCGCGGACCCTGGGGACCCTGGGGCTGACGGCCCAGGAACGCCGACCGAGGACCCCGAGTTGGGCAACGTGCCGTTCTCGGAAGCGCCGCGCTCCGCGCCACGACCGAACACCAGCATGCTCCCCGCGCTGACCACAACCAGCAGGCCAGCGACGCCCACCAGCAGCCCCATGGCGACCTTCCGCCGCGACCGCGAGGTGGGTGGCGGCGAGGCCGGCCGGTGCGCCGCACCGACGGGCGAGTCCGGGAGCGAACGCCCTGGTCCTGATCTTGGCGCGATCCGGTCCGGGCCATGGTCACCGGGCCGTCCGGGGCCCGCGCCCCCGGCTCCGGCGCTGGCCATGGCGGCCCCGGGATGCCCGCCACCCGCCACCTTGGCGGTCGGTGGACTCGCGCCCATGGTGAACCTATCGCGGAAGGTCCGAGGCTGGCTGGCGCCGTCGCGGGGGCGCGGACGGCTCGACGGTGAGCTGAGCGCGAGGGCCGCCTTGACCGGCAGCGCCTGGCTGCCCCGGTTCACCGTGGCGCTCCGGATCACCTCACGCAGCACGGCGCCCAGATCGCCAGCGCTTTCGACCGTTCCGGTAGCGACTCCGTAGAGCATCCACCGTGGCCCGTCGACCCCGATAAACCAGGAGTGCTCGGCGTCCAGCGACGCCTGGATCTCCTGGCCCCATTCTCCTGGGTAGCGATGCACCCTCGCGCCGAGCCCACCTTGCTTTGCCACGAGCTCCTCAGCGATCCGTGGCCACAGTCCGCCGCTGCGGGGTGCGGCCAACACGCTCAGGCTCAACACCCCGGTCGGCACCACGAGCCGAACCGAGCGCCGCGCACCGCCGTCCGCCGGCTCCTGCTGGAGCGCGGCTCCCGGTGGCAGGCGGATGCGGAGGGCGCCCAGATCTAGCGCGCTACCCCCGGCGGGGGCCCTGGGATCGGCCGCGTCGTACGGGCCGGCCGGGCCGCCACCCTGTTGGGACGATCGCGCGGGTGGCTGAGCACGCTCGACTCCATCGTTGCCACGCTCGAACATTCACCCTCTTCCGTTCTCCACACATCCGAGCCGTTCGACTGGAGCCATCGCTGTCACTCAACGTCACAAAAAAGTCTTCGCTGCCTCCAGCGTGCACAGAATTTATCGTTTCCGCCGATCCCAATAGTGACAACGAGCACTGTGCGCCATGGTTACCCGCGAAGATCACTCGAATGAACAGTGCTAGGTCGGCGGCGTGACTACTGTTCGCGTTCGAAATGCCTCGACATTCGGCGCGCTCACTGGTCCGCGCCCATCCGACTGGGCGATCTTTACGCGGTTGAACTGGGGTGGTTGCAAGGTTGACGCTCGCACGGGCCCTCCCCTCGTGCTCACTGACCGTATAGCCGGATGGGAGTCTTGAGGAGTGAATAACTCCGCGTCAAACTAAGTTGGACAGCCACTCGGACGTGTCGAGCTGGTTGGCGACGGACCCCAGCACTACCACTGAATCGCGCGGGCCGACCTCCGGCGGAGAGCCGGTGTCGAGCTTGCCTCCGACAAGTCGGGCTGTCCGAGACGTGAACGCAGGGGCGATCGATTGAGAAGAATGGCAGCTACGGACGGCGGGCGGAAGATCGCGTTCGCTCTCAACCAAATTCGGCGCAGTTGTCGTCAGCCAGACCCCGTTGCGCATGGTGCATCATTCGAGGTCACCTGCCTATTGGTCAATCAGTCCAACCGGCAAGTCGAATCAAGTGTGTGCACCGTCAAATACTCGCCGCGGAATGAGTATCCCGATTTACCTGGTCGGCTGCGCGGCGCTCCATGGATGATTTTCTTGACACCGCCACTCGTTCGAGGTATTTGGCTCATCTACCGGCCTGGCGTCACCATAAGGCCGGACTTTCGTTGCATTCTCATGTGGGGCTGAAACCAGTGGCCTGCTGCTCCGGGCGCGGAGTCGGACGGTCACCTGGGATTTGCTCCGAATGCTACGGCAGAACCGCTCCCAGCAAGCTTCACGGAGAACATCGGGTTGCAGTGGGGACAGTGCCTGGTTCAGGTCGTGGTCGATGCTGTCACCGACCGCTCCTGAGGAAAACTTGCGCCGTCCAAAATTGATGGAGGACGAAATGATGGTCCGCAAGATCAGTCAGAGGGTCGTCGTGACGGCCGCCGCGATCATGCTGTCGGCTGGAGGGACGTTCGCGCTTGCGGGAACCGCCTTTGCCCACGACAGCCACGGAGAGGACGGCCAGAACGGCCAGGACGTCGAATACGAGGGCAACGGTGGTGACGGTGGTGCAGGCGGTGAGGCGAAGTCGAACTGCGTCGTCCCGCTCGGGTTGTCCGCGGGCGTGATGGGCCAGGGTGGCCCGGTTTCGCAGTGCCAGACGAATGCGGGGCACGGCGGCGACGGCGGCGGCGGCGAAAGCGATAGCTAACGCTCACCCCGGGAAAGTCACAAAGGCAGGCCTCGGATGTGTCGAGGCCTGCCTTCGTCTGTTAGGGGATCTTCGGCGATTTGACCGGCGGACCACCGGAGGGATGGACCGTGCCTCCGGTGGGAGAATCCGCGCGGCTGGGGCAGGTCGAGGTGCGCCCGCAGGTGTCAGTGGTCGTCGCCCGTGGGGGTCAGGCCCACGATGATGAACCCGACGAGGGCGGCGCCGCTCATGAGGCCGCCTCCCAGACCGATGAAGGAATTGTGGATCACCCCGCCGACTGAGGCCACGATCGCGGCCAGGACCATGAGAACGACCAGAGGGCCCTTGAGCTCGTCTGTCAGCCTCAGGGGCTCTGCCAGGTCCGTCCCCGCCCGAGGGGCGGCGCGATGGGATCGTGAAGTCCGCTCAGCCTTTGGAGGCTCCGGTTTCAGGCGTTCGGCTATTTGAGGTTCGGGGATCGCAGGCTCTGCCTTCGACCAATGCCGTTTTGAGCGCTTGGCAGTCGCAGGCTCGAGGTTCGGGGGTTCGAGACTCGCGGGCTCGAGGTACGCGGGCTCGGGGATCGCCGGCTCGAAGTGCGCCGGGTCGAAGTCTGCGGGCTCGAAGTCGGTGGGCTCTGCTTTTGGTCGCTCGCGTTTCAGCCACTCGGGTCTCCGGACCGCACGGTTCGGGGGCCGATTGAGGGCGGCCCCGTCCGATGAAGGGGGCGGTTCGTCCCACGAAAGAGGCGGCTCGGCCTGGAGATCGTCCGTTTGTTGGCGCGAGAAGCGCTCGCCGGGCCACCGCTTGAGCCCGCTGAGCATGCGCCCGGCGGCTTGCCCGAGAGACTCGAGCTTGTTTCCGGGCGCCGGCTCGTGGCGGGCAAGCTCGATCGTCTGTTCCGCGAATTCCGGTGGCTCGGCGACGTTGAGTAGTGCGGCTGGCTCCGCCGGCTCAACTGGACTCTCGTCCGCCAATGCCGGCTCTGCGCGCTCCGTGTCCCCCGGTGTCTTTCCTAACCGGCGCAGTCGAGCCGAGCACTGGTCACGCAGCTCAGTCAACCGTTGGGCGCGCAGCCCAGCCCACAATTGGTCGCGCAGCCGGGGAGGAGGGGGCGGACAGCAGTCGTGGCACACGACTCGGTCACGGTCGAGGCCGCGGTACAGCAGTTGCAGGTGCGACACGCAGCTCAGCCGGCCGCACTGGTCGCAGCTGTGGGTGACCGAGTTCTCACACCCCGTCGACGCCTGACATAGCATGGCCTAGCACCGGGGCCCAGGTCGCATCCGCGCTGGGCTGAGGCGGCTCACAGGCCACCCAGCAGGTCGTAGGTGGTCTCGCCCCGGCCGTCCCGCCCGTTCGCACCGTCCCGGTCGCCGGCCTCGTCGTCCGAGATGCCGTCGTCGCCGTAGGACATGGCGGGGCTGTCGGAATCGCTGTCGTAATCGCTGTCGCTGTCGCCGCGCGGGCTCGACTCGGTCGATCCCTCCCGGTCGAAGCTGCTGTGCCCGGTGCCGTCGCGGCCGTCGGAGCCATCGGTGTCCGCGTAGGCGATTCCGGTGACTGCCGCGGTCGCCATGGCGGCTGCCGCGGTGGAGATGATGATCTTCTTTAACACGCGCCCACTCTCCGTCGTTCGTCTGCTTCTCGCCGATGAGGCGTTGGCGTTTGCGACTGGTATAACGACGGGACCTGCGATATGTCGCGGGCAACGACGGTAAGCCACCGACTTGGTGACACCGCGCCTCGGGCGGCCAGCGAGCACCTCGGCCTGGTCCACACAACCCGGCCTGGGCCTACCATCGTGGGAGGACCGTGGATCGGCTTGGGGGTGGGGAGAGCATGACCAGCACGGAAAATACGACTACCGACGAACGCGCGTACGCCAGCATGGCGGAGTTGTCCGCCGCGCCGCTATGGCGGCAGTACGGCGAGTTGATGCCGGCCGAGCCGCCGAGTCGGGCGCGGGCGCACCTGTGGCCGTACGCCCGGCTGCGGCCGGTGGCGCTGCACTTTTCCCGGGCGCTGTCCATGGCCGAGGCCGAACGCCGGGTGCTGATGATGGTCAACCCGGGGCTGACCGATCCGCCGGCCACGGTGCCCACCCTGTTCGCCGGCATCCAGATAGTCATGCCGGGGGAGACGGCGCGAGCGCACCGGCACGCCGCGAATGCCTTCCGGTTCATCATCGAGGGCGACGGGGCGGTCACCACGGTCAACGGCGAGCAGCTGGCCATGCGCCCCGGCGACCTGCTGCTCACCCCCGGCTGGCACTGGCACGACCACGCCCACCAGGGCCACAGCCCGATGATGTGGCTGGACGGACTGGACTATCCGCTGGTCAACAGCCTCAACGCGGGCTTCTTCGAGCTCTACGACGCCCCGGTCCAGCCGGTCGCCAACCCGGACGAAGCCTCGTCGCGGCAGTTTCGGCACGGCCGGCTCAACCCGGCCTGGCGTGCCCCGAGTACCGACCACCCCGGGGTGTCCCCGGTGGGCAGCTACCCCTGGGAGGAGACCGAACGGGCCCTGGCCACCATCGCCGAGGCCGCCTCGGTGGCCGGCAGCGCCGCCGAAGGCATCCTGCTGGAGTACAGCAATCCCTGGACCGGCGGACCTGTACTGCCCACCATCGCCTGTCGCATCGCCCGGCTGCGCGCCGGATTCGCCGGGGTGCCCCGCCAACACACCGCCAGCACCATCTACCACGTGGTCTCCGGCTCGGGCAGCACCACCGTCGGCGAGCAGCGGCTGGACTGGAACGACCACGACACGTTCTGTGTGCCCGGCTGGGCTCGCTATGCCCACCAGGTTGCCAGCGACGGGGACGCCACCCTGTTCTCCTACACCGACGAACCGGTGCTGCGCGCCCTCGGCCTGTACCGGGAGCAGTGGCTCTGACCGACAGGTCACGGTCCGAAACCGCGGCTCAGTTGTGCTGGCCGAGCAGGTGTCCGACGAGATCACCTCGGCTGCGCACCCCGACCTTGTCGAACACCATCTTCAGGTGGTCCTGCACGGTGTGCACGGAGATATGCAGCGTATTGGAGATGGCGCGGGTGGAGGCGCCGCGCAGCACCAGCCTGGTCACCTCGGCCTCGCGGCGGGTGAGCCCGTAGGCGGCCAAGGCCAGTGGCACCGTGTCGGAGGCGCTGGCCCTCTCGACGATCACCGCGGTGCGATCACCAGCGCCGTCACCGTGGAGCCGCGACGCGTGCAGCTTCAGCCATCCACCGTCTGAGGTGGGCACCCGGGTGCTCGGGACGAGCTCCGGTGTCCGTGCGTCTCGTCCGGTGGAGTCGAGCGCGGCGGCGACCGCGTAGACGGCCGCCGGCAGCCGGGAGGGGTTCGCCCGGCCGTCCTGGACCAGGGACAGCAGCTGCTCGGCCGGTCCGGTGAGCGCAGCCACCGTCGAGTCCGCTTCGAGCAGCACCACGCCAGTCCCGTGTGCTTCGGGTGCGGTCGGGGCCCCTCGGATGAGCACGGCGTGCCGCAGTGCGTGCGCGAGGTGCGGGGCCAACCGAGCGAGGAGCGCGGCCTCGGCGGGGGAGAACCCGAGCGGGCCGTCCTCGCGGTGCAGGCAGAGGTATCCCCAGCACATCCCGCCGGTCACCAGCGCGGCGCGCAGCTCGTCTCCCAGACCCAGCGGCGCCATGATGTTGCGGTACCGGGAGCTGCTGAGGCGCTCGCCCCGGGTGGCGTTGTCCAGGTCGGCCACGTGCGGGGTTCGGTGTGCCAGCGCGGCGAACTGGTTCACGTCGCCGCGGTTGAATTCGTTGTCCAGGAACAGCGCCTGGGCCGCTGCCAGCGGCTCCTCCGCATAGGCGCCGGTGAACAGCAGCGTGTCCGGGTCGGCCGTGGCGAAGAAGGCCGCGTCGATCGGCATCAGCCGTCGCAGCGAGCTGAGCGCCACCTCCCGCACCGCGGCCATATCCAGGCCGCTGTGGCACTGGCGGACCAGTTCGCGCTCGACCTGACCCGCGCGGAGGGTGCCGCGCGACATCGGCCCAGTGTCCCGCCGAGCGGCTGCTCCGCATACCCCAACTTCTTGGGATATGCCCGGCCACCCGCCGAACTCAGCATGGCGACATGACAACACCGGCAACGGAGCGGCTCGACCAGAACAAGCGGCTGGTCGACACGTTTATCCAGGAACTGTTCAGCAAGGGTGATCTGGGGGCGGTGGACCGATACCTGCACCCCGACTTCGTGGACCACGATCCGCCGTTCGCCGGCGCGCCACCCGGCGCCGAGGGCCTGCGCGAGGCCGCCCGGATGATGCGCAATGCGTTGCCGGACTGGCACAGCGACCTGGACCAGCTGGTTGCCGAGGCGGACATCGTGGTCGAACGGTTCACCGCCAGCGGCACCCACCGCGGCGAACTCATGGGCGTCGCACCCACCGGAGAGACACTCGTGCTGTCCGGAATCAACATCTTCCGGATCGACGGGGACCGCATCGTGGAGCGGTGGGGCCGGCTGGACGAGCTGGGCCTGTTCCGCCAGCTCGGCCTGCACCCGGCCTGAGTGCGGTTCAGGCCGAGGACGGCGGCGGGTGAGCGCGGTCAGTAGCTCGGTGCCGACAGGTACGCCGAGGCCGGTGCACGGGTCCCACCCCGGTCCGGCCCGGTACGCGCCGTTGCTGCCCGAGGTGATGTCCCGGAAGCCGCGGGCCACCGCTCCGGCGGCCGTCCGGCCGTAGAGCGCCGGCTGGGGCAGGCCGAGTCGGCGGCCGGTGGCCTGGTTCAGCCGGGCCACCAGGGCGGCCCACAGCGGCGCGACCGCGCTGGTCCCGCCGATGACCGTGTCCGATCCGTGGACCCGTACCTGGTACCCGGTCGCCGGGTCGGCCACCGCGGCGACGTCCGGGACCCCGCGGCCCACCCGGCCACCAGCGCCGGCGGCGGCCGGCACACCGGAGTCGGCCTGCCAGGCGGGCAGCTCGAACGTCCGGCTCACCCCACCCCCGGTGGCCCCGGCGCCGGAGCCGTTGTTCCACACCGTCTCGGCGGAGACCGCACCGGTCGCGGGGTCGGCTTCCAGCCGGGTGCCGCCGCAGGCCAGCGCGTGCGGGCTGGACGCGGGGAAGTCCACGTGCGCTCGGCCGTCATTGACCTGGTCATTGCTGCCGTCGTCACCCGCGGCGGCGGTCACCGTGACGCCGAGTGCCACCGCGTCCGCGATCGCCCCGTCCAGCGCGGCGCGGGCCTGACCGGTCCAACTGTCCTCGCTGGCGCCCCAGCTGATGCTGATCGCCGCCGGGGTGGGTGCGGCATGCGCGGCCTGGGCCACCGCGTCCAGGAAACCGGCGTCGGTGTTGGGCGCGAAGTAGACGACCATGCGGGACGCCGGGGCCAACCCACCGACCACCTCGATGTCCAGCATCACCTCCCCGTCCGCGTCCTGGCCGGGGGCGTTCGTCGCGCCGTCCACTCCGACGGCGCTGACCGAGGGGCTGGGCAGGCCGAGTCGGGTGAAGTAGGCATCCAGGTCACGCTGGTCGTAGCCGCCACCCAGCTCAATGATGGCGATGGTCTGCCCGCTGCCGTCGGTGTTGGCCGGGAAGCGGTAGATCTGCCCGAGCTGCGGCGGGGTGTAGCTCACCGAGACCGCGCGGGGGTGGGCGATGCGCGGGCGGGCCTGCGGCCGGTCATCCAGGCCGAGCACGGCGGTGACCACGCCGTCCCACGCTTCCGGGACGCTCAGCTCGCCGGACCGGTAGCGGTGGGTGATCTCGGCGCCGCCCGGTTCGGTGTGGGTCACCTCGCGCAGGCCGGTGCCGAATATCCCGGTGAGCACGGCGGCGGTGCCGCGCAGGCGGACCAGGCGTGCGCCGGCGTGCGCCGCCACCACCTGTGCGCCGAGCCGGGTGGCGTCGGTGGTGACCAGATCCAGGTCGGCGGGGTCGGCGCCGTGCCGGGCGGCGAACTCCTCGGGCGGCATCGGCGGTTCCCCGGGTTCCGGAGATGGCAGGGCCGAGCGGCGCCGCAGGACCAACGTGACCTCGATGTCGGTATCCGGCGCGACGGGGGTTGACCGCTGCGCCCAGGCGGGGACGTCGGCTCGGGCGCTGCCGCTGAGTGTCACCAACCGAGGGCCGTTCGGCACAGGCACCAATTACCTCCAAAGATCACCAGTGGCGCATTCTGCCAGGGGAGGGCGTGGACTAGCCGAGCTGCATGGCATTCGGGAAGACGAAGTAGAACAACAGCGCAATCAGAATCAGGTAGGCCAGGATCACCAGCGTCCACGACATGTTGTAGCGGATGACATCGCCCTCTTTGCGCACCATGGAGGTGGTGGCCACCCCGACGCTGGCGGTCTGCGGGGCCACCGGCTTGCCGACCTCGGCGCCGACCGAGTTCAGCGACGGGAACAGCAGCGGCGGGGCCCCGAGCAGTTTGGCCACGGAGAGCTGGAAGGCGCCGAACACCGCGTTGGACGAGGTGTTGCTGCCGGACAGGGCCACCGCGATCCAGCCGAGCACCGGGGCGAGCACCACAAACACCGGGCCGATCTTGGAGAATCCGTTGGCCATGGAGTTGGCCATGCCGGCGTAGTTGAAGATGTTGGCCAGCCCGAAGATGAAGGGCGCGACCAGCAGCGCACCCCACATCTGGTGGAACGTATTGCGGAAGGTCTGCGCCAGCTGCCGGCCGGTGGGGCGCAGGAAGGTCAGCACGAACAGCCACGCCACCAGGATCGCGGTGCCGGCCACGAACGGCGCCCACTTGAAGCTGACGCTGGCCGCCTTGTGGTCCAGTGAGCTGATCGCCTGCACCGCCGGCGCGAACGGGGCGTAGCCGGGCAGCGGCGACCACGGCCCGGTCCAGGCCACCACCACGGCGACCAGGATGCCGAACGGGACCAGGCCGCGCACCGCCGCCGCGGCCCCGATCCGGTCGGATGGGGCCGCCGCGGCACCCGGGCCGGATCGGGTGGCCGCCGGGCCGAGCGGGACGCCGCCGAACCCGAGCAGCTCCTTCGGCTGCCACAGCCGCAGGAACACCAGTAGCGCGGCGAAGCAGACCAGCGAGCCGATCACATCGGGCAGGTACGGCCCGAGGAACTGCGATGTGGGGTACTGGCCGGCGATGTAGCCCAGCGCGCCGACCACGCCCAACGGCCAGCCGGTGCGTAGCCCGCGCGTGCCGCTGACCAGGTAGATCAATACGAAGCAGGGCAGCAGCGCGAGGATCGCGACGATCTTGCCGATGGACGCGGAGAGCGCCATCAGGGGCAGCCCGGTGACCGCCGCGAGCCCGATGATCGGGGCGCCGAGCGCACCGTAGGACACCGGCGCGTTGTTCGCGATGGCCGCCACCCGGATCGCCGCCAGGTCGGCCACGCCCAGCGCGATCAGGATCGGCGCCACCACCGCCCAGGGGTAGCCGAAGCCGACCAGGCCCTCCATCAGCGCGCCGAAAGCCCAGGCCATCAAGATGGTCTGCACTCGGATGTCCGCCGTGGCCTGCTGGACCAGCCAATTCTTGAATGACTCGAACGCCCCGGTGGCGACCATGGTGTTGTAGATGACCACTCCCCAGAGCACGATCCAGTCCACCGACCACAGGCCGGTGAGCATGCCCAGCCCGTAGGCCTCCACGCTGGTGCCGGTCGGCGCGTGCCAGACCAGGATGCCGAGCAGCGCGGTCACCGCCGAGCCGATGATCACCGCCTGCCACGCGGACATCCGGAAGCCGGCCAGCAGTATCAGCAAGACGGCCACCGGAGCCAGGGCGAGCAGGGTACTGCCCAGCACCGTGCCGAGTGGGTCGAGGATCTGCTCGAAGGGCGGCACTGACCCCACCTCCTACGGCTCAACCGGCGCTGGCCGGTCAACCTTGAGGCGAGGCCGGTGATCGAGCAACCCGAAGCTGAGGAGTCCTCAGTGGACGTTCGAGGCCGGTGCGCGGCCGTCACCAACCGAGGCCGTTTCGGCAACGGGCACCAGTGCTACCGGGCGTTGTGGATGCGCAGCTCGAACCAGGTCCGCTCGCTACCCGCGGTGCCGCGGCGCTGCCAGCCCGGCGCCAGGCTGTCCAGCAGCAGGGTCGCGGTTCGCCGCCGCTGCCGCGCGGGGAGCGTCCTGCCGGGGTCGGCTGCCAGCTCAATGGTCAGGCAGACGCGGAGCACGCCGGCATCGAAGGTCAGGTCCAGCCGAGGGCAGCACCTCGGGTCCGCCCGATCCATCGCACTGGAGACCAGCGCGGTGGTCACCAGCTGGGCATCCTCGATCAGCGGCTCGGCGGCGGGCCCCCACCCGGCCAGCAGATCCCGGAGCAGATCGGGCACCCGGGTCAGCGCCCGGGCGCTCGGCGGCAGATCCAGGCTGGCGCGCAGCCAGTTTCCCGGATACCCCGCCGCCGGCTCCGGGCCGCCCATCCGGCGCGACCGCCAGCCGATCGGCCCCGGCTGCCGGTCCTGGATGGCCTGCGCGACCCAGGTGAGCGTCGGCTCGCCCAGCTCGGCGCCGAACGTGTCCCACCACGCCTGCCGCAATGCAGGTTTGATCAGCCAGGTCGGCTGCCCACCGCGCTGCGCGGCGACCGGGCCGAGCACACCGGACACCTGGTCGAAGAGAGCCCGCTCGGCGAGCCGCGCCTGTGGCCCGGGGGGATTGTGGGTGCGTCTGGTTCGGCGCGCCGACCGCCACAAGGGCCGCACCGACCGCACCCGCATGATTCCCACCCCCGCTGCCCCCACGGAGCCCGATATCGGGATTATCCGGTAAGCACCGCTGTTCCGGCGACCGCTGAGGGTGCCCGGTCGGGGGATCCCTGGTGCGCTAGCCGAGCTGGTCGGGGAGGTCCTCCGTCGTCGTGTCCACCGACATGATCAGGTGGATCCGGTCGGACCCGGCGCCGCGCAGGGTCAGCGCCCAGCCGGTGTCGGTGCGCGCGGTGTGCAGCTCGACCGTGGTGGGCAGCACCACCGGCTTGCGGAACACCACGTCCACGTCGTACGCCTCGGGCAGCCGGCCAGCGAGTGTGGCCACGCAGCGCGCGGCGGTCCACATGCCGTGCGCGATCGCCCCGGGGAAGCCGAACAGCCGGGCGGCCAACGGGTGCAGGTGGATCGGGTTGACGTCCCCGCTGACCGAGGCGTAGCGCCGCCCGATGTCACCGGCCAACCGCCAGCGCGCGGACAGCGGCGCGGACACCTCGGCCGGCTCGGGTTCGGCCGCGGCCTGTGTCGGGGCGGACACCCCCCGGGACAGATACGTACTGCGCGCCGCCCAGACCGGCTCGCCGGCCACCGACACCGAGGCGAGCAGGTCCACCTGGGCGCCGCGCGGGTGGCCGCGCAGGTCGGCGGCGCGCACCCGCAGGTCCAGCGGCTCCTCGAGGCCGATCGGGCGGTGCTGGCGGATCCGCTGCCGCAGGTGCACCAGGCCGGGCAGCCGCAGCGGGAACCCCGGCTCGGTCATCAGCCGGATCTGCGCGCCGAACGCCAGCACCTGCGGATAGGTCACCGGCAGCGTGCCGTCCACGGCGAAACCGCACACGTGCGCGTAGTCAGCCAGGCCGCCGGCGTCCACCCGAAGGCCGTGCAGAGCCAGCTCGCGGTTCGGCAGCGCGCCGCCGCCGCCCCGCCCGGGCAGCAGCGCCAGCGCGTAACGCGGGCCGAGCCGAGGCGCCTTGTCCAGCACCTCGGCGGCGATCACGCCCCCACCATGCTCTGCCCGCAGACCCGGACCACCTGGCCGGTGACGCCGCCGCTGCCCGGCTCGGCCAGCCAGGCGATCGTCTCGGCCACGTCCACCGGCAGGCCACCCTGGTGCAGGCTGTTGATCCGCCGGCCGGCCTCCCGGGTGCCGAACGGCATGGCGGCGGTCATCGCGGTCTCGATGAACCCCGGCGCCACCGCGTTCACCGTCACGCCCCGGCCGGCCGCCGAGGGCGCCAGCGCGCGGACCATGCCGATGATGCCCGCCTTGCTGGCCGCATAGTTCGTCTGACCCCGGTTGCCGGCGATGCCGCTGGTGGAGGACACCGACACGAGCCGGCCGCCGGAACGCAGCGGGCTGCCCGGCGCGAGCAGCGCGGAGTTCAGGTCCAGCTGGGCGCGCAGGTTCACCGCGAGCACCGAGTCCCACCGCTCGGCGTCCATGTTGACCAGCAGCTTGTCCCTGGTGATCCCGGCGTTGTGCACCACCACGTCCACCCCGCCGTGCCGGCCGGACAGGTACTCCAGCAGCCGGGCCGGCGCGTCCGGGGCGGTGATGTCCAGCTGCAGCGCCAGGCCACCGATCCGGTTGCTGGTGGCGGCCAGCGCGTCACCCTGGGCGGGCACGTCCAGGCAGACCACGATCGCCCCGTCCCTGGCGAAGACCTCGGCGATCGCGGCGCCGATGCCCCGGGCCGCCCCGGTCACCACCACGACCCGGCCGGTGTGCGGTGGCCCGGCCGAGCCGTTGGCGACGGCCGTGCCGACCGACGGACCGACCCGGACGACCTGGCCGTCCAGGTACGCGGAGCGGGCGGAGAGCAGGAACAGCACGGTCGAGTCGGTGTCCGCCGCGGTGGCGTCCGGCGCGACGAACACCAGGTTCGCCGTCGCGCCGTCGCGCAGTTCCTTGGCCATCGAGCGGACCAGCCCGTCCAGCGCCTGGCGGGCGGCGGCCGCGGTCACCCCATCGGCCTGCTCGGGCGGGTTGGCCAGCACCAGCACCCGCCCGGACGGGCCCAACCGGCGCAGCCCGCTGCCCAGGAAGTCCCGCGCCACGGCCAGCTCCTCCAGGGTGCCCAGGCCGGTGGCGTCCAGGACCAGGGCGCCGAGCCGGTCGGTGGCCTCGGACACCTGCTCCATCCCGGGCAGCGACAGCACGTGGTCGGCCAGGCTGCCGGTGCCGGCGTTGCCGACCAGCACCGGGCCTTCGGTGAGTGGCTGGCCGGGGCGGTAGCGGCGCAGCTGCGCCGGCCGGGGTAGGCCCAGCTGCCGACTCAGCGGGCCGCCGATCCGGTTGTTGGCCAGTGCCCGGTACCAGTCGGCGCCGGCCTCGGTGATCATGGTCATGTCGCCTCCAGGATCGCCACCACGCCCTGCCCGCCGGCGGCGCAGATGGAGATCAGGCCGCGCCCGGAGCCCTTCTCGGCGAGCAGCTTGGCCAGGGTGGCCACGATCCGCCCGCCGGTGGCGGCGAACGGGTGGCCGGCGGCCAGTGATGAGCCGGCCACGTTCAGCCGGGTCCGGTCGATGGGGCCGAGGGGGGCGTCCAGGCCCAGTCGCTCGGTGCAGTACGCCTTGTCCTCCCAGGCCTTGAGCGTGGCCAGCACGGTGGACGCGAACGCCTCGTGGATCTCGTAGAAGTCGAAGTCGGCCAGGGTCAGCCCGTTGCGGGCGAGCAGCCGGGGCACCGCGTAGACCGGCGCCATCAGCAACCCCTCGCCGCCGTGCACGTAGTCCACCGCGGCCGTCTCGGCGTCCACCAGGTGCGCCAACACCGGCAGGTTCCGCTGCCGCGCCCACTCGTCGCTGCCCAGCAGCACGCTGGAGGCGCCGTCCGACAGCGGGGTGGAGTTGCCGGCCGTCATGGTGCCGCCCGAGCCACCGAACACCGGCTTGAGCTTGGCCATCGCTTCCACGCTGGCGTCCGGCCGCAGGGTGGCGTCCCGGCGCAGGCCCAGGTACGGGGTGACCAGGTCGTCGAAGAACCCCCGGTCGTACGCGGCGGCCAGGTGCTGGTGGCTGGCCACCGCCAGCTCGTCCTGTGCCTCCCTGTCGATCTCCCACTCGGCGGCGGTGATCGCGGCGTGCTCGCCCATGGACAGCCCGGTGCGCGGCTCGGCGTTGCGCGGCAGGTCCGGCACGATCTGTCCGGGGCGCAGCTTGGCCACCGCGGCCAGCCGGGCGCCGAGCGAGCGGGCGTGGTTGAGCTCCAGCAGCACCCGGCGCAGCTCGTCGTTCACCGCGACCGGCGCGTCGCTGACCGAGTCCACGCCGCCGGCGATGCCGCTCTCGATCTGGCCGAGGGCGATCTTGTTGGCCACCGCGATGACCGTTTCCAGCCCGGTGCCGCAGGCCTGCTGCACGTCGTAGCCGGGGGTCGCCGGGGACAGCCGGCTACCCAGCACGGACTCCCTGGTCAGGTCCCGGTCCCGGCTGTGCTTGAGCACCGCGCCGGCCACCACCTCGCCCAGCCGCTCGTCCCGCAGCCCGAACCTGGCCACCAGCCCGTCCAGGGTGGCGGTGAGCATGTCCTGGTTGGAGGCCTTGGCGTAGTGCCCGCCTGCGCGGCCGAACGGGATCCGGTTGCCGCCGATGACCGCCGCGCGCCGCTGCGTTCTGTCCGCCATGCCGATCTCCCTTCCTCACCGCCAAGCTACCCGGGGTTACTCGCCAGTAATTGTGACCTCGGGCGCCCGCCGTTCGGCTTGCCCGGTCACTGGGTACCCCATCCGGACGATGATCCACGGTCACTGGCCACCTTGAGACCACCGCCGACCCGGTCGGTGGGAGAGTTCAGCGGATCAGCTGAACGGGGCCTGGGCCGCTGTCGCTGGTTGAACCCGCATCGGAGGCGTCATGAAGAGCGCGGCGATATGAGTGTTTCGGCCGAACTGCCGGACAAGGTGGACACCGAGGTGTTGGGTGCCGTGTTGGACGGCCGGTGGGCCTGGGTCCGGGCGGACGTACGCGCCCAGCTGGGCCAACGCCGGCTGCACCCGGACCCGGATTGGGACACCGAGGAGCATCGGGCGTACACCACCGAGCTGGTCAGGGAGCTGGCCGCCAGCGGCCGGACCAGGCTGGGCTTCATCGGCGAGCACGGCGGCGAGGACGACATCGGCGGGTCGGTCACCTCGATCCAGATGCTGGCCTACGCCGACCTGTCGCTGATGGTCAAGGCCGGGGTGCAGTGGGGGCTGTTCGGCGGCGCGGTCCAGGCGCTGGGTACCGAGGTGCACCACCGGCGGTACCTGCCCGCGATCATGAGCTTCGAGCTGCCCGGCTGCTTCGCGATGACCGAGACCGGGCACGGCAGTAATGTCGCGGCGCTGGAGACCACCGCGACCTACGACGTGGCCACCCGGGAGTTCGTGGTGCACAGCCCGACCCTGTCGGCGCGCAAGGACTACATCGGCAACGCCGCGCGGGACGGCCGGATGGCGGTGGTGTTCGCCGAGCTGGTCACCCCGGCGGGCCGGCACGGGGTGCACGCCCTGCTGGTGCCGATCCGGGACGCCGACGGCCGGCCGTGCGCCGGGGTGAGCATCTCCGACTGCGGTCGCAAGGCCGGGCTGAACGGGGTGGACAACGGCCGGCTGGTGTTCGACTCGGTGCGGGTGCCCCGGGAGGCGCTGCTCAACCGGTACGGCGATGTGGCCGAGGACGGCACCTACTCCAGCCCCATCGAGAACCAGAACCGCCGGTTCTTCACCATGCTCGGCACCCTGGTGCGCGGTCGGGTGAGCGTCGCCGGCTCGGCGGCCAGCGCCACCCAGTCCGCGCTGGCCATCGCGGTGCGCTACGCCGAGCGCCGCCGCCAGTTCGAGGCGCCCGGGCGGGACGGCGAGATCGTGCTGCTGGACTACCTGGCCCACCAGCGCAAGCTGCTGCCCGCGCTGGCGACCAGCTACGCGCTGCACTTCGCCCAGGAGAAGCTGGTGGCGCTGCTGCACGACACGCAGACCGGCGGCACCACCGATGAGGCCAAGCAGCGCGAGCTGGAGGCGCTGGCCGCCGGGATGAAGGCGGTCACCACCTGGCACGCCACCCGCACCATCCAGACCTGCCGGGAGGCCTGCGGCGGCGCCGGCTACCTCGCCGAGAACCTGTTGCCCCAGCTCAAGGCGGACACCGACGTATTCACCACGTTCGAGGGCGACAACACCGTGCTGCTGCAGCTGGTGGCCAAGGGTCTGCTCACCGAGTACCGGGACCACCTGGGCGACCTGGACACCCTGGAGATGATCAGGTTCGTCACCGAGCAGGTGGTGGACGCCATCGCCGAGCGCACCGCCGCGCGGACCATCGCGCAGCGCTTCCGTGACCCGAGCCCGGACAACGCGGAGTGGCAGCACTCGCTGCTGGCCGATCGGGCGGAGCACCTGCTGGCCGGGCTGGCGCGGCGGCTGCGTCGGGCCGGCGCACCGGGCGTCGACGCGTTCGAGGTGTTCAACGCCGCGCAGGACCACCTGTTGGCCGCCGCCAGGGCGCACATGGACCGCTGGGTGCTGGACGGGTTCGACGCCGGCTTGGCCCGCTGCTCGGACGAGGGGGTACGGGCGCTATTGGCCCGGGTGCGCTCGCTGTACGCGCTGAGCGTCATCGAGGCGGACCGGGGCTGGTTCGCCGAGCACGGCCGGCTGACCGCGAGCCAGACCAAGGCGGTCATCGCCTCGGTCAACGAGCTGTGTCGGGACCTGCGCCCGCACGCCGGCGCGCTGATCGACGGGTTCGGCATCCCGGACGCCTGGCTGGACGCGGCGATGCTCCGGGACGCCTGAACCGCCTGCGCGGCGGGGTTAGCCGAGTCGGCGTAGCTCCCGATCCGCACCAGGGCTAGCCTCATGTCGGCCCCTGGGCCCGGGTGGAGGCACCCCGACCGTCACCGCCCGGTTGGTGGGAAGGAGCGTGGTCATTTCCATGCACATCACTGCGCTTTCTCTTGCCCTGGCGGCGGCCTCCTCGGCCCTGCTCGGGCCCGCCGCGGCGGCGGTTCCGGTTGCCGCGCACGCGACCAGCACCGCCCCGGCGGCCCCCGTCCCGGCGCCCGGCGACGACGACAGCACCAGCTGCACCGAACCGGCCCAGGTTCTGGATCTGAGCAACTGGAAGGTCACCCTGCCGTTCGGTGGCGCGGGCAACGCGAAGAGTCCGCTGGAGGTCAAGCAGCCCGAACTGGCCAACTACGGCACGGCGCCGTGGTTCAACCCCACGCCCGCCTGCGACGCGGTGGTGTTCCGCGCGCCGGTTGACGGGGTGACCACGAAGGGCTCGCGCAACCCGCGCTCGGAATTGCGGGAGATGGTCGACAACGGTGCGAGCACAGCCAGTTGGTCGTCGACGGCGGGCACCCACATGCTGACCGTCACCGAAGCCTTCACCCACCTTCCCGTTGGGAAGCCGGAGTTGGTGGGCGCGCAGATTCACGACGCCGACGACGACATTACGGTCTTCCGGCTGGAGGGCAGCAATCTCTATATCACTGAGGGTGATAACCCGCACTACAAGCTGGTGACCAGCAACTATGCCCTCGGTACAAAGTTCGAGGCGCGGTACGTGGTGCGCGATGGCAAGGTGAACGTGTATTACAACGGGGCCTTGCAGACGACTATTTCCAATCGCTTCTCCGGTGCGTATTTCAAGGCCGGTGCCTACACCCAGGCGAACTGCGGGAACTCATCGCCGTGTAGCAGCTCCAACTATGGCGAGACGACGATCTACAACGTTTCGGTCTTCCACCACGTCACCCCGTGGGACATCTTCTGGGAGTGGTTCACCAGGACGCTCCCGCTGGCCATGGCGGCGGCCGTGCTGATCGCGGTGGGCTGGCTGGGCTGGCGGCGGGCCCGGACTCAGCCCGCCTTCTCGCTGCCCCGCTTCGGCCGATCTCCGAAGTAGCGTTTCACCCGGCCATCCGCTCCGGTACCGGCGCCTTCAGCGGGTGGTGGCAGGCGGCCCGCTGCCCCTGCTCGCTGAACCGCCGCATGGGCGGGACCTGCTCGGCGCAGATGTCGGTGGCCAGCGGACAGCGGGTGCGGAACCGGCAACCGGACGGCGGGGTCAGTGCCGAGGGCAGCTCGCCGCGCACGCCCGCGCTCTCCTTGCGGTGTTCCCGCAGGGGGTCCGCCAGCGGGATGGCGTCGATCAGGCCCTTGGTATAGGGGTGCGCCGGCGCGGAGTACACCTGCTCGGCCGGCCCGACCTCGACGAGCTTGCCGAGGTACATCACGCCGATCGTGGTGGCGATGTAGCGGATCACCGACAGGTCATGGGAGATGAACACGTAGGTCAGGTCGTGCTCGCGCTGCAGGGCGCGCATCAGGTTGAGGATCTGCGCCTGCACCGAGACGTCCAGCGCGGACACCGGCTCGTCGGCCACGATCAGCCTCGGTCGCAGCGCGAGCGCCCTGGCCAGGCCGATCCGCTGCCGCTGCCCGCCGGAGAACTCGTGCGGATACTTCTCCAACGCGGCCCGGGGCAGGCCGACCTCGTCGAGCAGTGCGGCGACGGCGCGCTCCTGCTCCGGGGCGGACCCTCGGCGCTGGATGGCCAGCGGCTCGCGCAGAATCGAGCGCACCCGCATCCGTGGGTCCAGTGAGGCGTACGGATCCTGGAACATCAGCTGGAAGTCGCGCCGCAGTTCGCGCAGCGCCCGGTTGGACTTGGTGCTGATCTCGGTGCCGTCGAAGCTGACCGAGCCCGAGGTGGGGGTGTCCTCGGCGACGAGCAGCCTGCCGACCGTGCTCTTGCCGCAGCCCGACTCGCCGACCAGCCCGAACGTCTCCCCGGCCCGGACGGTGAACGACACGTCGGCCACCGCGCTGACTGTGCCGCTGGCGCGCCGCAGCACCCCGTTCGAACTCACCCGGAAGTCCCGGACCAGGCTGCGCACATCGAGCAGCGCCGAGCCGTTTTCGGCGGGTGCCGGTTCGGTTCGCGGGTTGGCTGTGGCCTGTTCCGCCGGACCGAGCGGATGGAAACAGGCGAACGGGTGGCCGTCCCCGGTGAGCGACGGCTCCTCGGCGCGGCACCCGTCGGTGGCGTAGCCGCAGCGCGCGGCGAACCGGCAGCCGCTGGGGGGATTCGACAGGTCAGGCGGCAGACCGGGTATGGAGTAGAGCTCGCGGTCCGGGTCGACGTTCTCCGGCAAGGCACGGAACAGCGCCTCGGTGTAGGGATGCCTCGGGTTGTCGAACAGGTCCTGGGTGGAGCTGGTCTCCACGACCTTGCCGGCGTACATGACCGCGACCCGGTCGCTGTGCCCGGCGATCACGCCGAGGTCGTGCGTCACCAGGATCACCGCCATGCCCAGCTGGGCGCGCAGGTCGTCGATGAGCCGCAGGATCTGCTTCTGGATCGTCACGTCCAGGGCCGTGGTCGGTTCGTCGGCGATCAGCAGCTCCGGCTCGCAGGCCAGCGCCATCGCGATCACCACCCGCTGGCGCATCCCGCCGGAGAGCTGGTGCGGGTAGCTGTCCAGCCGCCGCTTGACGTCGGGCAGCCCGACCAGGTCGAGGACCTCCTCGGCGCGCTTGCGGGCCTGGGTCCGGGTCGCCTCGCGGTGCAGCAGCACGGTCTCCGCGACCTGGTCACCGATCGTCATGCACGGGTTCAGCGACGTCATCGGATCCTGGAAGATCATGCCGACCCGATTGCCCCGGATCGCGCGCATGCCCGCCTCGTCGAGCGTGGCGAGGTCGGTGTCGCCGAACAGGATGGAGCCACCGGTGATGTGGCCGCCGGGTGGCAGCAGCCGCATGATGGACAGCGCGGTCATGGTCTTGCCGCAGCCGGACTCGCCGACGATGCCCAGGGTCTCGCCCTTGCCGACGCTCAGTGACACCCCACCGACCGGCCGAGCCACGCCGTGGCGCAGCGCGATCTCGGTGTGCAGGTCGACCAGCTCTAAGACCGGTTGCACGGTCACCTCCCGCGCAGCCGCACGTCGAACGAGTCCCGCAGCGCGTCGCCGATGAGGTTGAACGCGACCACCACGAGCACGATGGCCAGGCCGGGCGGGTAGATCAGCCACCAGTAGCCGTCGTAGGTGTAGTTGATGCCGTTGGAGAGCATGTCCCCCCAGTTCGCGGCGGGCGGCGGTATCCCGAGGCCGAGGAAGCTGAGCGCGGCGACGGTCAGGATGGCGTCGGCCACCTGGAAGGTCGCGTTGACCACCACGGTGCCGATGGCGTTCGGCGCGATGTGCCGCAGCACGGCGCGTATCGGGCCGCCGCCCATCAACCGCACCGACCGCACGTAGTCCCTGGTGCGCAGGGTGAGCGCCTGACCTCGAACCAGCCGCGCCGGCCCGAGCCACGAGATCAGCGCGATGACCAGGATCAGCAGCCCCACGTTGGGCCGCGCGATCGAGGAGAGGAACAGCAGCAGGAACAGCGCCGGCACCGCGAGCAGCGCGTCGACCACACGCATCATCGCCGCATCCACGAAACCGCCGGCGTACCCGGCGATGGCTCCCCACAGGGTGCCGAACGCGGTGGCCAGCAGGGCGGCGGCGATGCCCACCTCGAGGGAGGACTGCCCGCCGACCATCAACCGGCCGAGCTGGTCGTAGCCGACCTCATTGGTGCCCAGAGGATGGGCCAGCGAAGGCGCCAGAGTGGCCTCGGACAGCTCGATGTGCGTCTGGTCGGTGTGATAGATCAGCGGGCCCAGGTAGCAGAACAGCACCACCACGCCGAGCCCGACCGCCGCCAGCCTGTTCTCCAGGAACTCCGACAACATCCGCCACAGCGAGCCCCGCGTGCTGGGCGATTCGGGCACCGCCGCGTCATCCGCCGGAATCGCACTCATCGCCCATTCCCCCTGCTCAGAGGTCGTGAGTGGCGATGGTCGCTATAGCGACCATCGCCACTCACGAGTCCTGACCTGCGGTTCATGCGAACCTCACTCTTGGGTCGAGGGCGGCGTAGGCGAGGTCGGCGAGCAGGGAGCCGATCACGGTGGCCAGGCCGACGAGCACGGTGATCCCGAGCATGATCGGGTAGTCCTGGGTTTGCGCGGCGGTCCAGAACAGCTCGCCCATGCCCGGGAAGTTGAACACCGCCTCGGTGATCAGCGCACCTGAGAAGATCGCCGGGAGGGACAGTCCGAGCAGCGTGGCGATCGGGATCAGCGAGTTGCGCAGCACGTGGCGAACCAGCACGGTGCGCTCGCCGGCGCCCTTGGACCGCGCGGTGCGCACGTAGTCCTCGGCCAGGTTTTCGATCACCGCTGACCGCATGTACCGGGAGAACTGCGCGACGGTCAGCAGCGCCAGGGTCAGCACCGGCAGGATCAGCCCGGCCGGCTGGGAGAGGATCACCCCGAGCGACGAGCTCTGCGGCGCCTCGGCGGGCAGGATCGGAAGATACACCGAGAACACCACAATGAGGACGACGCCGAGAAAGAACGGCGGAGTCGCGTAGAAGACGAAGGCCCAGAAGGTGATCGCGTAGTCCGATACCTGGTTGCGTCGCACCGCTTGCACCATGCCGAGCGGAATTGCCACGACGAGCGCGAACAACGTGGACAGAATCGTGAGGATCAGGGTCTTGGGCAGCCGCTCGCCGATCAGCGAGAGCACTGACTGGTTCAGCTTGACGGAGAACCCGAGATTGCCCGTGGCGAGTTGCTCCAGCCATGTCCAGTACTGGACCGGGATGGGCCGGTCGTAGCCCATCCGATGGTTGAAGGCGTCGATCGCCACCGGGGTGGCGCGCGGGCCCAGTTGGGCACGCGCCGGCCCACCCGGCAATAGGTGCAGGAGAATGAACACGATCACTGTCACGAGTAGCACCACGACAATGGATTGCACCAGTCGCCGGGCGATGAATCCGGTCATCGAATACCTCAGTGGTGGAAGCGGCGATGGGAGCGGTGGTCACTTCACGTAGTACCAGTCCTCCGGTGTGATGTTCAGGTACGGGTTCTGTGGCGTGACTCCCTTGAGGTTGTTGGCGATCTCGGTTTCTTGGTAGTCGTTGTTGGGCTGCCAGATCGCCGGCAAGGTTTCTGAGCCGTATGCCGCGTAGGCCCGCATCGCCTCGGGGGAGTCGCTGTGCTGGGTGGCGGCAATGAGCTCGTCCAGCTTCGGGTCGGAGAAGCTGCCGTTGTTGGACCCGGCGCCGGTGCCGAAGATCTGCTCGCCGGTCGGGTAATAGTCTGGAGCGAACACCCATCCTGATCCCCAGTTGGCCATTTGCCAGTTGCAGTCGGGTTTCCCGGCGTCGCACGGGATGGCGGTGCCGATGACCGTGTCGAACGGCGCGCCCTGCAGGTCGATCTTGACGCCTACCTTGGTCGCCGACGACTGCAGCTGCTGCATGGCCAACTGGACCCGAGGTGCGCCGGAGCGGTACATCATCTGGAGCTCCAGTGGCGCCCCCGGTGGTATCCCGGGTCCGCACTGGTCAGGCCCGGTACCAGGGCGCTGGCAGCTGCCCACCCCGTCCGGTGGGGTGCTCCAGCCATGCGTGTTGAGGAGTTGCTGGGCCCGCCCCGGGTCGTAGGGGAACGGGTTGGGCTCGGTCCGGTCGGTGGCGTACGGGTTGTCCGGGGTGGTCGGCACCGGACCGTTGGTCGTCGCTCCGTACCCGTGCAGCGCGGCCTTGATGATCGCCTTCTGGTCGACCAGGGACGCCAGGGCCTGCCGGAGATATTGCTGCGCGAACATCGGGCCGGCCGTCGGGTTGTGCGCGTTCAACACGAAGTAGTTCACCGACAGGCTGTACCAGCGGTCCAAGGTGTAGTTGCTCTGCAGCGGGTTGTGGCCGACGAGTTGGTTATCCGGTTTCGCCGGCGCGTTCTCCGGCGGCAGATAGCCGACCTGGATGGAGTTGTTCCCGGATCGCAGGACGTTGTACTCGGCGGCATTGTCCGAGAAAGGCGCAAGGTCGAACTGGTCGAGGTGTGGCTTGTTCGGCCCCGAATAAGTCTTGTTCGGGACGAAGCTGACGTTGCCGTCGGCGTTGAAGTACTTGAGCTTCCAAGGCCCGTCCACGACCTGCCACAGCGGATTTGTGGCGTAGTCGTTGATGCTCTTCGCCTGATCGGCCAGATATTCATAGACCGCGGCGCAGTCGCCGGCGTTGTGTTCGCAGTCGCTCGGGCCGTTCGCCGTGCGGTCCCAGGCGTGCGGTAATGGGGTGATCTGAGAGAGCTCGTTGTACAGAAACCATTGCGCGCTGTAGCTCTTGTTCAGGTGGAAGGTAATCTGGCTCGGCGAGTCCACGGATATCGAGTCGATATCGTCCGGGATCCCGCCGGGAACGTATACCGCCCATTTAGCCTTCTCGGCCTTCATCATGTTCATCCAGAAGGCGATGCCATCCGAGGTGACCTGTGTGCCGTCTGACCAGGAATAGGGCCGCAGCGTCACCGTTACCGTGCGATTGTTGTCCGCGTAGGTCGGCTGGTTGGCGAGGCTGAGCCGGTCGTTCAGCAAGGGCTTGTCTTGATCGCCGAACCAGTACAGCGGCCGGTACATCAAATACTGGAAATCCGAGATGGTGATCACGCTGAAGTACTCGGTGCCCATGAAAGGGAAGATGTAGTTCGGGGTGGTGTTGGCGGGCTCGGCGAACGTGGCGACGCCGCCCTCGACGGGCTGTCCGGTGGTCGGCGTCGTGGTCTGCCCGGCGCATCCCGCGGCGACCATGGCCACCACCGCGACGAGAACCGCCCAGGTCAGCGTGCTCGGCCGCGGCCGAGCGGGGGAGCCGGTCGTCCATCCCATGGGGGACAAGGATGCCTGCTGAGAGTGGATTCGCCTGTGGATCATGCCGCGGACTCTCAGGATTCGACCGGCGGGCAAGCGGCGCGCGGCGAGGTAACGTCAGGCCGAAATGCCGTCGCGCGGGGGGAGTCGCCAATGGCAGTGCCGGTGATCTTGGATTGCGATCCTGGGCATGATGACGCGTTCGCCATCTGGCTGGCCGCCGGTCATCCGGACCTGGACCTGCGCGGCATCACCACGGTCGGCGGGAACGGGGAGCTGGCGCAGACCACGCACAATGCCCGGGTGATTTGCACGGTCGCCGGCATCAAGGACGTGCCCATCGCCGCCGGCGCGGACAGCCCACTGACCCGCACCCTGCACACGGCCTGGGACATCCACGGCGCCAGCGCACTGGACGGGCCGGTGCTGCCCGAGCCAGAGGTGGAGCTGGACCCGCGCGGCGCGGTGGCGATGCTGCGTGAGCTGCTGGCCGAGGCGGCCGAGCCGATGGTGCTGATCGCCACCGGACCGCTCACCAACGTGGCGCTGCTGCTGCGGCTGCACCCGGAAATCCAGCCGAAGATCCGGGAGATCGCCTGGATGGGCGGCTCCACCGGCCGGGGCAACGTCACCCCGTACGCGGAGTTCAACTGCTGGGTGGACCCGGAGGCGGCGGCGGTAGTGCTCGCCTCGGGCCTCCGATTCAGCATGGTCGGGCTGAACGTGACCCACCAGGCGCTGGTCACCGAGGAGGTGCGGGACCGGGTGGCGGCGATTGGCAATGCCACCTCGGCTTTCGCCGTGGACTTGATCGACTTCTTCCGGGGGGCCTACCAGGTGTCCGAGAGCATGCCTGCCCCGCCGCTGCACGACCCGGTCGCGGTCGCGCTGGTCGCCGCGTCCAGCATCGTGCCCACCACGTACACCCGGCTGGATATCGAGCTGCACGGCACCGAAACGCTCGGCGCCACCAGCGTGGACCTGCACAACAAGCTCGACCGGCCGGCGAACGCGCACGTTGCGATGGGGCTGGATGCGCCACGGTTCTGGGACATGGTCGAGGACGCGATCGGACGAATGCGCTGATCGCGGCCGGGAGGGGGACCGTGAACGGTCGGCCGGCGTGCGGAGTGGACGAGGTCTGCGTGGTGGAGGAGGCGGGGCCCCGCGCGCTCGGCGGTCAGCGCGGCGACGTCGAGATCGACGCCATTCTGGATTCTCGGGCCAGGAGGAAGCCTCACGTCGACCTCGGCGCAGTACGCGCGATGGCGCGCTGACGTCAAGCGGGTGGGGTGGCTAGCTCCGGGCGACGGGTGAGGGTACTGCGGTGCAACTCCCGGAGCAGGCCGTAGGCGCTGAGGCAGGCGACGACGGCCATCACCGGCAGGCTGCCCGCGCCGTCCCAGGTGGCGTGCAGCGCGGCGGCCAGCAGGAACAGCAGGATGAAGTTTCTTGCCCCGTGCCGCTCACCGGCTGCCCAGCGCCAGAGTGCCGCGCTGGTCAGCCCGGTCCAGGCGGCGTGGCCCACCGGGCTGAGCAGGCCCCGGATGAACAGCAGCTCCTCCACACCGCCGATCCCACCGTGGGTGACGATGGCGACGAACGCGTAGCCCATGGTCTCCAGCACCGCGAAGCCCATGCCCACAGCCACGCCGATGATCACCCCGTCCGCCGGGTCGAGCGCGGGCCGCCCGCCCAGCCGCTGCCGGTAGGCGGGCAACCGGGGGAGTAGGAAGACCATCATGATCGGCACCAGGAGCTTGGCGCCCTCCTCGGCCAGGCCCACCGCGATCACCGGGACGGTGCCCAGTGCGCGCAGCGTGTCGTACTCCAGCCGCCCCGCCACCACTGTGCCCAGCACGCCACCGAACAATGCGGTGCCGGCGACCACACTGGCCGGCACCCGCCACCGGCCATCCCGCGAGGCTACGTAGGTGACGAAGGTGGCCGGCATGACCGCCGCGCCGAGCAGGATCATCGCCGGCACGTAGTTCAGGTTCTGGGTCTGGATGAGCGTCTGATAGACCAGCGCGAACAACGCAAGGCCGATCACCAGCACAGCCAGCCAGCCCAACTTGCGACCCATAGCTGATCACCGTACTCAGCACGAGCTGTTCGGTTCTCAGGCTCGCCGAGCCCTGATCAACGGTAGCCGCGGCGGCTCGGCATCCGGTTTGCCTGGCCGATCACGGATTGCCACCCGACGGCGGGCCCTGGTAGCCGGGCGCCGACGAATCATCCATGCCTACTTCGAAATGAACCGCCGGGTTGAGCTTGTTGCCACTGACTTTTGCGCCGGTGGTCAAATTCTGCAGCGCGAATGCGTGATCGTTGTTTCCCTCGATGTCATTGTTTGTAATCGTCAGGTTCTGCACGTCATCGATCTGCAGGGCCTCACTCGCATTGTTCTGACAATAGTTGTTCGTGAATGTGACATCGTTGGATGCCCCGACTCCGCTGCCGTCCCCGGCCAGGCTGTGCGGCCCCTCCATGATCAGGCAGGTGTTGTCGATATCCTCACAGCGGTTGCTGTCGATCAGCACGTGCTGGCTGGCCAGGTGACCTTCGTCGGTGGCGAACGTCTGCATGCAGTCGGCGTGCGCGCCGTTCAGGTTCTTGGTGTCCCGCATCGTGTTGTGCCGGATGGTGATGTTGTTGCCCCAGAACCGCAGCGCGTCCCCGTCGTCGCCGCGCGGGCTGATCGAGGTGGAGTTCTCCAGGGTGATGTTGTTGCCGCTCAGCGAGATGCCGGGGGCGTTCGGGTTCACCGAGTTGAGCCCGGAGATGCTGACGTAATTGGCGTCCACGGTAATGCCGTGCACGACCGCCTGGCCGTCGCCAACGATCTTGATGGGGGCTCCCTGGTTACCCGATTTCCTGATCACCAGGCGCTTGTCCGCGATCGTGCCGCGCACACAGATGGTGTCGCCGGGCAGCGCGGACTCGATCGCCGCCGACATGCTCACCGCGTCGGTCACCACCGCGGTGCAGCCGGTGGGCGCGGGCAGCGGACGAATCGCCCCCCGGCCGTCCGGCGAGGTTCCGGCGACCGGGCCGGTGGGTGCGGCGGGGGGCCGCACCGTCGGCGCGGAGGTGCCACAACCGGCGGCGGCGAGGCCCACGCACAGCAATACGGCAATCAGGCCTGCTCGTCGGCCGGGGTGACGCCACCAGCGCCGGGCGCGCTCGGCCGAGCGGCCGCCGCGGCTTGGGCCGTCAGGGCTAGACAATGCAGACATCAACCACGCTCCGAATTCTTCCGACGCCCCACGCTAATTGCCGCGCGCCGGGAACTTCCGGCCGGCGTGGGACGTTCACAGCATCTCGTAATGTGTTTGCACGGGTGATTAGGGTCGTACCACAGCTGAAAGGGCTCTCATCCTTTTGCGCAGAGGATCACCCCAGGGTTGTGACCAGAACGACTGTTTGCCCGGCTCCGATCGTGGTACACCGGAATTGAGTGGTTGAGCGGCGCAGGAGGCAGTCGCATGTTGAGCGAACCGGAGCAGCGGGTGCTGCACGAGATTGAACGCAGGATCGTCGCGAGTGACCCTGGGCTGGCTTCGCTGCTCACCTCGCCGCACGGCCAGCGAAAGCAGCGAGGCGCGCGGGTGGCGCACGATGTGGTGTGCGTGGTCGCGGTGATATTGGGCGTGCTCTGCCTGGTGCTCGGCCAGATCGCCTCGGGGCTGGCCGCGCTGGTGTTCGCCGCGGTGGTGCTGGAGGTCCGCAGGGCGCGCTTCCCCAGCGATTCGGCCCGTCCGGCCAGGACGGCGCGTCGCCGTATCTGAGTCATTCGACCTCGGGGTCTCTGTCGTCGTTCAGGGTCGTCGCACTGACCGCCAGCACGCCGTCGAGCTCAGTGAGCGCGGCGACCAGGTCCTCATAGCTGCCGGTGCCGTCCATCCCGATCACCACCGATACCGCGTTCGGATCCGCTAGCCGGCCGTCATCATCGCGGCCGCGTCGGGACAGGTTCGCCGCGCCCAGCCCGACCGACGCTTCCAGGTGGCGGGTGGACAGCCGGGCGATCACCCAACCACGCGCGGTGCAGCTGCTCAGTATCTGCCGGAGCAGCCCACGGCCGTCCTCGTAGATCACCTCCAGGTAGCGCGCCCGGGGTTGGGCCCGACGCAGGTACGCCGACAGCGGGGTGAAGCCGTAGACGATGGCGAAATAGCCGACCGTGGTCGCCACCGCGAGCACCGGCAGGCCCGCGCCGGCGGCCATGCCCACCGCGGTGGTGAGCCAGACCGCCGCGGCCGTGGTGAGCCCGCGCACCAGGTCCCGCTTGACGAAGATCAATCCGCCGCCGATGAACCCGATGCCGGACACGATCTGCGCGGCCACCCGGGACGGGTCCAGCACCGTGTGGTCGCCGAGCACGTCGGTGAAGCCGTACTTGGACACCAGCATGATCAGCGCCGAGCTGAAGCCGATGAGGGCGTGCGTGCGCAAGCCGGCGCTCTTCTGCCGCAGCTCCCGCTCCAGGCCGATGAGCGCGGACAGCACCAGCGCGGTGGCCAGCTCGAACAGCTGTATCCATCCTTGGCCGGTCGGCTCGCCCAGCAGTGAATGCATCTCCTCCTCCATGCCCCGCTGTCCGGCCGGGCGGCGAGCCGAAGTGACCGGTGCTACGACGGACCGGATTCGGTGGCCAGCGCGGCGACGTCGCGCGCGCAGCCCCAGGACAGGGTGATACCCGACCCGCCGTGACCGTAGTTGTGGATCAGCCGCTGGGTGACGCCGGGGCGGTCATCGCGTTCCAGCCGCACCTCCGGCCGCGCCGGGCGCAGCCCCACGATGTGGTCGAGCACGGTGGCCCGGGCCAGCTCCGGGGCCAGATCCCGGCAGCGGGCCAAGATGGACTCGCCGGTGGCCAGGTCGACCTGATCGTCCCAAACGCCCTCATCGAGCGTGCCGCCCAGGATGCAGTCGTGCACCCGGGGATGCACGTAGGCCCGCCCGCCGGGGTGGCCCTCGTCGCGCACCGACATCCGCAGCCCGGGGTTGCTCACCCGGACGATCTGCCCGCGCACCGGCACCACGCTCAGGTCGCCAACCAGATCCCGGGCGCCCAGGCCGGCGCAGTTGATCAGCACCGGGGCCTCGGCGGCCAGCTCGTCGAGCGAGCTCACCCGCCGGTAGTCCAGTTCGCCGCCGGCCGCCTCGAACCGCTCCAGCAGCCAGGGCAGGTAGCTGGGCATCTCGGCCAGCGGCACCACGAACCGCAGCCCGTGGTGGTAGCCGGGGGGCAGCTCGGCCGGCTCGGCGGCCCGCACGCCGCCGACCGCGCCGGCCCACCATGGCTCGGGCGGCGGCTCCCGGTAGAGCATCAGGCTTTCCCGCATGACGATTCCGGGCACCCCGGCGCTGGCCTGCGCGGCCAGCTCGGCGTAGGTGTGGGTGCCCCAGTCGAGTACCCGGTCCTGAGGACCCGCGCGGGTGGGGAACCACACGGCGGCGGCCAGGTAGGAGGTGGACGCGATCGGCGCGCGGTCGGCGACGATGCGCACCCGCCAGCCGTGCTCCTGCAGGGTGAGCGCCGAGGTGAGGCCGGAGATACCAGCTCCCAGCACCACCGCGTCCGCGTGTTCGGCCACCCGCTTACCTTTGCACTGGCAGCGCCGGCAGCGGTGCGCGGGTCACACCGAGGCCAGCCAGTCCGGCCAGCGTGGATCGGTCATCTTCAGCCGCGCGCGCATCAGCTTCCAACGCCCGTACTTGGTGTAGTCGAAGTCCCAGCTGTCGATCAGCACGCCGTTCACGCAGCCCCACAGGCCCCACTTGACATCGGCGAGCGCGCCGAACACCTGCACCCGGGCGGTGACCGGCCAGGCCGCCGAGCCGTAGTACCCCTCGATGAGCTCCAGGGTCTGTTGCTCGGTGTAGAACATCTCGGTGATCAGCAACGCCAGCTCATAGGCCCGGTCGTTGTTGGACGCGAACTCAAAGTCGATCATGAGTAGCGGCTTGCCGTCGGCAACGAGAAAGTTCCCCGGCATCGGATCGTTGTGGCAGGGCACCAGGTCCAGCCCGGAGGCGAGCAGCGCGGCCTTCGCGGCGGCGTACTCGGCAAGCACCGGCTCGACGTCCTCGGGCAGCCGGACGCCGAGTTGCTGGACCTGCGCCAAGTGCTCGTCGGTCATGTCGAACACCGTCTTGGTCAGGCTCAGCGGGTCGGCCGAGTGCAGCGCCCGGTAGCGCTCGAGGACCTGGTGGGCCAGCCCCAGCTCGGCGAAGTCGGCGGTGGTGCAGGCCCGGTAGTCGTCCAGGAACTCGATCACCTCCACCCCGCTGGCCGGGTGGAACAGCACAACCTCCGGACCGATGCCCAGCGCGCTGGCCCGGCTGGCGGCCTGGTTGGCCACCTGCCGGTCGATGAACGCCTCGCTGCCCGCCCCGGGGATCTTCATGAAGTACCGCTTGGTTTCGCCCTCCACGGTGAGCCGCCAGTTGCTGTTCTGCAGCCCGCCGGGCACCGGGGCGTAGCAGATCCGACGCCCCGACCACGCGTCAATCTCTCCGAGCGCCTTCTCCACCGCGCGCTCCGCGTCGGTACGCGCCGAGCCGAGCGGTCGATCCCGTTCGTCCATCCTGTTCCGCCCCCTACAGGTTGCGTACCCGATCATCGAAGTGCGGATCCCGGAGTCCGGCGCGTGCCCGCAGGAACTGCCAGTCGGCGAACTTGGTGTACTCGTGGGTGCCGGGCTCGACCGCGCCGGCGTACCGGCCGATCAGCCCCCAGCGCACGCAGTCGGCGATCCCGTACACCCGGCACCGGTCGAACAGCGAGCCGTCCCAGGAACCCCAGTACAGCTCGAACACCTCGCGTGCCGAGACGTCGAACGGGCGGACCTCGTGCAGCAGCACGCCGAGGTCCTGCAGCGGGTCCATCATCGCCGCGCAGTCCCAGTCCACCAGCAGCAGAGCGCCGTCGGAGGGCCGCAGCAGCACGTTGGACACGTTGCCGTCGCCGTGGCAGGCGGCCAGGTCGTAGCCGGCCGAGGTGATCCGCCGCTCAGCGGGTTCCAGCCGGCGCAGCATCCAGTCCAGGTCCGCCGGTAGCCGCCCACCGGCGTCGGTGACCAGCCGGTGCGCGGCGCGGATGTCGTCGAACACGGTGGCGGTGCGGGGCAGCGCCGGCAGCCGGTGCACCGCGCGGCGCAGCGCCACCAGCCGGGCCACCGCGCTCGCGTCGTCGAACTCCTCCACCGTGGCGGTGCCGAACTCGCCGGTGAGGTCCGCCATCACCAGCACCCCGCGCTCGACGTCGGCGGCGTGCACGGTGGGGCCGATCCCGGCCGCGCCGGCGGCGCGGGCGGCGGCGAAGGCGGTGTCCAGATCCACGTACGCCCTGGAGTGCGGGGCCATCACCTTGACGAACGCCGCCGCGCCGGCGACCGGGTCGGCCTCGGTGGCGCGCACCGAGTACCGCGCCGAGTCCGCCCCCCACCAGCTCGGACTGGCCATGGTGACCGACTCGTCCATGCTCAGCTCGGCGCCGGCCCACATCCCGATGCCGGCCAGCTGCTCCCGCACGGTCATCCCCGGACCTCCGCGTCCAGCTTGTCGAGCGCACCGGTGCGCAACGGCCAGTCCATCGGGAACGACCGTTGGCCCTCCAGCCAGTGCATCATGCGCAGCACCAGCTGATCGTCGAACCGGCGGCCGGCGACCTGGACACCGACCGGGCAGCCGGCATCCATACCGAAGCACAGCGACCCGGCTGGTTGCCCGGTCTGGTTGAACCAGGCGGTGAACCCGGTGTGCGCCAGTGGCCGGTCGACATCCACGCCGGGGTGCTCGGCCGGGAAGCCCACCACCGGCAGCACCGGGCTGAGCACCAGGTGGTAGCCGTGCAGGCGGGCGCGCACTTGTTCAGCGGCGGCCAGCACGACGTCGGTGTCCTGGCTGAGCGCGGTGGCGGTCCGCCCGGCGGCCTCGGCGGCCCAGTCGGCCACCGCCGGCAGCACCAGGGCGCGCTGCCCGTCGGTCAGCGCGGCGAGCTCGGCGGCGGCCCGGACCTGGAACAGCCGGTCCAAGGCGGGGGAGGGATCGGCCCCCACTCCGGCCCCCACCCCCGCCCCGGTACCGCGCCCCGCTCCCGCACCGGGCTCGGTGCCGAAGGGTGGGGCGACCGGTTCGACCGTGGCGCCGGCCGAGGCGAGCGCGGCCGCGGCGGCCCGCACGGCTGCCAGCACCGGGCCGGAAGGCGTGGGCCCGTAGCCGAGGTCGGTCAGCACTCCGACGCGCAGCACCCGGGGGTCGAGCGAGTCGGCGCACCGGTCCTCGGCCTCCGGCGGCAGGCTCCACACGTCCCTCGGGTCCGGCCGGCTGATCACCCGGTACACCGCGATCAGCTCCTCGACGGTGCGCGCCATCGGCCCGGCCGAGCGCATGGTGGACACCGGCAGGTGCGGCACCCGCCCCTGGGTGGGCTTGAGCGCGACCAGGCCGCACTGCGCGGCGGGCAGCCGCACCGAGCCGGCGATGTCCGAGCCCACCGAGCCGAACCCGATCCCGGCCGCCAGGCTCGCTGCCGCGCCGGCGCTGGACCCACCGGTGCTGCGCCGGGGGTCCCACGGGTTGCGGGTGATCCCGTACAGCGAGCTCACCCCGGCCGCCAACATGCCGAGGTCAGGCATGGTGGTGTTGCCCACGATCACCGCGCCGGCCTCCTTCAGCCGGGCCGCCGGCGGGGCGTCGGAGGTGGAGACGGGCAGCTCGGCGTACGCGGCGCTGCCGTGCCGCCAGGGCAGCCCGACGGTGCGCACGCTGTCTTTCACGGTGACCGGCACGCCGTCCAGCTCACCGCGCGGTTCGCCGTCCGCCCAGCGCCGGGTGGCCGCCTCCGCCTGAGCACGCGCGCTGTCCCCGGCGAGGTAGGCCATCGCGTTGATCGCCGGGTTCACCCGCTCGATCCGTTCCAGGGTGGCGTCCAGCAGGTCCAGCGGGGTCAGCTCGCCGGCCCGCAACAGCGCGAGTACCTCGACAAGGGGTTTCCCCAGGGGGTCGGCCATGCCGATCACTCTGCCAGCCCGGGGGACGGGCTCGTGGTCAGCAGCGCGGTGACCACCTCGGTGAGCATGCGCACCCCGTCCAGCAGGTCCCGGTCCTCGCTGTACTCCGCCTCGTTGTG
>DATHIT010000220.1:0-6826 GCA_035489915.1 Pseudonocardia sp. | reverse complement strand
CAACCCCGAGCAGTGGGAGCGCTACAAGGCGGAGCGCCCGGAGACGGCGGCCGACGAGATCGTTCGCTGGGCCACCCCGGTGGTCGCCTTCCAGCGCACCGCCAAGGTGGACACCGAGCTGGGCGGCCAGGCCATCGCCGCGGGCCAGCGGGTCGGCATCTTCTACAGCTCGGCCAACTTCGACGAGACGGTGTTCGACGACCCCGAGCAGTTCGACATCGCCCGCGACCCCAACCCGCACCTGGGCTTCGGCGGCAGCGGCGCGCACTACTGCCTGGGCGCCAACCTGGCCCGCCTGGAGATCGACCTGATGTTCAACGCGATCGCCGACCACATGCCGGGCATCCAGCGTGCGGGCAAGGCCCGGCGGCTGCGCTCCGGCTGGTTGAACGGGGTCAAGGAGTTCCCGGTGAGCTACCGAGGCGCGCACTGATGCGCACCCGGGCAGCGGCACTGCTGGAGCAGCCGGGCAAGTGGCAGATCGTGGACGTGGAGCTGGACGAACCGGCCGCCAACGAGGTGCTGGTCCGCTTCGTGGCCGCCGGGCTGTGCCACTCCGACGACCACGCGTCGACGGGGGACATGCCGATCGGCAAGCTTCCGCTGATCGGCGGGCACGAGGGCGCCGGAGTGGTCGAGGCGGTCGGGCCGGGGGTGCGCTCGCTGGCCGTCGGCGACCACGTGGTGGCCCAGTTCGTACCCTCCTGCGGGCGCTGCGGACCCTGCTCCTCGGGCCGGGGCAACCTCTGTGACCTGGGCATGTACGCGCTGGCCGGGTCCATGACGGACGGCACCTTCCGGGCGCACGTGAACGGCACGGACGCCGGCCAGATGACCATGGTCGGCACCTTCGCCGAGCACGCGGTAGTGCCCGAGTACTCGCTGACCAAGGTCGACGAGGACATCCCGTTCCAGGTCGCCGCGCTGCTGTCCTGCGGGGTGCCCACCGGCTGGGGCTCCGCCGAGTACGGCGCCGAGGTCAAGGCCGGCGACACGGTGATCGTGATGGGCACCGGCGGGGTGGGCATGAACGCGGTGCAGGCCGCCGCCGCCCGGGGCGCCGCGCAGGTGATCGCGGTAGACCCGGTGGCGTTCAAGCGGGAAGCCGCCGCCGGTTTCGGCGCCACGCACGCATTTGCCGACATCGACGAGGCGGCCGACTTCGCCCGCTCGGTAACCGGCGGCCAGGGCGCGCACGCGGCGATTGTCACCGTGGGGGTGACCACCGGTGCGCACGTGGCGCAGGCGATCAACGCGATCGGCAAGTTCGGCACGGTGGTGGTCACCGGCATCGGCGACATCAAGGACGAGGGCCTGCCGATCAACCTGTGGCTGCTGTCCATGATGCAGAAGCGGATCCAGGGGGTGATCTTCGGTATGGGCAGCCCGCCGTACGAGATCACCCGGCTGGCCGCGATGTACCGGGCCGGGCGGCTCAAGCTGGACGAGCTGATCACCACGACCTACCGGCTGGACGAGGTCAACCAGGCCTACGACGACATGCACGCCGGCCGCAACATCCGCGGCGTCATCATCCATGAGTCGTGAGTGGCGATGGTCGCTATAGCGACCATCGCCACTCACGACCCCTCGGGGAAGGGCTCCCCGTGCGACTCGGCCTGACCGTTTTCTGACCGACCTGTCGATCAACCCCGTCCAGCTGGCCCGGGAGGCCGAGGCGCGCGGATTCCACTCGGTGTAATTCCCGGAGCACACCCACATCCCGGTGGCGCGGGAGACGCGGCACCCGGTGGAGGGTCACGACTGCCGGCGCTGAGCCCGGCTCGACCCGGCTCGACCCGGCTCGGAGCCTCAGCGCGGGAGCGCGGCGGTGTGCTCGCGGCTGACTGCCTGCAACTCGTCCGGGTTGAGCCCGAGCGCGGTGACGACGGTTGGCGCTATCTGCGTTGTCTCGACCGGGCTGGGGTTGGCTCGACCGCGTTCAACCCCGGGTCCGCTGATCAGGATTGGCACGTTCCGGTCCTGCGTGTCGGCGCCGCCGTGCTCTGCGATCTTGCTCTTTCCCCCGGTAAAGACGGTGCCGTTCTTCGCTATTCCGACGATGTCAGGCACCCGCGCGTCGCTCGGCGCGGCGTGGAAGTACGCCGCCGCGGCTTGGCCCGCATCAACCACGCTCAGTCCGGACGAGGAGAATGGACGAGGCTTACCGGTGATGTCGTTGCCCGAACCAGACTGGGCAACTAGGTAAGTGCGCGCAAAGTCGGCGGCGGCTTGGGAATGCTCGGTAAGCCACAGCAACATGCCGTCATCGTCGGTGGAATGGGCGACCAGCTTGCCGCCGCCTGGGTGGACCGATGCCCACGCAGCGTTGAGGCCATCAATGAGTGCGCCATCGTCGATGCGAGTGAGTGAGCCCGGATTCACCGGGGATTGGCCATGCTTCGACGACACAATGATTGTGGTGCTGTCGTTGAGATGCTGGCTGTCGATTTCGCGGGTGAATGTGGCGATTTGCCGGTCGACGAAGTCGAGAGCATTTGAAAGAAGTGGTCCAGGGGTCACTCCGTCGGGTCCGTATCCGCCAGTCTGGCCGTCGGAGGTCGGCAGTTTCTGCGCTGTGGACACCGCTTGGAAGTTGATCCCAAAAATGGCGGGCACGCCAGTTTTAGCGGTACGCGAGTGGTCGTATCCGTCGAGCTCGTTGACCACCGCCTGGACCTTGCGGCTGTCGTACTCCTGCGTTTTGAGGTTGTCGGTGGTCCAGTCCGCGCCCGCTGATGGCGGCAGGTCCTCGCTGTTGATCTCCGGTGCGAACAGATCTTGTACTCCACTGCCTGATGGCCCGTTCAGCAGGTCATACGCCGGATGTTTGTCGGACCAGGCGGTGCGCAGATTGTGTGCCCTTGCCACCTCGAAAATGGTGTTCACCTGCATGTACTGGTGCGGGAACACTGGTGTGCAGGTCTTCGGGTCGACCGGCAGTTTGGCTGGATCAATAAGGCCTTGCGGCTGGCCGGTCATCCGCAGGATGTTGTCCGGAAGTCTGTCGAGGCCTTGGCCGGCGTCCAGCGCCTTGGGGTTCCGGTCGATCGTTTCGTCGAATTCGACGTCGGCCCCGGTGGGTGCGCCACTCGGGCAGGACGAAGTCCCGGCTGGGAGCAGCGCGCGGGAATAGCTATTGTCGTAGTAGATCCCGGTGCTGGCCGGATTGCCGCCAGTAACCTGAGCAACAGTGCCTGGAAATGAGTCCGAAGGAAACGGAGTGCTCGCTTGGGTGTACTCTGTCCCCGATCGAACCAGTGCGGCGAGCGCCGATTGTGGGCGGTGTGCGACATACCACGCCAGGTCTGCTTGGTGCAGGCCATCGACTGAGATCAATAACACGTGCGGGCCGGCGGGGGCGTTGGCGGTTGGACTACTGGCCGCATTTCCAGCGCCGCCGGGGGAGCCACATGCCGAACTGAGAAACAACAGAGATGCGACGCCGGCCGCCAGGACCTGTCGCACCGATGAAGCTGATGGTTTCCGCATCGAATAATTCCCCAGTCAGCTAGTGCGTTCAGTCGCCCAATCGTGACCCGGTGCTCTGTGGATTTGCTTTACGTCCGAATGAACGTTCTAGGTACGCGGGGTAAAGGAGCGTCAGCTCTGGTCTGAGGAGTTCCAGCGTTGCGGGCGCATCCGTATCGTGACGATCCGGCTGCCCTCGATCGCCTTGAGGTAGCCGGCCAGCGCCTCCCCGTCGAAGTAGCGCCGGGCCATCGACTCCCGGTCCGGCTGGGCGGTCTCCTGCTCGATGGCCACCACCGGGCCGCCCACGTGCACCGCCGCCAGGAACTTCTCCCGCTCGGACCTGCTCATTGCCGCCATGCCGGTGTCCTCCCCGTTGTCGACCTTCTCCTGGGCCAACATCCACCGGGGCGGACGGATTCCCGCGTTCAGCCCGGCGGGGTGACGCGCTCAGTCCGTCGGGGTGACGTCCTTGGTGAGCCCGTCCATGAGCAGTGCGAGCAGCCGTGAGGCCTGCGCCCGGTTGCCCCAGTCGCCGGTGGCCAGCGCGATCCCGGCCACGCTGAGCAGCACGTCGTCCGGACTGAGGTCGGTGCGCAGGCTGCCGTCGGAGGCCCCGGACTCGAGCAGGACCGCGATCGCCTCGGTGAGCAGGGCGCGGCTCTGCGCGTTGAGCTCGCCTTCGGACGCCACCGCGGTGCCCAGTGCGGCGCCCATGCCGCTCTTCGTCGCGGCGTGGTCGACGCACCGCTCCATCCAGATTCGTAGTGCCGCGGCGGCGGAGTGATCGGTGAGCAGGCCCGGCACGCTTTCGCAGAGTCTGGCCAGGTCACTGCGGTACGCCGCCTCGACGAGCGCCTCCCGGGTGGGGAAGTGGCGGTAGAGCGTGCCCACTCCGACCCCGGCCAGCTTTGCGATGGTGGCCGGGGCGACGTCCGCGCCCTGCTCGGCGAACGCCTCGATGGCGACGTCCAGCAGTCGCTGCCGGTTCTTCAGCCCATCGGCGCGCGCCCGGCGGCCGGTCGCTCCGGACGTCATGCACCCCCCTTGCTAAACGGAACAGATTCCGTTTATAGTTCAAGGCAACCGGAACGGATTCCGGATAGTCCACGGTACTCGATCGGAGCCCACCATGACCAGCACCCCCGACGCTCGGTCCGAGCACACCTCCGCCCTCAGCCCACCGCTGCGCTGGTTCATCACCGGCGCCTCCGGTGGCCTGGGTCGGGCGCTCGTCCAGGAAGCCCTGGAGGCGGGGGACACCGTGGTCGCAACGGTGCGCCGGCCAGACGCGCTGCGCGAGCTCACCGAGGCCCACCCTGACCGGCTTCACGTGGAGCTGCTGGACGTGACCGACTCGGCCGCCGTCGCCACGACGGTCGGCCGGGTGCTCGCCGAGCACGGCCACATCGACGTCGTGGTCAACAATGCCGGCTACACCATCGTCGGGGCGGCCGAAGAGCTCACCGACGCCGAGCTCGACCACCAGCTCGCCACGCTGCTGCACGCCCCCCTCCAGATCACCCGGGCGTTCCTCGGCCCGATGCGCGAGCACGGCGGCGGGCGGATCATCCAGGTATCCAGCCTCGGCGGCCAGGTCTCGTTCCCGGCCAGCAGCGCCTACCACGCGGGCAAGTGGGGGCTCGAGGGGTTCACCGAGGCGGTCGCCCAGGAGGTTGCCGAGTTCGGCGTCCGGCTGACCATCGTGGAGCCGGGCGGGATGGGCACCGACTTCGGTGTCAACATGCGCACCGCGGCCGCGATCGGCGCCTACGAGCGCGGCTCCGTCGGCGAGTTCCGCCGGTGGCTCACCACAGCCGGCTCGGACGTGTTCAGGGCGGACCCGGCGAAGGTGGCCCGGGTCATCTTCGATACCACCCGCGCCCCGGAGCCGCCGCTGCGGCTGGCCCTCGGCGCCGATGCCTACGAGATGCTGCAGCAAGCGCTGCGCGGCCGGTTGGACGCCCTGGAGGCTCAGCGCGAGCTCGCCCAATCCGTCGCCTTCACCAGCTCAGTACCCGTGAGTGGTTAGCGTTGCTATGACAACGCTAACCACTCACGGGCTGTCGCTGATTGGGCGGAGTGTGGCCATGGCGCGGTCGAACTCCCAGTGCGCGCGCAGCGAGCGGAGCAGCCCGTCCGGGCCGATCCGGTAGACGAACACGCCGTCGGTGTCGAGTTTCTGGCCGCCGGGGAGGTAGGTGGTGATGGTGCCGACGTTCGCCACCTCGTCGCCGGCGGCAAACGAGTCGCGCACGGTGAACTCGATGCGCTCGGCGTTGGCGACCGTGGTGTCCCAGAACGCCGAGATCGCCGCGTGGCCGCGGTGCCCCTTGCCGTCCGGGTCGAACAGCGACGGGCCGACCGGGTCCTCCACCACGGCGTCCGGGGCGAACAGCGCCAACCACTCGTCCTTGGCGCCCCGGGATACCGCGTCCATGGATCGGCGGGACGCGTCCCGCGCCGGGTGGCTCTGCTCGGGGGCTGACCAGTCGACCTTCATGTCCTCGCCTTCCGCTGTCCGGGCTTGTCCGAACCTACGACCCACATGGCGAAGAACTGGGAACCGCCGCCATAGGCATGTCCCAGCGCGGTGCGCGCCCCGTCCACCTGGTGGTCCCCGGCCCGGCCCATCACCTGCATGGCCGCCTCGGCGAACCGCAGCAACCCGGAGGCGCCGATCGGGTTGGACGACAGCACCCCGCCGGAGGGGTTCACCGGGAGCCGCCCGCCCATTTCCGTGCCGCCCGCTTCGGTGAGCTTCCAGCCCTCGCCCTCCGGTACGAACCCCAGGTTCTCCAGCCACATCGGCTCGAACCAGGAGAACGGCACGTAGATCTCCGCCACGTCGATCTCGGCCAGCGGGTCGGTGATGCCGGCCTTGGCCCACAGCGCGGCGGCGGCGTCCCGACCGGCTTGCGGATTCGCGTGGTTGCGCCCGACCGCGACGGTCGGTTCGGTGCGCATGGCTGTGGCGTGGATCCAGGCCGGCTGGGCACCGCCCGCGAGCGCGGCGTCGCCGGCGGCCTCGTCGCCGATCAGCACCGCGCAGGCGCCGTCGGAGGACGGGCAGGTCTCGTCGTAACGGATCGGGTCCCACAGCATGGTCGACGACATCACCGACTCCAGCGTGATGTCGGGCTGGTGCAGGTGGGCGTACGGGTTGCGCGCGCCGTTGCGCCGGTCCTTCACCGCGACCATCGCGCCCACGTGTTTCGGCGCGCCCGAGCGGCGGATGTAGGAACGCACGTGCGGCGCGAAGTAGCCGCCCGCGCCGGCGTTCACCGGCATGCTGAACGGCACCGCGATGGACAGCGCCCACATCGCGTTGGACTCGGACTGCTTCTCGAACGCC
>DATHIT010000219.1:0-15545 GCA_035489915.1 Pseudonocardia sp. | reverse complement strand
AACCTGCACAAGTCGTTCGGCAGCGCCGAGATCCTCGCCGGCCTGGACCTGATGTTCCAGGATGATGCGATCACCACGATTCTGGGCCCTTCGGGTACCGGTAAGAGCGTGTTGATCAAACACCTGGTTGGGCTGCTCGAGCCGGATGACGGTGAAGTGCTGATCTTCGGTCGGGATCTGTGGCAGATCTCCGAGAAGGAGCGCTACGAGCTGCGCACCCGGATGGGGGTGTTGTTCCAGGACGGAGCGCTGTTCGGCTCGCTGAACGTGTACGACAACACCGCGTTCCCGCTGCGCAAGCACACCGACAAGTCCGAGGACGAGATCCGCGAGATCGTGATGAAGCGGCTCACCGAGGTGGGCCTGGAGAGCTCCTGGGCGAAGCTGCCGAACGAGATCTCCGGCGGTATGCGCAAGCGCGCCGGGTTCGCCCGGGCGTTGGTGATGGACCCCTCGATCGTGTTCTTCGATGAGCCGGACTCGGGCCTGGACCCGGTGCGGACGAGCCTGTTGAACGACCTGATTCTGGATATGCTCAGCGAGCACAAGGGGACGTATCTCCTGGTGACTCACGATATCCGGACGGCGCGCAAGGTCAGTGACTATGTGGGTCTGATCTGGAAGGGCAAGGTCGTGCACTACGGCGAGGCCGAAGAAGCGTTCGCCTCGGAGGACCCCTTCGTCCGCCAGTTCCTGTCCGGCGAGTCCGCCGGCCCCCTGGGCATGGACTAGCCCCCGCCCGCAATCACCTTCCGCACACCCTCTCTGGGCGCCGCACACCCGTTGCAGCTGGTGTGCCGCGCCCACAGAGGGTGTGCGGCGGCGGGTCCCCCGGCTACAGGGCCAGGGCGGCTTCGTGGCCTTCCTTGAAGGCGTGCATTGCGGTGCGCGGGGCGAGCGCGTCGCCGACCACCTGGTACGGCAGGGCGAGCCGTTCCAGCGCGGGCACCAGGTTCAGTGCCGGGCGTGGTGGTTCGACGGCGACGACGGTGTCCACGTCCAGCTCGGTGATGGTCTCGCCGTCCGGGCGGACCACGATGACGTGCTTGCCGTCCACATCGCCGAGCAGCCCGCCGGTGATTACCTCGGTGCAGCGGCGGCGCAGGATGGCCGGGACCTCCGCGCGGTGCAGCTGACCGCCCCACGGCATGACCGTCTCGCAGCTGGTCAGGAACACCACGTGGAGCCCCCGGGTGGCCAGCGCCTCGGCCACCAGCGGGCCCTCGTTCGCGCCGACCGTGTCGTAGACCAGTACCCGCTGCCCGGCGCGCCCGGCGAGTGCCGCCGCACTGTCCACCACCAGGCCTTCCGCCGCGTCCGGGTAGCCGTCCGGGCCGACCGGGAGCCCGCCGGTGGCCAGCACGACGTGGTCGGGGGCCAGCGCGCGCAGTAGCTCGGCGTCGGCGGTGGTGCCTCGGCGGAGCTCAACGCCCAGCTCGCCGAGTTCGCTGACCAGATAGTCGACCGCGCCCAGCAGGCCGAGCGCGGCGGTGTGCTCGGCGGCCCGCAGCCGGCCACCCGGGCGGTCCCCGGCGTCCACCACGCGCACCCGGTGGCCCCGCTTCGCGGCGATCTCCGCCGCCTTCAGCCCCGCCGGCCCGGCGCCGACCACCAGCACGTCGCGCGGCCGCTCGGCCGGAGTCGGCGCCAAGTCCCGCTCGCGCAGTACTTCCGGGTTGTGCAGGCAGCTGATCTCCGGGTAGCCGGCCAGCTTGCGGTTCACGCAGACGTTCCCGCCCACGCACGGCCGGACCCGGTGCGATCGCCCGGCGCGCACCTTCGCCACCAGATCGGGGTCGGCGATGTGCGCTCTGGTCATTGCCACCAGATCGCAGTCACCCCTGGCCAGCAGCGACTCGGCCAACCCGGCGGAGAGGATCCGCCCGACGCCGATCACCGGCACCTCGACCGGCACCGCCGCGCGCAGCCGCACCGCCGCCGGGATGTTCGGCGCCTCGCTGTAGCGGTAGTTCGGGATGGCGCGCGCGTAGCTCGCCCCGCCGTCGCCGATGGTCGTGTTGAGCACGTCGATGTGCCCGGTGGCCAGCAGTTCGCGGACGATCCGCACCATGCCGGTGAAGCCGATCCCGCCGTCCTCGGGTGAGCGCAGGTCGTCGGTCGGGGTGCGGTAGCAGACGATTCGGTCCGGCCCGACCTCGTTTCGCGCGGTGGCCAGCAGCCGCCGGGCGAACAGCGTCCGGTCCTGCCCCCACTCGTCGTCCCGGGAGTTGAACGCCGGGGTCAGCGACTGCTGCACCAGGTACCCGTGCGCGCCGTGCACCTCGACCCCGTCGAAGCCGGCCGCCGCCGCGAGCTGCGCGGTCCGGCGGTAGCCCTCGATCATCAGCTCGATCTCGGCGGAGGTCATCCGGTGCGCGGTCTCCCCGGCCGCCGACTGGGAGCCCTGGAAGCCCAGCAGCGGCGGGCGGCGCACGTCGGCCTCGGACCGGGCGAACACCCCGAGGTGGGTCAGCTGCAGCAGCAGGATGGCGCCCTCGGCGCGGACCAGCTCGGCGAGCCGGCCGTGGCGGTCCTGGGTCTCGGCGGTGATGCTGTGCAGCGGGTCGGACAGGATCGGCTGGGCGATGATCAGCCCGGCGCCGCCGGCCGCGCGCCGGCGCAGGTACTCCAGGTAGGCGTCCGGGTTCATCGCCGGGTTGCGGAACGCCTCGCTGGCGCCGTGCGAGGTGATCACGATCCGATTGGGCACCTCGACCCGACCGATGCGGATCGGGCTGAACAGGTGCGGAAAGGTGCGTTCGCCTGGGTTGTGCTCGGTTGGTTCGGTCACCGGGTCCTCCCGAGGTCGGGTGGTGGGCTGAGGAGGGGGCGGTGGTGGAAGCTTAAACCGAACTTGACCGCATATCCAAACGTCGATAGTTTTTGGTCGCCCCCCGCGCATCCCGAGGGAGATCGACGATGACCACCCCGACGACGGCGTCGATCACGGCGCCGAGCACGCCGGTCAGCGAGGACCGCTGCCCGCTGGAGGACGTCGCCCTGATCACCGCCCAACCGGGGGTCGGCCTGGCCTACGACCGGCTGGCCGAGGCACGGGCCGAAGGCTGTCCGTTGGTCGACTCCCGGTTCCACGACCTGTACGTGGTCACCCGGTATGCCGACGTGCGGTTCGTGCTCGAGCACCCCGAGCTGTTCTCCTCCCGGGACCCGCAGATCCACGGCCGGCTTCCCGTGCGGCTGCCCCCGCTGGACGCCGACCCACCGCTGCAGCAGGACTTCCGCAAGCTGCTCAACCCGTTCTTCACCCGCGGCTACTTCGCCCGGTTCGAGCCGGACATGCGGCGCATCGCCCGCGACGCAATGGCCGGCTGGCTGGACCGGGGGCACTGCGAGTTCGTCTCGGAGTTCGCCATCCCATTCACCGCCGGGGTGCTCGCTCAGCTGGTGTTCAACGAGACCGACGCGGACCGGCTGGCCAGGGCCATCGGCTACGTGACCGCGGTGGCCGAGGAGCAGAACCACGAGTCGTTCTTCAACCTCGCGGTGCTGGCCGGCGAGTACCTGGTCGAGCAGGAGGAGCACGGCACCGCGGGGGAGAACAGCATCCTCAGCGCGGTCTCCGAGGGCACCGTGGGCGGGCGCCCGCTGACCCAGGACGAGCAGATCGGCGTGATCACCGTGCTGTTCCTGGGCGGCCTGGACACCACCAGGGCCGCGATCGGGAACATCGCCGCCCAACTGGCCGCCGACCCGGCCCTGGAGGAGCGGCTGCGTGACCCGGGATGGGTCAAGCACGACCTGGAGGAGTTCATCCGTTTCGAGTCGCCGGTGATGACCATGGCCCGCTCCGTGCTGGCCGACGTGGAGATGGGCGGGCGACAGCTCAAGGCGGGGGACCGGGTCGCCATCAGTTTCGGCTCGGCGAACCGGGACGAGACCAAGTTCGACGACCCGGACCAGCTGCGCTTCGACCGGCCGCGCACCGGACACGCCGGGTTCGGGCTGGGCATCCACCGGTGCATCGGTATGCACCTGGCCCGGTTCCAGATCACCGTGGCCTTCGAGGAGCTGCTGGGCGCGGTCACCGGGCTCCGGCTGCGACCCGGCTTCACCCCGGAGAACCCGCCCGGTGTGGTGCTCGGGCCGCACAAGCTGCACGTCGAGTTCGACCGGCGGTGAGCTCGGCGCCGGTGGGCGGTGGCTCGGTGTCGGACACCGGGGCCGGCTCGTCGCCGGTCGGCGGCTGTCTGGCCGGGCGGGTCGCGCTGGTCACCGGCGGCCTCGGCGGGATCGGCTGGGCGGTGGCCGCCCGGGTGGTGGCCGAGGGCGGGCGGGTGCTGGTCACCGACCTGGCGGCGGAGGACGGCGGTCGGGTGGCGGACGAGCTGGGTGAGGCCGCCCGGTATGTCCAGCTGGACGTGCGCGCGCCGGAGGCCTGGCGGGCGGCGGTGGCCGGCGCGGTGAGTGGGTTCGGCGGGCTGCACGTGCTGGTGAACAACGCGGGGGTCTGGCGCCCGGCGCCGCTGGCCGAGGTCACCGTGGCCGACGCGGTGCTGTCTTTCGAGGTCAACCAGCTGGGCTGCCTGCTCGGCATGCGGGCGGTGATCGAGCCGATGCGGGCGGCCGGCGGTGGCTGCATCGTGAACGTGTCCTCCGGCGCCGCGATGGGCGGCTTCCCCGGCCAGATCGTCTACGGCGGCACCAAGTGGGCGGTGCGCGGCATGACCAAGACCGCCGCGATGGAACTCGGCCAGTTCGGCATCCGGGTCAACTCGGTGCACCCCGGCTCGATCGACACGCCGATGACCGCCTCGGTGCGCCGCCCCTCAGGCAACCCGTTCGGCTTCCTCCCGGTGCCCCGGCGAGGCCGTCCCGAGGAGGTGGCGGTGCTGGTCGTACATCTCGCCTCGGACGCCAGCGGCTACATCACCGGCGCCGAGGTAGTGATCGACGGCGGCCTCACCGCGGGCCCGGTAATGCCCCGCCCCATCACCGACTGACCGTGCGCCCCTCAGGTTGCCGAGCCGGACCAGCCGTAGCGGGCCAGGGGGCGGATCCACTCTGAGGTCAGCGAGTCGACGGACTGGCGGCCCTCGACCAGCGCCACCTCCAGCCGGCGCGGGGCGCTCGCGTCGCCGATCACCCGGACCACCGGCGCGACCCCGGCCAGCGAGGATTGCAGCGCCCGGTCCGGCACCCCGCCGGAGAGGAACACCACGTCGTCGAACTCGAGGGTCTGGGCGCGCTGAGGTGCCTCGTACGGGGCCACCTCCGCCTGCCCGGGCGCCAGCCGGTGCAGCACGGAGCGGCCGAAGAAGGTGAAGTCGCCGCGCATCAGCCGGGCGGCCAGCGGGGCGCCGACCATCTCCCAGCGCATTTCCAGGTTGCCCGCCACCAGCGCGTACCGGCTCACCTGCAGCACCCGGTGCCCGGCGTCGACCAGTCGCTGAGCCACATCCACCGACTCGTAGTGGCCGATCTCGTCGAGCAGCAGCACGGTGTGCCCGAGCGCGGCCCTGGTGTCCGGACAGCGCAGCACGTCCCAGCCGGTGTGCACGGTCGCGGGGTCGAGCTCCTCCAGGCCGGGCAGCGGCACCGCCGGGCGCAGCGTCTGGAAGCCGTCCCGGCGCGGCACCACGCCGGTGGCGACCAGCACCGCGTCCGGTCGCAAAGCGCGCACCGCCGCCGCATCGGCCCGGGTACCCAGCCGCACGTCCACTCCCTGCCGGGCCACCTCGCCGGCGTAGAACCTCACCAACCCGGCCACTTCCGCCCGCGCGGGGGGCACCAGCCGCAGCTGCCCGCCCAGCGCGTCGCCCGCCTCGAGCAGGGTGACCCGGTGCCCGGCCAGCACCGCCGCCCGGGCCGCCTCCATGCCGGCCGGCCCACCGCCGACCACGACCACCTGCAGTGGCACGGCCGCGCGCGCAATCAGCGCGTCGCCGTGGGTCAGCTCCCGGCCGGCCGCCGGGTTCACCGCGCACATCGCCCTGGCCCTGGTGTTCAACCCGCCGGCGCAGCTCTGCAGGCAAGCGATGCACGGCCGGACCTCCTCGGCCCGCCCGCTGATCGTCTTGGTGATCAGTTCCGGCTCGGCCAGGGTGGCCCGGACCATGGACACCAGGTCGGCCGCGCCGGACGCGATCACCGCCTCGGCCTGGGCCAGGGTGCCGAACCGGCCTGCCACGATGGTGGGCAGCGCGGTCTGCCGGGTGATCTTCTCGCTAGTCGGCAGCTGGTAGCCGGGCGGCTCGTGGGCGCCGCCCATCAGCAGATCCCGCCCGTAGTGCGAGCCCAGTGACACGTCCACGAAGTCGATCAGCCCGTCCCGCTCCAGCCGCCCGACCAGCGACACCAGGTCGGACGCCGTGGTCTGGTCCGCCGGTCCGTCCGGGGAGACCCGCAGGCCCAGCGGGTAGTGCTGGCCCACCGCGTCCCGCACCGCCCGCAGCACCTCGCTCAGGAAGCGGGCCCGGTTCTCCGCCGACCCGCCGTAGGCGTCCGTGCGGTGGTTGGTGGCCGGGGACAGGAAACTGGAGAACAGGTAACCATGTCCGGCGTGCAGTTCGATGCCGTCGATACCGCCGTCCCGCGCCCGCAGCGAGGCGGCCACGAAACACCCGATCAGCTCGTCGATCATGGACTGGGTCATCGGCACCGGGAGCATGCCCAGCCCCGGGTCCGGCACGTGCGAGGCCGCCCACGGTGCGGAGCTGTCCCAGGTCATCTGGGTGGGGCCGCCGTGCCAGATCTGCTGGAAGAGCTTCATCCCCTCGGCGTGTACCGCCCTGCTGAGCCGCTCCAGGCCGGGCAGGCAGCGGTCGTTGCTCAGGTCGAGCATGCCCGGTGAGCTCCAGTGGATCTGCGCGACGTCGGCGAAGGACAGCGCCACGCCACCCCGCGCCCTGGCCACCAGAAACTCGATCATTTCGTCGCTGACCTGCTGGCCGGCCCCCAGCCCGGTGCCCTGGGCGGTACGGACCACCCGGTTGCGCAGTTCCACCGGCCCGATTCGGAACGGGCTGAGCACGTGCTGGTAGTCGCTCATGGCACCGGGGTGAAGGTCACCTCGAGCCGCTCTGGTCCGAGGGTGTTGCTCCCGCCCCGCCAGCTGATCTTGGTCATGTCCCGCTCGCCGACGATGCGGTAGTCCGGGATGGTGGCCAGCACCTCCTCGAGCACCACCAGCATCTCGGTGACGGCCAGGTGCTCGCCGATGCAGCGGTGCCGCCCGGTGCCGAAGGCCAGGTGCTGGTTGGCCGCCCGGTCGACGTCGAACTCGGTGGGGTGGTCGAACTTCGCCGGGTCCCGGTTGGCCGCCCCGTAGTTGAGCATCACCTTGTCGCCGTCGCGCAGCCCGGCGCCGGCGCGATCGTGGTCGCCGACCGCGGTGCGGGCCATGTGCATGATCGGCGGATCGATGCGCAGCGACTCGTGCACGGTGGGCTTCAGCAGGCTGGGGTCGGCCAGCAGCCGTTCCCGCAGTCCCGGCTCGGCGGCCACCCGGAACAGCATGCTGCCGATGCCGTGCACGGTGGTCTCGTGCCCGGCCACCACCATCAGCTGCACCATGCCCAGCGCGGTCAACGGGGGAATCGGCGCACCGTCGATGTGCGCGTTGACCAGCGCGCTGAGCGTGTCCTCGGTAGGTCGCTCGCGCCGCGCGGTGATCCGCTCCTCCAGCCAGTCCTCCAGCTCCTTGGCCGCGGCGATCTTGGCGTCGATGCCTACCTTCGCCGAGGACAGGAAGTTTCCGGCCAGCGTCCGGATCTCCCGGCAGTCCGCCGGGTCCAGCCCCAGCGCGGCGCCGATGACCAGCGGCGGCACCATCTCGGCGACCGACTGCACCAGGTCGGTGTGCCCGTCCGGGGCGAACGCCCGGATGCACCGGCGCACGATCTCCCGGATCTCCGGCTCCAGCCGGGCGATCGCCGGCGCGGTGAAGTACGGCAGCGCGAGCTTGCGATAGGGGGTGTGCTCCGGCGGGTCCAGCTCGGCCGGGATGACCGGCATGGAGGCCCCGGTGGGCGGGATCATGATGCCCCGGGTGGTGGTGTAGCGCTGGTGGTCCCGTGCCGCGTCCTGTACGTCCGCGTACGTGGTGAGCAGCCAGAAGCCGCCGTACCGTTCGCTCCACCCAACCGGGCATTCGGCACGCAGCTCGGTCAGCTGCTCGTGCAGTGAGGCGCGCAGCGCGGGGTCGGCGAAGTCGTAGTCCACCACCGGGCAGCGCGTGTCGGGCGCGACCGGCGTGGTGGTGGGGTGGGCATCAGCGGTCATCGGCGAAGCTCCCAACGGCGTGAGCGGCGACGAGAAAAACTAACGCTATTTGGTTGTTGCAGTCAAGGCATCAGCCAAGCAGGTAGAAGGCGATCAGTGCCAAGCAGACCGCCAGGCACCAGCCCTCGAACAGCACACGCAGCGGCGTCGGCGCGGTCCGCAGTTCCATGAAGTACCGCCCGACGAAGCGGATCTTGACGAACGCCACCACCAGGATGAGCACCCCGCGAGCCTCGGCCGAGCCGAGCCCGTGGTCGGTACCCAGCCAGAAGGACAGCAGGGTGGCCGCGACCAGCACCACCCACACCGCGCCCACCCGGTCACCCGGCACCGACCTGAGACCGCCCATCGCCACCTACCTGACCAGGTAGAGCAGCGGAAACAGCACGATCCACAGCAGGTCCACCATGTGCCAGAAGCACGCGCCACCCTCCATGAAAGCCAACCGCCTGGCACCCAGCTCAGGCAGCCGGCTGACCCGGATCAGGTACACCAGCACGCCCATTCCCAGCACCAGGTGGAAGAAATGCAGCCCGGTGAGCACGAAGTAGTACATGAAGAAGCTGTTGGTGGCCGGCGTGATCCCGGCGGAGAGCAGCTCGCGGTACTCCACGAACTTCACCGCCGAGAAACCGAGCCCGCAGGCCAGCGCGCCGGCGAACAGCGCGGGCGGGAGGCGTGTGCGGCGCCGGCGCACCGCTCGGATGCCGATCACCACGCACAGCGAGCTGGTGAGCAACAGCAGCGTGTTGATCACCCCGAAGCCCGGTTCCAGACTCTGCGCCGACTCGGCGAACAGCTCGGGTTGCTCGCCTCGGTAGTAGAGATAGGTGGCGAAGAAGACGGCGAACACCGTCATGTCGCCGAGGATGAGGACCCAGGTGCCTTCCTCGCCGGGCAGGTGGCGGTGCGGGCGTGGTGCGGCCGTCTGGGTGTCGCCGTCCGAGATCGTGGCCACCGGTCGGGATCAGCCGAGCCGCGCCTGGCCGACCGGGACCGGGGTCGCGCCGCTGTCCGGGAGCGCCTCGCGTTCCTCCTGGCTGATGGCCCGCAGCAGCATCGCCGCCATCACCACGTACCAGGCGGTGAAGATGGTCAGCGGGACCCAGAACGCAAACACGCCGTTCCACGCGAACGGGCCGGTGTGAAAGCAGATCACCAGTAACCCGGGCAGGAAGAGCAGCGCCGCCCACACATTGAAGTAGCCCACCCAGCGGGGGAATACCGGATCCGCGCGCCGGTCGGAGAGCACCGCGATGGCGATCACGATGCTCTGCAGGATGGCCGGCCCGCCGAACCCGACCAGGGCGAGCCAGCCCAGGTCGTTGAGCGCCTGGGTGATCTCCGGTGCGCGGGACTCCGGCCGGTAGGCGGACGCCGCCATGGCGAACATCGGGAAGATGAACAGTGGCGGGGTGAGCAGGCCGGTGACCAACTGGAGGTAGGCCAGTGGGGAGGCGGGGCCCTCGATCCGGCGCAGCTGCAGCATGATGGCCACCGGGAAGCCGAAGCCCAGTGCGGCGCCCAGCATGGCGATCACCAGGCCGATCCGGATCCGGGTCTGGTGCTCGGTGAGGTAGCCGGCCAGCTCGGTCGCGCTCCAGCTCGGCACCGGTGGCGGGATCAGCCTGGCCACACCCCAGAACCCGATACCGAAGACCACCATCATGAGTGGCCCGGCCCAGGTGCACAGCCGTTGGCTTCGCGCGTTCGGCCCGCTGTTCATCTCCACACATCCCCCGTTCGATTGATCAGCGCGTGAGCCGCGCGCTCGCCGGCCGCGATGCTGGCGTTCACGCTGCTCTGCGCGTGGAAGTCGCCGGCCAACTGGATGCGTGCGGCAGGGTCGGTGTGCGCGTGGAAGTCGACCAGCCCGGCGTAGGTACCGACTCGGCTGGCCACCAGCGCGGGATGCCAGCGGGCCACGTGCGCCGCGCGCACATCCTCCGCCCAGCCGGGCCGCAGCCGGTTGATGGTGGCACGGGTGTGCGCCACCAGTTCGTCATCCGAATCGCCCAGGTGTCGGCCGCTCCACTCGCTCATCCAGAACGCGGTGAGCACGCCGCCACCCGCCGGCGCCCGGCCGGGAGCCAGGTTGTGGCCCAGCCCGATCACGGCGAGGTCCGGGTCGAGATCCCGAGGGATGAGCACCATCGAGGACGGCTCAGCTGGTGCCCGCGCCACCCCGAGCGAGACCACGATGGCCGTCGAGTACTCCAGATTCTCCAGGTACTTGCGCTGCTCGGGGGCCAGGTCAGGGTGAATCGCCAGCGCGGCGGGGCCCGGTACCGCGAGCACCACCGCGTCGGCGGCCTCCTCGTGGCGCCCTTCGCTGTCCCGCCAGCGCACCCGCACACCGTCCGCTGCCTCGGTGACCTCCTCCACCTGTGCGCCGGTGCTGACGTCGAGATGGCCGGCGGCGCGGGCCAGGAAGAAGCCGACGCCGTCCGGGTGGGTCAGCAGGTGGCCGGCCACCAGCAGGCTCCGGCAGGCGGCGAACAGGTCGACCACCGAGGTCCGCTCCGGCTCGGTGAGCACCAGCGCCCGGGTGATCGGCTCCAGCAGGTTCTCCCGGACCGAGTCCGGATAGTGCGCGGCGCAGTAGTCGTGCACCGTCTGGGTGTCGAACCGGGCCGCGCTGCCCAGGTCCAGGTAGTTGATCGAGCGGAACGCCCGGCCCAGGTCCAGGCCGAGTCGCCACAGCGCCGCCTTGTCCCTCGCCGGGATGTGCCGCGCGGCCAGGAAGGTCAACGGGTTGCGCCGGGCGATCCGGTGCACCCGCCCGTCGCGCAGCGCGCCGATCACCGCGCCGCGCGGCTGGATCTCCTGCCGCACGCCCAGTGCGTCGACCAGCCGCAGCGTGGCGGCATAGGTGGAGGGCAGGGCGCCGGCCGCCGTGTCGAACCGGAAACCCTCCCGGGCCACCGTGCCGGCCCGCCCGCCGATCTGCTCGCCGGCTTCCAGTACCCGCACCCGGACGCCGGCCTGGCGCAGCCAGAACGCCGCCGAAATGCCGGCCGCGCCGGCACCGACGACGATGACCCGTTGTTCCGGCATTCGGTCACCTCAGGGGGCTGGACGGAAAACCATACAGCGATTGATAATAGCGCGCGGGAACCTACTAGCCAGTACCGCGAAGGGGTATTGATGGCCCACCGAGCGTTGTTCCCGGTTCCGACCGAGCGCGCGATCGTGGTCGGCGCCGGGATCACCGGGCTGACCGCCGCGTTCCGACTGCGCCAGCGCGGGTTCGCGGTCACCGTGCTGGAGGCCGGCCCGACCGTCGGCGGCAAGATGAGCAGCGTCCGGCGCGACGGGTACGTGGTCAACCGGGCGGCGAACATCCTGCCGTCCTCCTACGCCGCGCTCACCGCGCTGGTCCGCGAGGTAGGGCTGGGTGACCAGGTCGGCGAGATCCCCGCCGTGCTCGGCGTGCCCCGCGACGGGCGCATCCACCGGCTGCGCGCCAGCGGGCCGGGCATGCTGGTGGACGGCGCGCGCACCCCGCTGCTCTCCCCGCGGGCCAAGCTGCGACTGGGCCGGCTGCTGGTGGACGCGCTGCGGATGAGGGGCTCGCTGAGCTACCGGAACCTCGGCGCGGCGGCGCGCTACGACACGGAGACCGTCGCCGAGTACTGCGACCGCCGGCTGGACCCGGAGATCCGCGAGTACCTGGTCGAGCCGATCCTGCGGGCGCTGTTCACCCTGAACGCGGACACCGTGTCGGTGGTCGACTTCTTCTTCGCCGCGGTGAACTTCGTTGGCTCGGGTCTACTGCGCTACCCCTGCGGCATCGACTTCCTGGTCCAGGCGCTGGCCGGCCGGCTGGACGTGCGGACCGGAGCGCGGGTCACCTGCGTCAAGGCGGACTCCGGCGGCGCCCGGGTGGACTGGGTCGACGCCGGCGGCGAGCCGCACGAGGAGGAGGCGGCGGCCGCGGTGCTGGCGGTATCCGGTGCCCAGGTACCCGAGCTGTATCCGGGGCTGGACCCGGTCCGCCGGGACATCCTGGCCAACCGGCTGCGCTACTGCGTGACCTACGCCGGGCACTTCGCGCTGCGCCATCGGCCGGCCGAGCCCGCGCTGATCGTGCCGGTGCCGCGCGGGGAGGACCCGAACCTGTGCGTGGTCACCTTCGACCACAACTTCAGCCCGGACTGCGTCCCGCCGGGCGCCGGGCTGGTGTCCAGCTACTGGCTGCACGAGTGGAGCGCAGCGCGGCGCGGCCGCTCGGACGCCGAGGTGATCACCGAAATGCTGCCGGCCATGGCGCGGATCGTCCCCGGGATCGCCGACGATCTGGTGTTCGCCCAGCTGGACCGGTGGGATCCGGCCGTGGTGCGCAGCTACCCAGGTTGGTACACGCACGTGGCCACGCTGGCCGAGCGGGCGGACCCGGCCGACCGGGTCCAACTGGCCGGCGACTACCTCTCCGCGTCCAGCACCAACGCCTGCGCGGTCTCCGCCGAGCTGGCCGCCCAGCGCCTAGAACACGCCGTCTTCCACACCGACACCCTGGCTGGGGTACACCCCTAGCGCCTGGCGTTACCGAGCTGCACGACAGGCAGGTTTGGGTGCGCCGCGACCGGCCTGCTGTGTAGTTCGGTAACTGGGCGCAGGCGCGCCGGCTGCTCCGCCACTTTCATGATCAACCGAACACCATGCTGGTCCCGGCCATATCAAATAAGTGTGGTGTTCAGTTCGGCAGTGCCGTCCCGGCGGCTGGACGTGGACCAGCAGGTGTCACCCCGGGATACTGCCGGCGTGGCGTACGACGTCGAGATGGCCAATCGGCTGCGCGAGATTCTGGCCAGCGAGCCCGGAGTCGTCGAGAAGCCCCAGGTCGCTGCCGCCAAAGTGACCCAAGCGTTGAGCCGCTGGTCATGACCCGTGAGTGGTTAGCGTTGCTATGGCAACGCTAACCACTCACGGGCTTTAGCTCCTGCCGTTGGTGTAGCCGGGGCGGCGGCCGTCCACGAAGTCGCCTCGGGCCTCGCGGGCTTCGCCGGAGATGTTCAGCTCGAAGGTGTAGCTCAGCTCCTGGCGGTACGCGGTGCGCAGGTCCCGCCCGATGCTGCCGGCCATGGCCGCCTTGAGCCCCCGGATGACGTTGGTGCGCTTGGCTGCGATGGTGTGCGCGAGCTCGAGGGCGGCCGCCGGCAGCTCGCCGGCCGGCACCAGGCGCAGCACGCTGCCGAAGGCGTGCAGCTCGGCGGAGTCGACCGGCTCGCAGGTGAACATCGCCGCGCGCAGCCGCTTCTCCGGCATCAGCCCGATGGCCTGCACGATCCCGCTGGTCGCCCCGTTGTCCGCCTCGGCCAGCACGAACGGGGTGTCCGGCGCGGCCAGCAGCACGTCGCACACCCCGGCGACCAACACGCCCAGTCCGATGCAGTAGCCGTGGATGGCCCCGATCACCGGCACCGGGCACTCCGCGACGGCCAGCGACAGGTTCAGCGAGCCTCGGGTCTGGCCCAGGATGCCCTCGAACCCGGGTAGGTTCTGCACCTCCTTGACGTCCCCGCCGCCGCAGAACCCGCGCCCCTCGCCGCGCAGCACCACCGCCCGGACCCGTTCGGCGTTCCCGGCGGAGGCGTACCCGCGCAGGTGCTCGACCAGGGTGCCGATGTCGGCCAGGTTGTAGGCGTTGACCGGCGGGTTCTCGATCACCAGCTCGGCGACCCCGCCCTCGTCCACCGTCTCGTGAATCACCGTGCGTACCGCTCCTTCAGCGCGTCCCTGGACACCTTGCCCGTGACATTGCGGGGTAGCTCCTCGACCAATACCAGCTTCTTGGGCAGCTTGAACCGGGCCAGCTTGTCCCCGGCGAACTCGTGCAGCACCTCCAGGGTCGGCGCGGCATCGGGCGCGGGGACCACGACCGCCACTCCCACCTCACCCCACTTCGGGTCCGGCATGCCCACCACGGCGATGTCGGCGACCTCGGGATGCACCGAGAGCACGTTCTCCACCTCGGCCGGGTAGACGTTCTCGCCGCCGGACTTGTACATCTCCTTGGTCCGCCCGGCCAGGTAGTAGAAGCCGTCGGAGTCGCGGCGGGCCGCGTCGCCGGTGCGGAACCACTCGCCGGTGAAGTAGTCGTCCCTGCTCTTGCGCCAGTAGCCGATCGTGATGCTGGGACCACGCAGCCAGATCTCCCCGGTCTGCCCGTCCGGTACGTCCCGGCCGTCGGCGTCGACCAGCCGGATGTCGGTGTGCAACGCCCGGCGGCCGGTGGAGCCCAGCTTGGACTTCTCCAGCCAGCGGGCCGGATCGTCCAGCGCGGTGGCCATCGGGCCCATCTCGGTGCCGCCGTACTGCGGTTGCAGCGGGATGCCCCGGTCGGCCCACAGCTGGTGTAGCTCGGGGGTGCCGATGGCGCCGGCCACGGTGAAGTGCCGGGCGTGCGAGAGGTCCGCCTCGGCGAAGCCGGGCTGGGCGGTGATCGCCTGGTACATCAGTGGGATCGCGGCGAAGTGGGTGATCGGCGGGGTGGAACCGGTGAGCGCGGCCAGCACCAGGTCGGGCGCGAACCGGGTCATGGTGGTGACCGCTCCGCCGAAGTAGAGGATCGGGTTGGCCATCACATGCAGGCCGCCGGCGTGGAACAGCGGCATCGGGTTGAGTTGATGGCAGCCGGGCTCGGAGCAGCCGGTGGTGTGCGCGTTGTTCAGCGCCTGCCAGATCAGCGTGCTGTAGGTGGACAGCGCGCCCTTCGGCCGGCCGGTGGTCCCGGAGGTGTACAGGATGTGGGTCGGATCGTCCACGCTGATGCCGGCGGGCTGGCTCAGGTGGTCCGCCTCGGCCAGGCCCGCCTCGTAGTCGGTGGCGCCGATCGGCGGGGTGCTGCCCCAGGCCAGCCGGTGCGGGACACCGGCCTTCTCCGCGATGCCGGCCGCCGTCGGCGCCCACATCTCGTCGTGCACCAGCACCGCCGGGTCGGCATCCAGGCAGATCTCGGCCATCTCGTGCACAGTCAGCCGCCAGTTCAGCGGGACGAACAGCGCACCGAGGCGCATCGCCGCGAACTGGGCCTCGAACACCCTCGGGTCGTTCTCCGCGACCAGCGCGATCCGATCACCCTTGCCGACGCCCAGCCCGGACAGCACCGCGGCCAGCCGGCCGACCCGATCCTCGAGCTGGGCCCAGGTGAGCACCCGGCCGTCCTCGGCGCACCCGAGGGCCATCGCGTCGGGACGGTGATCCGCGTGGTGGGCAACCCAGTCGTGCGCGCTGAACCCCATCCGGGTGCTCCGATCGTTGAGCCGGCCAGACGACTATTCAAACATTATTTGGTTATTGGC
>DATHIT010000218.1:0-4430 GCA_035489915.1 Pseudonocardia sp. | reverse complement strand
GGTTGTGCGCCGGCCGCGGCCGGTCTGTGCGAGCCGCCGAGGACCGGTGGCCGGTGCGCGGGCCGCCGAGGGCCGGTGGTCGGTCTGTGCGAGCCAGTCATCGACGGCGCGCGTTCGAGGCACGGGACTAGGTTCGTTGTGTGGGGGTTCGGATTGTCGCGGCGATCTCGCTGGCACTTGCCGTGCTGGTGGGTGTCTCGGCCTGTGCGTCGCCGGCGCCGGCGGCCCCGACGACCACGGTGCGCCGGGGGTCGGTGACAGTCACCGTATCCGCGGTCGGCGCTCTGTCCGGAGTCGTCAACGGGCCCGGCAGCGTGGCGGTGGTGCCGTTCGAGGAGGCCGCCGCGGCGAACATCATGGCGAATCAGCCGGCGCGGGTCAGCTTTGACGCCGTGCCGGACCTGGTGCTCGACGCGACGGTGATCGCGGTGGCTCCGACGGCGGTGTCCATTTCCGGGGTGACGAACTACTACGTCACGCTCGTGCTGACCAGTGGCGACCCACGGCTGCGGGCCGGCCAGACCGCCACCGCATCGGTGATCACGGGCTCGGTGGACAACGCGCTCGTGGTGCCGAACTCGGCGGTGAGCAGGTCCGGTGGCAACTCGTACGTGAACGTGCCAGGTCCGGACGGCGCACCCGTGCCGACCCGATTCGAGCCCGGCCTGGTGGGCGACGAGAACACCCAGGTGCTGTCCGGGCTCACCGAAGGCCAGCAGATCCTGCTTCCTCCACCCCGCTCACCCTGAACTCATAGCGAACGCACAGCGGTCTGGCGGGCCGGAAGTGGCGGGTGGGTCGTTGTAGGTATCGCATCGATTCACCGAGGTTCTCTCGAAAGATCAAGGTTGGTGTGACGTGACGATGGTGCGGAGTACCGGTGCGGGTACCCAGGATGTGCCGCGGCGCAGGCCGCCGATGCGACGGCTGGCGACGGCCGCGGCGCTGCTCGGCGCGCTCGTCGTGCTGGCCAGCGCGTGCTCGCGGTCGGCGCCGGCACCACAGCCGCCGCCGCAGGCCGGGCCCGGCCAGCTGACCATCTGGCTGACCGGTTACTCCTGGCAGGACAACACCCCGCCGGGGTCGTCCGTCGTCGGCGAGCCGGTGTTGCACAAGCAGGCCGGTGGGCAGGGCACCTTCGCCGACCCGATCACCGTGGCGGTCCCAGGGCATCAGGGCAAGATGGCGTGGGAGCCGGGCACCAAGTTCTACCTGCCCAGCGTGCAGCGCTACGTGATGGTGGAGGATTCCGGCGCGGCCAAGGCGCCCTCGGGGACCGACACCCACCTGGACATGTGGATCGACGGTCAGGACGGCACCAAGCAGGCCACCGACGACTGCGAGAACGAGTTCACCGGCAGGGTGCCGGCCCAGGTCAACCCGCCGGACAACCTCCCGGTGATGGCCGGCCCGATCTTCGCCAACCAGAAATGCAACATCCCGCCGCAGGCGTCGAACATGGGCACCTACAAGGACAGCGACGACATCAGTGACGGCAGCGGCGACAGCGGTGGGGACAGTGGCGACACCGGCAGCGGTCACCACCACGACGACAGCAGCGGGGGCAACTAACCGCGCTGCTCAGATGTGGATGGGCTCCAGCTGCTCCAGCAGTTCGGAGCGCCGGTGCTCGAACTGCTCGGGTAGCTGGAAGGCGCTGCCCAGTTCCTTGGGTGATTCGTCGCAGGTCCAGCCGCCCTCGGCGTGCGTGACGGCGAGCTCGAACAGCGCCCCGCCGGGGCTGCGGACGTACACCGACTTGAAGTATTTGCGGTCCTTGAGCTCGGAGATGTCGGTGTAGCCGGCGCCCTCGATGGCGAACTTCAGCTGGTCCTGGTTCTCCAGGGTCTCGGCGTTCCAGGCGAAGTGGTGGATGGTGCCTTCGCCGTAGCGCCAGGTGCCGGGCTCGTCGGAGCGGTTGACCACCAGTTCCACCGCGCCGCCCCGGTCCGACGCGCCGACCTGGACCACCACCCGGTCACCTTCCTCGACCAGGTCCTTGCCGAACAGGGAGGCCGAGGTGAACTCGACCATGTTCTCCGGGTTCGCCACGTGCACGCCGATGCCGTAGATCCCGTGGATGGCGTGCTCGGCGGGCACGCCGCCCTCGGTCCAGCCCGTCCTCGGATCCTCGTCCACCCCGACCAGCGCGTATTCGATTCCGCAGGGGTGGCGGAACAGCAGCCGCCGCCGGCCGAGGACGTCAGCGTCGGCGGCCTGAACGCCGCGTTCGCTCAGCCGCCCGCTCCAGTAGTCCAGCGACCCGGAGGGTGCGGCGAGCAGCACCTCCCGGGCCTGGTTGGTGCCCCGGCGGCCCATCAGCCCGGCCTGTCGGAATGGGAACGTGGTCAGCACCGCGCTCGGGTCGCCGGCGGCGTTGCTGTAGTACAGGTGGTAGATAGGTGTGGAGCCATCGAAGAGCACGGTGCGCTTGATGAACCGCAGCCCCAGGGTGCCGACGTGGAAGTCGACGTCCTCCTGCGCCGGTCCGACCGACATCGTGACGTGATGGCTGCCGTCGAGGTGGGCCATGGGAACCTCCGGTGGGCGGCGCAATCGTTGCGCGCGACGACGGTAATGCGCCCGGGAAGCCAGCGGGGTCCGGCCGGTCAGGTGTGCGCGCGTCGACAACGCCCCGTGCGGTGACCGACAAGTCTGGCGAGTCTGGTGCCGCCGCCGGGAAGCCGCGATGATGGCGGCAGGCACCCCTCGCGGAGACCGACCAGCATGCCCCTCATCGTGGATACCAGCACCGTGCCCGGCCCGGACCGTTTCGACTACTGGGCCAGCGCGCACGACCGGGTCCTGCACCCACTGCGGCTGCGGCGACCGGGTACCGACCCGTTCACCGGACGCATCCGGGCACACCGGGTCGGCGGGGTGACGCTCTACCGCATCCAGGGTGACGCCTCGACGATTGAGCGCACCCGTCGCCTGGTCGCCCGGCACGACCCGGAAGAGCTGCAGGTCACCCACCTGATCCGCGGCCGATTCCGGATCGAGCAGGGCGGGCGGATCGCGGTGGTCGGCGCCGGCGACGTATCCGGGTACGAGACGTCGCACCCGTACCAGGTGCAGTCCGAGGACGCATTCCAGCTACTGCTGTTCTCGCTGCCCCGGGTGTTGCTGGGCGGGTGGGCGGACACGATCTGTGCCCGTACCGCCGTCGCGATGGACGGCCGCGCCGGAACGCCGGCCCTGGCCGGGCCGTTCCTGCGGGGGCTCGCCGACGGCGTGGAGGACGGCAGCCTGGACGCCGACTCCGCCGGGCTGGCGGACTGCCTGGTCGACATCGTCCGGCTGCTGTTCACCGATCCGCCGGACCGGGCCAGCCGCGCTGACAGCCGCACATCGTCCGCGCTGTTCGCCCAGGTCGTGACGTATATCGAGGCGCACCTTGGCGAGCCCGCGCTGGGGCCCCGGTCCATCGGGGCGGCGCACTTCGTCTCGCCCCGCCAGCTGCACAAGGTTTTCCAGGTCGAGGGACACACCGTTGCCGGGTGGATCCGCGCTCGCCGGCTCGACGCGGTCTGCCGGGACCTGGCCGATCCAGCACTGCGGGACCGCCCGATCCACGCGCTCGCCTCGGCCCGCGGCTTCATCGACGCACCGCACTTCAGTCGGCTGTTCCGGAGCACCCACGGCTGTACCCCCGGCCAGTTCCGTCACCGACACCGCTCGTCGGGGTAACGGCCACGCGGGTGCCCGAGGAATTCGTGACCGTGAGCTGAACCGGCTCGCATAACGTGTCCGGGGCCGTTGCACGAGGGGGAGTTCTGATGCGGGTGCTGTTGTCGACGATCGGGTCGCGTGGCGAGGTTCAGCCGGTGGTGGCGCTGGCCTTGCGGTTGGGGGAGCTTGGTCAGGAGGTTCGGGTGTGCGCGCCTCCGGACTTCGGGGACTGGATCGACGGCCTCGGGATCCCGTTCGTGCCCATCGGACCCGAGTTGCGGCAGACCGCGAAACCCAGCCCATCGACCACCCGGGTCCTACCCTCGCCCGAGCAGCGGCGTCAGATGGTGGAAGGCACGGTCGCCACCCAGTTCGAGGTGGTAGCGGCGGCGGGGTCCGACATTTTCGAAGCTCCGTCGAAGCTGGTCACGTAAGTTTTTCCCGAATATTTTGGGCGCCTCGCCTGCCGTCCCCGGCTAGGGTCCCCGACCTCAGAAACAAAAGGCGGAAGCCAGGCTGTGGTAACTGGCTGTTCTCCCGTCCAAAGCATCTTTCTCAATGACCAGCAGTCCCAAATTGACGGATACGGCGGTCACCAGAACGGACGCCTACCAGAGTGCGCGGCCGGTCCTGGCATGGGTCGTCGGGGCCGGCCCCTACACTGCCGCCATGCTGGCCGAGATGCGGATCCAGGGCCTTGGTGTCATCGACGACGCCACGCTCGAGCCGCACCGTGGGCTGACCGTGCTCACCGGGGA
>DATHIT010000217.1:0-6379 GCA_035489915.1 Pseudonocardia sp. | reverse complement strand
ACGGGCCTGCAGCCAGACGAAAAACCCGGCCACGATCGGGAAGCCCACCAGCGGCACGGTGAACAGCGCGGCGCGCAGCGCTCCGTCGCCGAGGGCGCCGGAGACCGAGACCGACCCCAGGTACGCCCGCTGGGACATGCCCAGGCAGCTTGACTGAGCCAGCGAGGCCCGGTCCGCCGCGGTGAGCCCGACGCCGCCCAGCCGGGCATTGCGGAACACCGACCCGGTGGCGGCGAACGCCAGCCAGGGCAGCAGCCCGGCGCTGGCCACCCCGATCGCCGGCACGGTCAGCCCGCCGCGCGGATACCCGGCGCCGGCCCGGCGACGCAGCGCCGCGACGGCCACCGCGCCGGCGGTCGGCAACAGCCCCACCAGCACGCCGAACGCCGAGACAGTCCACGCCCAGCTGCCAGGGCAGATGTCCGCCCCGAAGATCGACCGCAGCCCGGAGAGCGCTGAACCCACCAGCAGAACCAGTGCGTCCACCGGTTGCCCCCTCCTCCCCCGCCGCTCGTTGGCCACCACTATGGCACCGGCAGGGCCACGAATGGGTGACCATTGCGTACCGGTCGCCGCTTGGCCGCCGTGGTCCGGCCGGTTGGCTCAAGACCCGCCAGCCATCCGGCCGGCGCGCGGGGCGAAAACGCCACCTTTCAGAACGCGCCAACCGAGGTTACTGGTGGGTAAACTCCTGTAGTTCTGGGGGCCGAAGGAAAGGCAGGTCCGCGATGGCACCCGCGAGCGGCACGCCGAGCGCAACGCCCGTCGGTGTCCTGGCCACCGGCTCCTACCTCCCCTCGCGGGTGGTCAGCAACGACGAGGTGGGCTACCCGGCCGGCGTGGACGGGACCTGGATCGAGGCCAAAACCGGGATCCTGACCCGCCGCTGGGCGGCCGCCGACGAGGCCACTTCAGACCTGGCCGCGCACGCTGCCCGGTCCGCCTGCGACGCCGCCGGCCTGGACCCGGCCGAGCTGGACTACCTGGTGGTCGCCACCTCCACCCCCGACCAGCCGCAACCGCCCACCGCGTGCCTTGTGGCGGACCTGATCGGTGCGCGGCGCGCGGCGGCGTTCGACCTGAACGCGGTGTGCAGCGGGTTCGTGTTCGGGCTGGCCACGGTGTCCCGGCTGCTGGGCGGGGGTGGGTACGGGCTGGTGATCGGGGCGGACGTATACAGCCGGATCCTGGACCCCACCGACCGGCGGACCGTCGTGCTGTTCGGCGACGGCGCCGGGGCGGTTGTGCTGGGCCCGGCGCCGGCCGGACACGGTGTGCTGGACACCCGGCTGGTCTCCGACGGCGGCCACCACGGGCTGATCGAGGTGCCGGCCGGCGGCAGCCGGATGCCCGCCTCGCCGGCCACGTTGGCGGCCGGTCAGCACTACTTCCGGATGCTCGGCCGGGATGTGCGGGACTACGTGGCCGAGCACGTGCCGCCGATGCTGCGCGAGCTGATCGACGCGACCGGACTGGCCCCGGCAGGTGTCGACCACTTCGTCCCGCACCAGGCCAACGGGCTGATGCTGGCCGACCTCGCCGCCCGGGTGGGGCTGACCGGGCAGGTCCGGCTGACCGTGCGGGAGTACGGCAACACCGGCTCCGCCTCGGTGCCGATCACCTTGGACAAGACCGTGCACGGCGTCGGCGTGCGGCCCGGCCAGACCGTGCTGCTGACCGCCTTCGGCGGCGGCATGGCCATGGGCGCCGCGATGCTGCGCTGGTCAGCCGGAGTGCCCGCGCAACGAGCAGCCTGACACGACGCCCCGGCCTGCGCCGCGGGTGCCGGCCTCCGGTTACCCAGCTGCACAGCGCGCAGGCTTACCGCGCCGTGAACCTGCCTGTTGTGCAGTTGGGTAACACCAGGCGAGCCCGCCCGCTCGGGGGTGCGCCGGCCCCGGCGGGTGCCGGCCTCCGGTTACCCAGCTGCACAGCGCGCAGGCTTATCGCACCGTGAACCTGCCTGTTGTGCAGTTGGGTAACACGATGCGCGACCCGATCCGCCGGGCGGCTAGGGGCGGCGGTGGACCAGCGCGTCCGGGGTGAGCTCGGCGATGTCGGCGTACCCGGCCAGCCCGAGGGTGATGTCCAGCTCGGTGAGCAGGCAGCGCAGCACGTGACGCACCCCGTCCTGACCGCCCAGCGCCAGCCCGTACACGTACGGGCGGCCCAGCAGCACCGCGTCCGCGCCCAGGGCCAGCGCCTTGAACACGTCGGCGCCGGTGCGCACGCCGGAGTCGAACAGCACGGCGGCCCGACCGGCCACTTCGGCCACGATCCCAGGCAGCGTGTCCAGCGCCGCCACCGCGCCGTCGAGCTGCCGGCCGCCGTGGTTGGACACCACGATCCCGTCCATCCCAGCGTCCACGGCCCGGCGGGCGTCGTCGGGGTGCTGCACACCCTTCAGCACGATCGGGCCGTCCCAGTTCTCCCGCAGCAGCGGCAGTCGCTCCCAGCGCAGCGCGGTGCCGGTGAACATGGGCAGCCACCGTCCGACGGCGGCCATCAGGTCGTCCTCCGGGGCGGCGGCCAGCGCGGCCCGGAACGCCGGGTCGGAGAACGGGATGGCGGTGCCGATGCCGCGCAGGAACGGCAGGTACGACTGGTCCAGGTCCAGCGGCCGGTAACCCAGCGTCCAGGTGTCCAGGGTGACCACCAGGGTGGTGAACCCGGCGGCGCGCGCCCGCTTGAGCAGGCTGAGGGTGACCTCGTCGTCGGTCGGCCAGTACAGCTGGTACCAGCGTGGCGCGTCCGGGGCGACCGAGGCGACCTCCTCGAGCGTGTACGAGGAGGCGGTGGACAGCACGATCGGCAAACCCACCGAGGCGGCCGCCCCCGCTACCGCCAGCTCGCCGTCGGGATGCACGATGGACTGCACGCCGATCGGGGCCAGCAACACCGGTGCGGGCAGCTCGGTGCCGAGCACCGTGCTGGCCAGCCGCCGCTGGGTGGCCTCGCGCAGCATCCTCGGCACGATCCGCCACTCGTCCAGCGCCGCCCGGTTGGCCCGCATGGTGGCCCCGGTGCCCGCGCCGCCGGCCACATAGCCGAACGGCCCGCTGTCCAGCTTCTCCCCGGCCAACGCTTCCAGTCGGGTCAGGTCGGTCGGCAGCGACGGGGTGTTCCCGGCCAGTCCACCCAGGTAGATCTCGGCCTGATACGCGGTGGCGGGAACAACATCCGGGGCTGGGGTGCTCATAGGGGCAAGGCTAGTTCGCAGTGCGTGACTCGAATCGGAAGGTTCACCATGACGCTCACCCGGTTGCCCGGGCCACTGGCGGGTTCCGACGACCAGCTCACCAACTACCGGGTCGACGGGCCGGCGCACCGGCTGCTGATGCATCCGTTCCCGCGCCGGGTCCGCGCCGAGTTCACCGGCGAGACCGTGCTGGACACCCGCAACGGGGTGCTGGTGCACGAGACCGGCCTGCTGCCGCAGCTCTACGTGCCCGAGGCCGACCTGCGCGCCGACCTGCTGAAGTCCACCGACCTGCACACCCACTGCCCGTTCAAGGGCGACGCCTCCTACCGGTCGATCCACGTGGGCGACCGGGTGGCGGAGAACGCGGTGTGGAACTACCCCGACCCGATCGCCTCGGCGCCATGGCTGGCCGGTTACGCCGCGCTCTACTGGGACCGGGTGGACCGGTGGCTGGACGAGGACGAGGAGGCGGTGGGGCACCTGCCCGATCCGTTCCACCGGGTCGACATTCGGGCCACCAGCCAGCGGGTCCGGGTACTGGCCGGCGAGACCGTGCTCGCCGACTCCAGCCGCGCGCTGCTGCTGTCCGAGACCGGGCTGCCCAACCGCTACTACCTGCCGGCCGAGGACATCAGCACCGAGCTGCTCGCCGCCACGGTCACCCGCACGGTGTGCCCGTACAAGGGGTGGGCCAGCTACTGGACGGTGAACCTGGACGGCGTCGAGCTGACCGACGCGGTGTGGGGGTACCAGGAGCCGCTGCCCGAGTCGGCCCAGATCGCCGGGTACCGCAGCTTCCTGCACGAGCAGCTGACCACCGAGGTGGACGGCCAGCCGCTGTAAACGCGGTTCACGGCCGGCCGCCGCGACGGGGGCGGCGGCCGGCCACGCTCACCCTTGCCCGGCCCGGATGCTTCGGAACGTATCGGTGGCGAGCAACCGGGGCAGCACGTGCTCGGTGTAGGTGTCCAGGTTGCGTTGGGCCACCTCGGCCGGCATGCCGCCGAAGTTGAACGCGTTCACCACGCCGCCGGCATCCAGGGCGCGAACCCGCTCCACGGTCTCCTCGACGAGCTCATCCGGGGTGCCGCCCATCTGTAGGTCGGCCAGGAACCGGTTGAACCCGGCCACCCCGTGCTTCTCGATGTTGCGGCGCAGCCCGGCGTAGTACTCGTAGCCCGGGACGTGTTCCAGCCGGGGGTTGGTGAACTCGTAGTGCTCGACGGTGGAGCGGGCGTAGGTCACGGTGTACCGCTCGTGCAGCTCACCGGCCCGCCCGGGGTCGGTGTCCACCGTGGTGAAGTTGACCAGGATCGGCCGGGGCGGCGCCACGCCGTTGACGTCCAGGAACAGCTCCCGGTAGGCGGCGGTCTCCTCGATGGTGGTGTGCCAGGGTTTCTGCGCGATCAGCATCAGCCCGTAGCCCAGCCTCGCCATGATCTTGGCCGATTCCGGGGACACCGCCGAGGCGTAGGTGCGGCCCCGGAAACTGGCCGCCGCCGGCGGGTGCAGCTGGGCCGGCGGCTGCCGGTACAGCACACCGTCGGCGGAGATCACCCCGGTCTCCAGGCTGTCCGAGATCGCCGCCGCGTACTCGGTGAACCGCTGTCGGGACTCCCCCATCTCCAGGCGAAAGTTGTCGAACTCGATCGCCCCCAACCCTCGGCCCAGACCGAGGACGACTCGGCCGTTCGAGACGGTGTCCAGCCAGGCGATCTCCTCGGCCACCCGCACCGGATCGTGCCAGGGCAGCACCACCACCATGGTGCCCAGCAGGGCGGTCGTGGTGCGGGCGGCCATCCAGGTCAGAAACTGCGCCGGGTTGGGCATCATGTGGTAGCGGGTGAAATGGTGCTCGGCGGTCCACACCGAACCGAAGCCCCGGGGTTCCGCCTGGTCGGCCAGCCGCAGCTGCTCACGGACGATCTCCCCGTCGCGCTGAGGTAGGTCCAAACCCTGGAAGAACACGGCCATGCCCACGTGCATCCCGCCATAGTTCTACTGCAGGTTAGAAAAGGGAAGGGCTCAGCCGCGGTCCAACAGGGGCAGGACCCGGGCGCCGAGCAGCTCCACTCCGCCGGCGTCGGTGAGCCCGTGCGGGGTGCCGAACTCCACCCTGGCCGCGCCGGCGTCGATCAGTCGCTGGGCCTGGCCGGCGACCTGCTCGGGAGTGCCGGAGAAGACGAACAGGTCCAGTAGCTCGTCCGGGATCAGGTCGCCCGCGCCGGCCTGATCCCCGGCGGCCACCCGGCGGCGCACCTCGGCGAGCAGGTCGGCCGGGACATACACGGTCGGGTCCAGCTCGGCGACCACGCCCAGGTACAGGGCCACTTCGGTGCGGGCCCGGGCGCGCGCGGACTTCTCGTCCTCGTCCACCACGGTCACCGCGCCGACCACGATGCCCACCTCGGCGGGGTCGCGGCCGACCTCGGCGGCACCGGCGGCGATTCGGGCGCGCAGCACGTCGACCATCTCCGGGTTCGCCGTGCCGCCGATCTTCAACTCGTCGGCCACCCGCCCGGCGAGTGCCGCCATCCTGGGCCCCCACCCGCCGATCAGCAGCGGCACCCTGGGCCGCTGCGTCGGGTAGTGCAACCGGGTGCCGGCGGCCATGCCGAACACCTCGCCGGCCAGCTCCCGGTCGTCGCCGGCGATCAGCGCGGCGATCAGTGCGGCCGCCTCGCCCACCGCGCGCGCCGGCCGACGCCGTTGGATGCCGACCGCGTCGAACCAGGATCCCGGGGCCAGCCCCAGGTACGCCCGTCCGCCCGAGGCCAGGTCCAGGCAGGCCACCTGGCCGGCGATCTCGTACGGGTGCACCGAGTACGGGTTCCAGCAGGCCGCGCCCAGCCGGACCCGCCGGGTCGCCGCCGCCATCTCCAGCAGCGGCGCGATCGGCGGCTGGAACATGAAGTCGCCGAACACGCTGAGCACGTCGAACCCGTACCCCTCGGCCAACCTGGCCAGCGCGGCGTACTCCCCGGGCCGCTTGTTGCCCTGCAGGCCGAGACCGATCCGCACCCGGCTCACGTCAGGTCCTCGGTGTTCAGCCGGCACCGCCCGGTCCGCTGCACCCGCATGATCAGCCGCTCCTCCGGGTCCGGGCAGCTGAACAGGGCGTCCCGCTCCAGCCAGTCCCCGTCCGGGAGACGCCGTTGTTTGGCGGCCAGGAACGGC
>DATHIT010000216.1:0-3482 GCA_035489915.1 Pseudonocardia sp. | reverse complement strand
CGGGCAGCCACCGCAGGCCGGCGACAAGATGGCCAACCCCCAGCTTGGCGCGGTGCTGCGGACGATCGCCGCCCGCGGGGCAGGCGGCTTCTACCAGGGTGAGCTGGCCGATCGGATCGGCGCGGCCGTCGCGGCGGCCGGCGGCCCGCTGCGCGCCGACGACCTCGCCGGATGGCAGGGCGCGACATGGGTCGAGCCGATCCGGCGCGGGTACCGAGGCGTCGACGTGTTCGAGATGCCGCCGCCCGGCCAGGGCATCGTGGTGCTGGAGGCGCTCGGGATCTTCGAAGGATTCCCCGCCGCCGAGCCGGCCGACCGCGAGCACGCCGCGATCGAGGCGCTGAAACTGGCCTTCGCCGACGCCGCCGCCCACGTCGCCGATCCCGACATGGCGGCGGTGCCGGTCGACCGGCTGCTGTCCGAGGAGGCCCTCGCGGGGCGCCGGGCACTGATCGACCCGGCGGCCGCTGCAGGGGCAGCACCCGCCACCGGCAGCGACACCGTCTACGTCGCGGTCGTGGATGGCGAGGGCACCGGATGCTCGCTGATCCAAAGCCTCTACGAGGGTTTCGGGTCGGGTATCGCGGTGCCGGGAACGGGCATGCTGCTGCAGAACCGGGGTTCGAACTTCTCGCTGGAGCCCGGTCACCCCAACCGCGTCGCAGGCGGTAAGCGGCCGTATCACACGATCATCCCGGCGATGCTGGGCCGGGGCGACCGTCTGCTTGGCTGCCTCGGGGTGGTCGGCGGCTTCATGCAGCCGCAGGGACAGATGCAGATCATCCGGCGGATCGTCGACGACGGTATGGGCCCACAGGCCGCGATCGACGCTCCGCGCGCCCGGTATCTGACGGGACGACGGATCGCCGTCGAAGACGCCTTCGACCCGCGAGTGCGCGAAGAGCTGGCACAGCGCGGCCACGAAATCGCCAGTCTCGGACCGTATTCCGGCGGCGGCGCGCAGGTCGTGCTGGTCGATGACGGCGGGCTGGTCGGCGCATCCGACCCCCGCAAAGACGGCTGCGCCGTCGCAGCCGGGGGCCGCTGAATGGATCTGCGCATCAAGGGCACCAGCGCGCTCGTCGTCGGGGGCGGCGGCGGGCTCGGCGGAGCCATCTCGCGGGCACTGGCCGCCGAAGGCGCCAACGTCGCGGTCGCGGGCCGCCACCGGGAGTCAGTGGACGTGGTGGCCGACGAGATCCGGCGCGACGGCGGCGACGCGTTCGGACTGGCGCTGGACATCGGCGATCTCGCCTCGTTCGGTGCGGTGCTTGACGAGGTCGCAGCCCGCAACGGCGACGTGGAAATCCTGGTCAACCTCACCGGCGGCCCCCCGCCGACGCCCGCGGCAGGGGTGGAACCGGCGACCTGGGAGGGGCACTTCCGGTCGATGGTGCTTGGTGTTATCCACCTCACCGACCTGGTGCTGCCCGCGATGCGCTCGCGTGGCTGGGGCCGGATCATCACCAGCACCTCGTCGGGCGTGCTCACTCCGATACCGAACCTCGCCATCTCCAACACGCTGCGCGCGTCGCTGCACGGCTGGTCGAAGACTTTGGCAGCCGAGGTCGGCGCCTACGGCGTGACGGTCAACGTCGTCGTGCCCGGCAGGATCGCCACCACCAGGGTCGCCCGCCTCGATGCGGCCAAGGCGCAGCGGGAAGACAGCACACCCGAACAGGTAGCCGCCGCCAGTGCCAGCGGTATTCCCTTGCGCCGCTACGGAACGCCCGAGGAGTACGGCGCCGCTGTCGCGTTCCTCGCGAGCGCCGCCGCGTCGTACATCACCGGCACCACGCTGCGCGTGGACGGCGGACTCGTCCCGTCGCTATGAGAAAACCCGTCGAGAAGAGAGATATGACAGAGCAGCTGAGAAATCACGATACGACAACACGTTTCGATCCCGTCGCCGCCGAGCAGATCCGGCAGCGCTACCTCGGCGTCGACACCTCCAACGTCGCCGACGTGCTCGACGAGCTGGGCCTGTCCGACCAGGGGCTGGCCTCGTCATTCACGCCGTACCCGGGCAATGCGGGCAAGCTCGCCGGCTGGGCGCACCCGATCCTCGGAGAGATGCGGCCGTATCCGCTCGACGACCGCGACCCCGACAAGATGACAGCCTGCGCCGAGCTGTATCCGGGCTCGGTGTCGGTGTGGGCCGGTGCGGGCGAGGGAGTCTGCTTCTTCGGTGAGCTGATCGCCATCGGAATGAAGGAGCGTGGCTGCGCAGGCGCACTGGTCGACGGCGGAGTCCGCGACGTGGCCTGGATCGGACAGCTCGGATTCCCGGTCTTCGCCCGCTACCGCACGCCCGTCCAATCGATCGGGCGCTGGAAAGTGGTCGATAGCGGGGTCCCGGTGACGCTACCGGGGGCCACCAAACCGGACGTCGAAGTGCGCCCCGGCGATTTCATCCTCGCCGATGACGACGGCGCGATCGCGATCCCCGCCGCGGTCGCCGAGCAGGTACTGGTGCGCGCCGAGGAACTGGGCGGCACCGAGGTCCAGATCCGTCGCGAGCTGGCGGATGGGCTAACGCTGGCCAACGCGCTCGCCAAGTTCGGCCACGTCTAAACCAACACGTCTAAACCAAAGGGAGACAACGTCATGAAGCCCATCTTCGAGTACGACGAGCTGGTGGCACGGGCCGATCGGGCCCGCGCACTGCTCGACCGCGACAACCTCGACGCGCTGATCGTCACCGGCGACTTCAGCGCCGGAAGCAACTACTTCTACCTCAGCGGCAACCTGCCGCGGGATTTCCAGCTCAACTACTCGCGCCCGCACGTGATGGTTCTGCCCCGGATCGGCGAGCCGTTCCTGTGGGTGTACGGCATCAACAAGGTCAACGCCGGACTGCAGTCCTGGGTGAAGGACATCGAGTCCTACGGGCCGCCGTTCAGCGGTGTCGCTCTCGCGCAGGCGATGGCCGAGCGGGGCCTGGACCGCGGCCGGATCGGCGCCGAATTCGGTGTCGACCAACGGATCCTGATGCCGTACACCGAGTGGCGGGCACTGGAGGCGGCCACCCCGAACGCCGAGTTCGTCGATGCCAGCACCCTGCTGTGGGAGCTGCGCATGAACAAGAGCGCACCCGAGATCGCCTACATCGCCGAGTGCGACCGGATCAACGGCGAGGGTCTCGCGAACGCGTTCGGGGCACTGAAGGCCGGCGACTCGGAGCTGGACGTCGCCCGCGAGGTGAGCCTGGCCCTTGTCGCCGCGGGCGCCTACCGGCCGCCATACGCGCAGACGCTGATCGTGTCGGAAGCCAAGTCCCAGGCGCTGGGTCACACCGCGCGCATGCTCGGCCCGCTGCCCGACTTCCTGCTCAACCCCGGCGAGGTGTTGTTCGTCGACTCCGGCGTGGTCATCAACGGCTACTGGGGTGAGTTCAACCGGATGGCCGTGGTCGGCGAGCCTTCCGCCGATCAGACCTTGCGCCACAGCCACATCCGCTCGATCGTCCGGCGTTCCATCGA
>DATHIT010000215.1:0-4671 GCA_035489915.1 Pseudonocardia sp. | reverse complement strand
CGCTCGGCGTCGTCCGCCTCGCCGCCAGCCTGCTCGTCCACCGTCTCCACGTAGGCCTTCAGGAACCCGGCGAAGGTGATGGTGCGCCCGGACGCGGCGAAGGTGACTTCCTCGCCGGTGGCGGCGGTTCCGGTGACCCGCACCGACACCGTGGTTCCCCGGGCGTCGGCCATCTGCGAGGCGACCGTGCGCTGCCAGATCAGCTCGTAGAGCCGGAAGTCGTCACCGTCCACCTCGCGGGCGATCTGCCCCGGCGTGCGGAAGGACTCCCCGGCCGGCCGGATCGCCTCGTGTGCCTCCTGCGCGTTCTTCACCTTGCGGGTGTACTGGCGGGGCTTGTCGGCCACGTACGCGTCCCCGTAGAGCTCCCGGGCCTGGGCGCGCGCCGCGCTGATCGCGGTGTCGGACAGCGTGGTCGAGTCGGTACGCATGTAGGTGATGTAGCCGTTCTCGTACAGCCGCTGGGCGGAGCGCATGGTGCGCTCGGAGGAGAACCGCAGCTTGCGGCCGGCCTCCTGCTGCAGCGTCGAGGTCATGAACGGCGCGTAGGGGCGGCGGGTGTAGGGCTTGGACTCCACGCTGGCGACGGTGAAGTCGCGGCCCTCGAGGGACTCGGCGAGCCGGCGGGCGCTGGCCTCGTCCAGGGCCACAGCGGACCCCTTCAGCTGCCCGTCGGGCCCGAAGTCGCGTCCGGTGGCCACCTTGTTGCCGTCCACCGAGACCAGCCGGGCGCCGAAGGTCCTCGGCTCGCCGGCGTCGGTGCCGCTCGTCTTGCCGTCGGTGGCGAAGCTGCCCGCGATGTCCCAGTAGCCGGCGGAGACGAACGCCATCCGCTCGCGCTCGCGCTGGACGATGATGCGGGTGGCCACCGACTGAACCCGGCCGGCCGAGAGCTTCGGCATGACCTTCTTCCACAGCACCGGGGACACCTCGTAGCCGTAGAGCCGGTCCAGAATGCGCCGGGTCTCCTGGGCGTCCACCAGGTCGTGGTCAAGCTCGCGGGGGTTGGCGGCGGCGGCCAGGATGGCCGGCTCGGTGATCTCGTGGAACACCATGCGGCTGACCGGCACCTTCGGCTTCAGCGTCTCCAGCAGGTGCCACGCGATGGCCTCGCCCTCGCGGTCGCCGTCCGTCGCGAGGAGCAGCTCGTCGACGTTCTTGAGGGCGTCCTTGAGCTCGGTGACGGTGGAGCGCTTCTCCGGGGTGATCACGTAGAGCGGCTCGAAGGCGTTGTCCACGTTGACCCCGAGACGGGCCCAGGACTCGCCCTTGTACTTGGCAGGCACGTCCGCGGCACCGCGCGGCAGATCCCGTATGTGGCCCCGTGAGGACTCGACCACATAGTTGGAGCCCAGGTACGAGGCGATCTTGCGCGCCTTCGCCGGTGACTCCACGATGACCAGCCGTCGAGTGGCCGCGCCGTTGCCCTGGCCCGCGACCTTGCGCGCACCATTGCCGGCGGCACCGCTAGATGCGGCGCCGCTCTTCTTCTTGGACGAGCCCCCACTAGTCCTTCCCGCTACCACTTCCGCGTCCGTTCCCTTCCTCCCGGCGCTCACTTACGCGCCACCAGCTACCCCCCGACATGCCGCACCCGCCAGACTCGCACATCCCGACCGGTCGCCGCACAGGCCCATCCACAGGTGCCGTGGAGCAGAGCGGCAGCGTAACCAGCCCGTCAACCCACACCAATGGCCCCACCAAAACGCACACACCCGTCCAGTCACACCGCGGCGGGTGGCTCCGGCCGCTGAGTGTGCACCCTTGGCTCCCCCACGCCGTCGAAGTCCCGGCGCCCCGCGACCGCGTCCTTGTCGGCCCGCCGCCCCGCATCGGCCGGGCGGGTCACGGGACTACCCCGGCGGTGGCTCGCCAACCCCCGCCGGACCGCTCCGGCACCCGCCCCGCCGTCGTCCATCCAGCCGGCTCCGCGGCGTCCGGCCAGGCGTGGTTCACCCGCCCTCGAGCGGGCCGCCGCACGGCTCACCGGGCCACCCCGGGGCCAGCGCACAGTCCGGCGGCGGCCCGACCAGTTCGGCCAACCGTCGCAACCGGCGAGCCCCCGCTATGCGCAGCGCCGGGCCGGCCCCACGCGGCCCCAGCCGGAGCACCGGCAGGCCCATCCTGGTCACCGCGTCGGCCAGCGGTACGTGCGTCTGCGGAGCGTGCGGATCCAGCCCCAGCAGGTAGCCGGAGCGGCGGTCCGGAACACCCGAGGCAAGCACCCACATCCGCAGTAACGCCCCGTCCATGGCGAAATCCTCTGGCACCGCCTTGACCGCCCCTCGGCACCACTGAGCTGCCAGTTCGACCAGATCGCGGCGGAACGCGGTGCGCAGCACAGGGGATCCGGACTCGCTGCTGGCCAGTTCGGTGGCCACCCCCCGGGAAGCCGCCTCGGCGGTCAGCGCGGGCACCCGGGTCAGGTCGGTCAGCACGATGCTCAGCCGGGCGGTGTCGCTGGCCCCGAACCGGACCACCTGGGCCGGCCCGCAGAGCAGCCCGGCCAGGTCGTCCAGCCGGACCTCCCGGGCCTCGGCGGAGAAAAAGGACAGCTGCGCCACAACGAGCTACGGTAGAACAGCCGTTCGATCCGGCTTGGGTCGACGCGCCGACTTCGGCCGCGCAGCGCCCATCCGGGCCAACTACCACTCAGGACACCCACCCGCCGGGGGACGCGGGCACCTTCCGACGATCCGTCGAGAGGCTGGCACGCGGCGCTGGGGAGCCGGCCCCGGAGGTAGCTGAGCCAGCTGCCCGGGCGACCTCGCCAGCGATGTTGCCGAGCCCGGGCAAAGATCCACGGGCGAGATGGGCCGCCGTCCGGGGCGGGAGGTCAGAAGTTCAACCGGTTGGGCACTCAAGAACAACCGATTGGCCGAGCCAGCCGGGGCCGTTGGGCCGGTCGGAATGCGCTCGACGTCACACTCAGAAGTGTGGCGTGGCACACATCCGCCCGGCGCGAGCACGGGACTGCCCTAACCGCCCGCACCTGCCGACCGCGATGTCAGGGCACAGCTGGGGGCCTTCTTGACCGCGTCGTTGAGCGCCGCGTTGGCGCCCAGAGCGTTCAGGGCCGCGTCGTTGCCCGCCGCCGTGAGCGAGCTGAAGATCCCGGGCAGCTGGGTGCCCAGGCCTACCGGGTCCTTCGGATCGATGGCATCGATCTTGATCTTGGCCTCGTGGTAGGCGTCCCGGAGCCTGTGCAGTGCGCCGCGCAGCGCCGTCACCGTGTCGTCGCCACCCGCGATCGGCGACGGCCCAGCCTCGGCCAACCCGGTCAGTGCCTGGTCCGCGGCCTGCTCGGCGCTGGTGAAGTACGTGCTCAGGGTGGCCCGGCCGACCGAGGGGTTATTGGGGTCGAGCGCGGGGAGCTGCCCCCTGAGCGAGCCGAGCGGCTGCAGCGAGGCGCACAACCGGCCGGCCCAGGCGACCGGATCGTCGGCCGCCGGCAGCTGGCCGTTGCCTGTTCCCGCCGTGGCACACCCGGCCAGGCTCACCACCAGCGCCAGCACCGCCGTCACAACGGCCATACCGACCCCTGGCGCGGTGCTGACTGGCCTGTTCACTCGACGAAGCATCCGACCCTCCTCCCCGGGACGCGACGGCCACTGGAGGCAATGCGGGTCCTCGGCGCCGCGAACCGGCTGGGAACGTACCGCGCCGCCTGACCCCGACTCGGGACCAGGCGGCGCGGAACGGCGTTGAACAGCCCAGATGTCAGACCGCCGTCAGCGGACCGGCTCTTCGGCCGGCGCGCCCGCGATCGACGTGGAGCGCCGCTTGGACACGACCACGGCGGTCACGATGATCGCCACCGCGATCAGCGCGATGACCAGTCGCAGCGGCGTCGACTCGGTGGCACCGACCGACAGCGCCACCACAGCCGGAGCGATCAGCACGGAGACCAGGTTCATCACCTTGATCAGCGGGTTGATCGCCGGGCCGGCGGTGTCCTTGAACGGGTCACCGACGGTGTCGCCGATGATCGTCGCCTCGTGCGCGGCGGAACCCTTACCGCCGTGCACCCCGTCCTCGATCAGCTTCTTGCCGTTGTCCCAGGCACCACCGGAGTTGGCCAGGAAGATGGCCATCAGGGTGCCCGTGGCGATGGCGCCGGCCAGGTAACCGGCCAGCGGACCGACGCCCAGACCGAAGCCCACCGCGATCGGCGCGAAGATCGCCAGCAACCCGGGGGTGGCCAGCTCGCGCAGCGAGTCCCTGGTGCAGATGTCGACCACCCGGCCGTACTCCGGCCGGACGGTGCCCTCCATGATCCCGGGGTTTTCCCGGAACTGCCGGCGCACCTCGAACACGATGGCACCGGCGGCACGGGTCACCGCGTTGATCGCCAGCCCGGAGAACATGAACACCACGGCCGCGCCGATGATCACGCCGACCAGCACGTTCGGGCTGAACACCTGGTAGAGGAAGGAGCGCGGCAGGTCCGCCGCGGCCTGCCCTGCCGAGGCCAGGGTGTTGGTGATGGCGTCGCGGTAGGAGCCGAACAGCGCGGTCGCGGCCAGCACCGCGGTGGCGATCGCGATGCCCTTGGTGATGGCCTTGGTGGTGTTGCCCACCGCGTCCAGCTCGGTGAGGATGACCACGCCCTCGCCGGTCACGTCGCCGGACATCTCCGCGATGCCCTGCGCGTTGTCGCTCACCGGGCCG
>DATHIT010000214.1:0-3966 GCA_035489915.1 Pseudonocardia sp. | reverse complement strand
CCGGCGAGGACGATCTTGCCGAGCTCGGCGGAGGAGCTGAGCAGCTCGTGCTTGGGCAGCACCCGCACGGTGTAGCCGAGCAGCCCGGCGTGCGGCAGCGGCACCACGGCCTCGAACCGGTCGCCGTCGTGTTCCGCCCCGCCCACGTGCGCCATCGCCACGATCACCGGCTCGGCCAGCTCGTCGGTCTCGTCCACCCGCCCGACCACGGCCTGTACCGCCACGTCGTCCGGCTTGAGCCCGGCCAGCTCGACCGTCGCGCGCACCGTCATCGGCGCGCCCACCACCGGGCTGTCCGGCACCCCGGAAGCGTCCACCCCGCTGACCCGGACCCGGGGCCAGGAACTGTTCAGCCGCTGCCGGTACTCGGCCAGCCGGCGGGCGCCGGCGAAGTCCGCCTCGCCCACCTCGGCCGCCGCGCGGGCCGCCGGCAGGTACCAGTCCTTGACGTACTCGCTGACCATCCGGGTGGCCTGTACCTGTGGGCGAAGGTTCGCCAGGGTGTGCCGGACCAGTTCCACCCACCGGGGCGGCACTCCGTTCGCGGCGCGCTGGTAGAACGCCGGCGCCACCTGGTTGGACAGCAGCTCGTAGAGCGCGGCGGCCTCCAGGTCGTCCCGGCGGGAGGGGTCGGTGACCCCGTCGGCGGTGGGGATCGCCCAGCCGTTCTTGCCGTCGTAGAGCTCGTCCCACCAGCCGTCCCGCACCGAGAGGTTCAGCCCGCCGTTCAGCGCGGACTTCATCCCGGACGTGCCGCACGCCTCCAGCGGGCGCAGCGGGTTGTTCAGCCAGACGTCGCAGCCCCAGTACAGGTAGCGGGCCATGGACATGTCGTAGTCGGGCAGGAACACGATGCGGTGGCGTACCGCCGGGTCGTCGGAGTAGCGCACGATCTGCTGGATCAGCGCCTTGCCGCCGTCGTCGGCGGGGTGCGACTTGCCGGCCACCACCAGCTGCACCGGCCGATCCGCGTCGAGCAGCAGGGCGCGCAGCCTCGCCGGGTCGCGCAGCATCAGGGTGAGCCGCTTGTAGGTGGGCACCCGGCGGGCGAAGCCGATGGTGAGCACCTCGGGGTCGAACACCGAGTCGGTCCAGCCCAGCTCCGGGGCGGACGCGCCGCGCTCCAGCCAGGCCGCCCGGACCCGCCGGCGGACCTCCTCCACCAGCCGGGCACGCAGGTCCCCGCGCAGCGCCCAGAGCTCCCGGTCGGACACCTCGGCGACGTTGCGCAGCGCCTCCGCGGCGGTCGCCCCCTCCAGGCCGGGCTCGCCGAGCAGCGCGGCCACCTCGCGGGCCGCCCAGGTGTGCCCGTGCACGCCGTTGGTGACCGAGCCGATCGGCACCTCGTCGGTGTCGAACCCGCCCCACAGCCCGCCGAACATCTCCCGGGACACCTGGCCGTGCAGCTTGGATACGCCGTTGGCCCGCTGGGCCAACCGCAGCCCCATGTGCGCCATGTTGAACATGCCGGGGTTGTCCTCGGCGCCCAGCGCCAGCACCCGCTCCAGCGGCACGTCGGGCAGCAGCGAGTCGGTGAAGTAGTAGCGCACCAGGTCCAGCGGGAACCGGTCGATGCCGGCCGGGACCGGGGTGTGCGTGGTGAACACCGTGCCGGCCCGCACCGCCGCGACCGCCTCGTCGAAGTCCAGCCCGGGCCCGGCCATCAGTTCCCGGATGCGCTCCAGACCCAGGTACCCGGCGTGCCCCTCGTTGGTGTGGAACACCGCCGGGGTGGGGTGGCCGGTGACCTCGCAGTAGGCCCGGACCGCGCGCACGCCGCCGATGCCGACCAGGATCTCCTGGCGGATCCGGTGGTCCTGGTCGCCGCCGTAGAGCCGGTCGGTGATGCCCCGCAGGTCCGGCTCGTTCTCCTCGATGTCGGAGTCCAGCATCAGCAGCGGCACCCGGCCGACCACCGCCTGCCAGACCCTGACGTGCAGCGTGCGACCGGCCGGCATGCCCACGGTGACCAGCACCGGCTCGCCGTCCGCCGAGGTGAGCAGGCGCAGCGGCAGGCCCTGTGGGTCCAGCGCCGGATAGTGCTCCTGCTGCCAACCGTCCAGGGACAGCGACTGGCGGAAGTAGCCGGACCGGTAGAGCAACCCGACCCCGATCAGCGGCACGCCCAGGTCGGAGGCCGCCTTGAGGTGGTCGCCGGCCAGCACGCCCAGGCCGCCGGAGTAGTTCGGCAGCACCTCGCTCACGCCGAACTCCATGGAGAAGTACCCGATCGCGGCGGGCAGGTCGGCGTTGTCGGCCTGCTGGCGCTGGTACCAGCGCGGCTCGTTCAGGTACGAGCGCAGGTCGGCGGCCTCCGCGCGCACCCGGTCCACTAATGCGTCGTCGCGGGCCAGCTCGTTGAGGCGTTGGGTGGATACCTCGCCGAGCAGCCGGACCGGGTCGCCGGCCACCCGCTCCCAGGCGACTGGGTCAATGGCGGCGAACAGGTCCTGGGTCGGCGGGTGCCAACTCCAGCGGAGGTTCGCGGCCAGCTCCTGCAGCGGCGCAAGCGACTCCGGCAGCTGGGCACGGACGGTGAACCGGCGTAGTGCTCTCACGAGGCGCAGCGTACGTGAATCGATTGAGGGATCGTTACAGCGGCGCAAAACCAAGCATCGCGCGGAAAATCCGTCGGCCGGGCCACCGCATCCGGCCCGACAAGATGATCAACCACCGAGCATAGGCCACCGCGGATTGCGCATACACGCCCCGGATGTCGTTTCGTGGGCCCACCTCGGTGGGTACCGTCTAGAGCGGCTGGGCGAGCGTGCTGAATCGAATCAAGCTGGGATGTGGGGCGCCGTGACTGGACGGCTCGGAATCGACGATGTCACTCCCTCGGTAGGCGGCGGCCGGTATCCGAGCAAGGCCGCCGTGGGCGAGAGCATCCCGATTCAGGCCACTGTCTGGCGGGAGGGCCACGACGCGGTCGCCGCCAACGTGGTGTGGAAGAAGCTGGGCGCCCCCGGCGCGGGTCAGCACGTCCGGATGGTGCCCGTCGGGGTGGACAGTGACCGCTGGCTGGCCAGGGTGGTCCCGGACTCGGACGGCCTGTGGACGTTCCGGGTGGACGCCTGGAGCGACCCGTGGAGTACCTGGCTGCACACGATCCACGCCAAGGTGGACGCCGGGCAGGACGCGCTCGAGCTGGTGAACGACCTGGAGATCGGCGCGCGGCTGATCGAGCGGGTGGGTCGCCGGCCGGGTGAGCGGTCCAACCGGGACCTGCTGTTCGGCGCCGCGGCCGCGTTGCGGGACACCACGCTGCCGCTGCCCGAGCGGCTGGCCCCCGCGCTGTCCGAGCCGGTCGGCACGATCCTCACCGAGCGCCCGGTCCGCGAGTTGCTCACCAGGGGGCGTACCCACCAGGTCTGGGTGGACCGCCGCCGTGCCCTGTACAGCTCCTGGTACGAGCTGTTCCCCCGCTCCACCGGCGGCCGCGACGAGACCGGCCGGGCGGTGCACGGCTCGTTCGTGACGGCGTCCAAGGAACTCGACCGGATCGCCGCGATGGGTTTCGACGTGGTCTACCTGCCGCCGATCCACCCGATCGGCGAGGTCAACCGCAAGGGCCCGAACAGCGCCGCCCTGCCGGGCGGTAACCCGGACGCCCGGCCCGGCGACGTCGGCTCGCCATGGGCGATCGGCTCCAAGGACGGCGGGCACGACGCCATCCACTCCGAGCTGGGCACCCTGGAGGACTTCGACGCGTTCGTGGCCAGGACCCGCGAGCTGGGCATGGAGGTGGCGCTGGACCTCGCGCTGCAGGCCGCGCCGGACCACCCGTGGGCGAGCACCCACCCGGAGTGGTTCACCACCCGGCCAGACGGGTCGATCGCCTACGCGGAGAACCCGCCGAAGAAGTACCAGGACATCTACCCGGTCAACTTCGACAACGACCCCACCGGGATCTACGCCGAGGTGCTGCGGGTCTGCCTGCACTGGGCCGAGCACGGGGTGCGGATC
>DATHIT010000213.1:0-5857 GCA_035489915.1 Pseudonocardia sp. | reverse complement strand
CGTTGGACGAGACGCTGTTCGGCCTGCTCGGCGAGCCGGCCTACTACCGCCGGTTCGGCTTTCAGGCGGCGGGCGAGTTGGGCGTGCTCAGCCCGGATCCGACGTGGGGTGGGTACTTCCAGGCCAGGCGGCTTCGCGGGCGGGCGCCAACCGGCACGTTCCGCTACGCCGCTGCGTTCAACATCCCGGCTTAGGCTCCGCCGAGGATAAGCGGCAACACAGATATGCGTTTCATACGGAACGCACAGGCGCCGGATAACCGTGACCAAGACGGCTGATCTACTGGTCCGCGCAATATCTTCTTTGCTCGCCAACCGCGCGCGCCGCACCTACCACGACGCTCGGTCCGGTGACGATGGTCGTAGGCTCAGCGCCGCTCCGCGTCGTTTGGTAGCGTGCCTCCCGATCCACCCTGAGAGCCTTACTGGCGGTGTCTGGCTACTGGAGGGAGCTCCCCCGATGCACCGATGTTGCCCGCCCCTTACCGGAATGTGCTCGTGCCGGCGGAGGTAACCGTGCGGCAACCCCGGGTGTTCCTGCACATAGGCGCACCGAAGACCGGCACCACCTATCTACAGAATGTGTTGTGGCGCAATAGGGACGCGCTGCGCCAGGCTGGTGTGCTGTATCCCGGATTAAGCAAGGACGCGCAGTTCCATGCTGCCATGGATTTGCGACAGGCGTACTTCCAGGAGCACCTGAATCCGGCCGTGCCGGGGGCCTGGGAGCGGCTGGTCGCCCAGGCCCGCGGGTGGCGTGGGGACGTGGTGATCTCCCACGAACTGTTCAGCATGCTCGATGTCCAGGTAGCCCGGGACGCGCTGGCGCACCTCGGGTGGGCCGAGGTGCACCTGGTGTGCACCGCGCGTGACCTGGCCCGGCAGGTCCCCGCGGTCTGGCAGGAGGACATCAAGAACCGGCAGGTACTCAGCTTCGGCGAATTCACTCGCGAGCTGTCCGCCCCAGGGCCGGCCACGCACTATCTGGCAAATCTCTTCTGGCAAATGCAAGACATCCCCCGGGTGCTGGATACCTGGGCGGCAACGCTTCCTCCGGAGTGTGTTCATCTCGTCACAGTGCCACCGGCCGGGGCCGCACCGGACGAACTGTGGTCCCGATTCAGCCAAGCAATCGGTATCAACAGCATCGGCGGTGAGATCGACCTCGGGTGCGAACCGAATCGTTCGATGGGCATTGCCGAAACAAACCTGTTGCGCAGGCTTAACCTTGCATTGGGGGATAGCCTGGATTGGCCCGCCTACGACGTACTGGTGAAAGATTTCTTGGCCCTGTCGGTAATGGGTGCGCACCCATCCGTCCCGTTGGCTCTGCCGCTCGCCGACCACGAGTGGGTCGGGCAACGAGCGCGGCGGATGGTGGACGCGCTGAGCGCACGCAATTGGCGGATCATCGGGGACCTCGACGAGCTGATCCCCGCCCCGGTCGAGCAGCACTCCCGCCACCCCGACGACACCACCGATGGTGAGCTCGCCGACGCGGCCGTGCATGCCCTGGCCGGCCTGTTGCACTGGGCTCGTGACCACACTCCACCGCGCCAGCCGGCCTGGCGCCGGGGGGCGGTCCGAATCAGCCAACGCCACGCCTCGCTCAGGCAACTTCGCCGGCGTTACCTGGCGGTGAAGGCGCGCCGTGGAATCCACCGGAGCCGGTGACCCGGTCAACCAACAGACCTTCGCGGTGGATCGAGCCGCGCGCAGTCGACTGAAGGGGCAGGTGGCGCGAGTGGTCTGGCTGACCGGGCTGCCCGGCGCCGGGAAATCCACCATCGCCGATGCATTGGATGAGCACCTGCACCACCTCGGGCTGCACTCCTACGTGCTGGACGGGGACAACGTCCGAGGCGGGCTGAACAAGGACCTCGGCTTCAGCCCGGGTGATCGGGCGGAGAACGTGCGCCGGGTGGCCGAGGTGGCGCGCCTGATGTTCGACGCCGGCCTGGTGGTGATCGTGGCCCTGGTGTCACCGTTCCAGGACGACCGCGCGCTGGCACGCGGGCTGTTCGACGTGGGTGACTTCGTGGAGGTCTGGGTGGACACGCCGCTCGCCGAGTGCGCACGGCGGGATCCGAAGGGGCTGTACGCCCGGGCCAACGCAGGCGCGCTGCCCGACATGACCGGCGTCGGGCAGGTCTACGAGGAGCCGCGCCGGCCTGACCTTGTGGTCGCCGGCACCGGTGCGGTGCGGGAGATCGTGCACCGGCTGGTACCCCTCGTGCTGTCGGCGGATCGCGGCTGATCAAGCGGCCGATGTGTAAGCGTGCCGCAATGGGCGTCCTCTACGGTCCGCGCAACGCCGGGCGGAGACACCGGGTCTCCCCCGGCAAATCCTGGGGGAATCATGTCCGTTGAACACGGGAACCACCCGCCGCCGGAGCCCGGGAATCACCGGCCGCCGTATCAGGGCGGCCAGGCGCCCTACGGTGCCGCCCCGGTGCCCGCCCTCCCGCCTCATCCCTGGCCGGGCCAGCCACAGTTCGGCGGCCCCTACCCGCCGGTGGCCCCGGTACAGCCGACCAACACCATGGCCGTCCTTGCCCTGACGCTCGCGTTCGTCTTCGCGCCCGCCGGCATAGTGCTCGGCATCATCGCGAAGAGGCAGATCCGACGCAGCCACGAACAAGGCGAGGGTCTGGCCACCGCCGGGATAGTGGTCGGCTCGATCTTCACCGCGCTCATTGTGCTCTGGATCGCCTTCGTGGTGATCGTGCTCTTCGGGATGGCGGCACGGATGCCGGCCTGATCTGGAACCGTGGAGCGGGCCGATGACTTTCCGCGTCGCTCCGGGTCAGAGCCGGGGAGGGGCGGCGTGCGCCTCGCGGCAGAGAGAGGACATTCGCGGTGAGGTTGATTCTGACCGAGTTCGTGACGCTGGACGGCGTGTCGCAGGGCCCTGGATCCCCGGACGAGGACACCAGCGGTGGGTTCACCCAGGGCGGCTGGTTCGTGCCGCACATGGACGAGGAGTTCCTCGAGGTGGCCGCGAATTGGCTCAGCGACGTGGACGGGTTCCTGTTCGGCCGTCGCACCTACGAGGAATTTTCCCTGCACTGGCCGAAGGCCACCGACCCGGACGACCCGTTCGCCCCGAAGCTCAACGGGCGGCCCAAGTACGTGGCCTCCAACACCCTGAGCAGCGCCGAGTGGACACCGACCACGATCCTGTCCGGCGACGTCCCGGCCCAGGTCGCCGAGTTGAAGCGGCTGCCCGGCCGGGAGCTGCAGATCCACGGCAGCGCCCGGCTGGCCCAGTCGCTGCTGGCTGCCGGGCTGATCGACGAGATCCGGCTGGTGGTCGCCCCGGTGGTGGTGGGTCATGGCCGGCGGCTGTTCCCCGACGGCGGCGCCCCGAGCGCGCTGCGACTCGTCAACCACCGGACGACACCGGGCGGACTCGCGATCTACGTCTATGAGGCGGCGGGCCGGCCCACCTACAGCACATACCAGGGCGGCGCGTAGCAAACCTGGCGGCCGGCCGTCCAGCGTGACAACCTCCCACCCGCGAAGTTAAGTTAGCCTCGCTTTACTCTTCGGCCCGGGAGGTGGTTGATGCTCGTTCTCGACCCACCAGCGGCCCGTTCGGCGGGGGTGACCCGCCGGTCCTTGCTGCGGGGAGTCGGATACACCGCCGGTGCCGCCCTGCTGGCGGCCTGCGGGAGTGAGCGCCCGCCGGCCGCGGGCGCCGGCGGGATCACCGTCACCGACCAGCGTGGCCAGCGGGTGGTGTTGGACAGGCCGGCCACCCGCATCGTCACCATCGTCATTCCGGCCGCCTCGCTGTTCGTCGCGCTGGACTCCGGGGTGAGCCGGCTGGTCGGGGTCAACTCCAGCGCGGCGCAGGCGATCCGGGAAGGAATCCTCGGCGAGATCTTTCCCGATGCGTCGCGGATTCCCGGTGACGTCGCGGATCAGAGCTTTGCGCCCAATGTGGAGTCGATCGTCGGGTTGAACCCCGACGTGGTGATCCAGTGGGGGGACCGGGGCGAGGAGATCATCGCGCCACTGCGCAACGCGGGGCTCACCGTGGTCGGCCTCAACTACGGCACGCAGGCCGACCTGGAGACATGGATCAGCTTGTTCGGTGAGCTGATCGGCAAGCCTGAGCGGGCCAGCCTGCTCGTGGCGCGCATGCACCAGCGGCTCGACGCGCTGCGCACGGCGGTGGCCGCGCCGGGCCTGGGCCCGCGGCCGAAGATCCTCTACTTCCAACAGATGCGCGGCGGGTTGAAGATCGGCGGGCACGGCAGCTACAACGACTTCTACATCAATCTGGTCGGTGGTACGAATTCGGCGTCCGACCTGACCAGCCAGGCGGCCGTGGACGTCGAGCAGGTAGTGGCCTGGGACCCGGACATCGTGCTGGTCGGCAACTTTGACGCCGCCACGCCCGAGCAGGACGTCTACGGTGTGCCGGCCTGGCAGGGGATGAGCGCGGTACGACATCGCCGGGTCTACAAGATCCCACTGGGCGGATATCGGTGGGACCCACCGTGCCAGGAGTCGCCGCTGATGTGGCGCTGGCTGCACGGCATCGCCTACCCGGGCGCGGGCGGGTCGAGCCTGCGGGCCGAAATGCGCGACGACTACCAGTTCCTCTACCAGCACACGCTGACCGACGGTCAGATCGACCAGATTCTGCGCACCGACCTAAACGCCGCTTCGGCCGACTATCGCCAGTTCAGTGTCTGAGCTGCTTGGCGATGCCGCCGCGGTGGACCGAACCGCGGCGCGCGGGCACGGCCTGCGCGCGCCCGCCACGGCTGTGACGGTGTGCCTGGTCGTCGTCCTCGCGTTGGCAATCATCGCGCTGGGGCTGGGTCGGTTCGGCGTGCCGCCGGGGCAGGTGTGCCGAATTCTGGCCGGGCAGATCGTCGAACTGACCCCGACCTGGACGGAAACCCAGCAGCGCGTCGTCCTGCTGGTGCGACTCCCCAGGGTGCTGGAATCGCTAGTGGTCGGCGGCGGCCTGGGGCTGGCCGGTGCGGCGCTGCAGGCGGTCTTCCGCAACCCGCTGGTCAGCCCGCAGATCTTGGGAGTGTCCTCGGGCGCCTCGGTCGGCGGCGCGCTCGCCCTACTGCTCGGGTTCGGGTCGGTTCAGCTGGTCGGTGGCGCCTTCTTGTTCGGCCTGGGTTCGTTGGCGCTGCTGTTCGTGGTGACCCGGATGACCGGGCCCAGTTCGCCGATGCTGGTGGTGGTCCTGGCGGGTGTGATCATCGGGTCCTTCGCCTCGGCGGTGGTGTCCCTGATCACCTACCTGGCCGACCCGAACGATCAACTGCCGGCGATCGTGTTCTGGTTGCTCGGCAGCCTGGCCACCGCGACCTACCCGAAGGCGATGATCGCGGCCAGCACGATCGCGGCCGGCAGCGCGGTAATCCTGCTGCTCCGCTGGAGGGTGAACGTGCTCTCGCTGGGCGACGAGGACGCCGCCGCGCTCGGCATCCGGCCCGAGCGGCTGCGCTGGCTGCTGCTGGTCGCGGTGGCGGTCATTGTGGCCGGGGCGGTCGCGGTCAGCGGTGTGGTGGGCTGGGTGGGCCTGGTGGTGCCACACCTGTGCCGGATGTGGGTCGGTCCGGACCACCGGGTGTTGCTGCCGGTGTCGCTGCTGGTCGGCGCCGGCTACCTCACCGTGATCGACACGGTGGCGCGCACCCTGACACCGGGAGAGGTGCCGCTGGGCGTGCTCACCGCCCTGGTCGGCGCGCCGGTTTTCTTCGTGTTGCTGCGGCTGCGTGGCCAACGGGTGTGGTCGGATGCTTGACCTGGATCGGATCGGTTTCGCCTTTCAGCCGGGGCGCTGGTTGTTCCGTGGCGTGAGCCTCACCGTGCGCGGTGGCCAG
>DATHIT010000212.1:0-8652 GCA_035489915.1 Pseudonocardia sp. | reverse complement strand
TGGGCAGCCCCCACAGCGTCAGGCTGAGCACCACCGACCCGTCCGGCCCGACCACCGGCACGCTGACCAGCCGCACGTCGTACTCGGTGGCCGGGTCCAGGTCCCGCTCCGGCTCGAACCGGTCGGCCAGCTCGGCGGCCAACCGCTGCACCTGCGCGTGGCTGTCCCGGTCGCCGTCGGAGTAGCGGTCGATCGCACTCAGTAGTTCGGCGTGCGCGTCGGCCTCGCCGCCCAGGCTCAGCGACCAGCCGCGATGGCGCACCCTGGCGAGCATCTCGGCGTGCTGGGCGCGCTCGACATCGGTCAGCGGGCGCCCGGCTCGGGCCAGCCAGGCCCGTACCGCCCCCTCGTCCGCCCAGGCCAGGAACGGGCCACCGATCGGCGGCACGAACGGGATCCGCTGGCCGACCCGGGTGAACTCGGCGCCGCCGGACGGCGAGCCGGCGCTGGCCAGCACCACCAGGTGGTCATCCACCGGCGCGATGGCCAGGCACTCGGTGCCGATCGCGGAGGCCACCCGCTCCATCTCGGCGCGGGACGCGTCGGCCAGCCGCAGGTGGCTGATGAAGTCCGCCTCGGGCAGCGCGACCAGCGAGGATGGCGAGAACCGGCCGTAGCCGCCCTGGAAGAACACCAGCGGCAACCGCTCGCCGTGCGAATCCAGGTCCCGCACCCGACCCAGCACCAGGTAGTGGTCCCCGGTTTCCTGGATCGATTGGAAGTCACAGTCGATCCAGGCGGACACCCCGTCGATGCGCGGGGCGCCGGATTCGGTGGCCGACCATTTCACCCCGGCGAACTTGTCCCCGCCCCGGGTGGCGAACGCCCGGCAGATGTCCTCCTGGTCCGCGGCCAGCACGTTCACACAGAAGCTGGCGGCGGTACGAATCTTCGGAAAGCTCGTCGAGGACTTGTCCGGCAGGAACGCGATCAGCGGCGGATCCAGCGACACCGAGGTGAACGAACCGACCGCCATCCCGGCGGGGCTGCCGTCCTCGGCGATCGCGGTCACCACGGTGACCCCGGTGGGATAGCTGCCCAGCACCTGCCGGAACCGCTGCCCGTCGATGTGCGTGGCCGACCCCGAGGTCATCCCGCCTCCTCCTGGCGACGAAGCATCCGCCCCGTCCAGCATGAACCATGCGCAGCGCCAACGTCCCCTGTGAGTGGTATTGGTCGCTATAGCGACCAATACCACTCACGGGTTCAGCGGGGCACGTCCTTCCAGGGCACGTCCCGGTCCACCCGTGGCTCGCCGGGCAGGCCCAGCACCCGCTCGCCGAGGATGTTGCGCATCACCTCGGAGGTGCCGCCCTCGATGGAGTTGGCCAGCGAACGCAGGAACGCCCTGCGCGGGTCCACCGAGCCGCTCGCGGACGACCGGTCCGGCCGGGACATCTCGTAGGAGTCGATCAGCATGCCGTCCGCGCGCAGGTCCACGCACAGCTCGTAGATGGCCTTGTTCAGCTCGGCCATCTGCAGCTTGGCGATCGAGCCTTCCGGACCGGGTACGCCGGTGCCGCGTTGCGCGGCGGCCCGCAGGTTGGTCAGCCGGGCCGCCTCCACCCGGGTCCACAGCCGCAGCAGCCGGTCCCGGGCGGACGCATCGGCGCGCCCGTCCGCCGCGGCGGCGCGGAACTCGGCCACCGCCGCCGCGATCGCGCCCTCGCCGCGCCGGGAGCCGCGCCGGCCGATGGCCACCCGCTCGTTCATCAGCGTGGTCATCGCGACCCGCCAGCCCTCACCGACGGCGCCCAGCCGGTCGGCCACCGGGACCACCGCGTCGGTCAGGTAGACCTCGTTGAACTCGGCCTGCCCGGTGAGCTGGCGCAGCGGGCGGACCTCCACCCCGGGCGCGGTCATGTCCAGCACGAAGTAGCTCAGCCCGCGGTGCTTGGGCAGGTTCGGGTCGGTCCGGGCGACCAGCAGGCCGCGCCGGGACACGTGCGCCAGCGAGGTCCAGATCTTCTGCCCGTTGACGATGTAGTTCTCGCCGTCCTGCACCGCCCGGGCGCCCAGTGCGGCCAGGTCGGACCCGGCACCGGGCTCGGAGAACAGCTGACACCAGATCTCCTCGCCGGTGAACAGCGGCTTGAGATACTTGGCGCGCTGCTCGTCGTCGCCGTGGGTGTGCACCGTCTGCGCGGCCATGCCCAGCCCGATCACGTTGCGGGCCATCCAGTCCTCGCAGCCGGCGTCCAGGAACAGCCGCTCCACCACCGGCTGCACCGAGGAGTCCAGGCCCAGTCCGCCAAAGCCCTTGTCGAAGTGCACAAAAGCCAGCCCGGCGTCGTACCGGGCGGCGCGCAGCTCGCGGTCCGGAGTGGTCTCCACCGGGTGCTCGGCGAGGAAGTCCTTGACCAGCCGCTCGACCTCGGCGTTGTCGCGGGCCACGTCACTCATGCCGAAACCTCCGGAATGTCGATCATGGTCGCCAGTCGGGACCGGTGTTTGGACGGCGAGCCGAGGAACAGCTGGGTGCTCTTCGCCCGCTTCAGGTACAGGTGCGCCGGATGTTCCCAGGTGAACCCGATGCCGCCGTGGTTCTGGATGTTGTCCAGCGCGACCCGGGTGTAGACCTCCGAGCAGACCGAGCCGGCCAGGCTGGCCGCGATCGGCAGCTCGTCCGGCTCGTGCACCGCTGCCCAGGCGCCGTAGTAGGCCGTCGAGCGGGCCGACTCCACGTCCACCAGCATGTCCGCGCAGCGGTGCTTGATGGCCTGGAACGAACCGATCTTGCGGCCGAACTGCACCCGGGTGTTGGCGTACTCCACGGACATCTCCAGCACCCGCGCCGCGCCGCCCAGCTGCTCGCAGCCCAGCGCCACCACCGCGCGGTCCAGCGCCACCCGCAGCTCCTCGAGCACCGCTCCTGGCCTGCCCACCGCCCGGGCCGGGGTGCCGGCGAACTCGCAGGTGGAGAGCTTGCGGGTGGAGTCCAGTGCGGTCAGCGAGGTGCGGGTGAGGCCCTCGGCGCCGTCCACCGACACGGCGAAAAGGCCCAGCCCGTCCGGGGTGTCGGCCAGCACCAGGATCAGGTGCGCCGCCACCGCGTCGATGACCAGCTCGGCGGTCCCGGTCAGGCTCCAGCCGTCCCCGTCCGGCGCGGCGGTGATCGTGCTGGCCAGCGGATCGGCGCCGCCCCAGGCCAGGGTGGCCACGGTGTCGCCGGCCGCGATGCCCGGCAGGTACGCCTCGTTCGCTGCCTCGTCACCCACCGCCAGCAGGGTGTTCGCGGCCAGCGCCACGGTGCCGAAGAAGGGGCCGCAGAGCAGTGCGCGGCCCATTTCCTCCAGGACCAACCCGAGTTCCACCAGGGTGGCTTCGGAGCCGCCCCAGCGCTCCGGGATGATCAACCCCTGCAGGCCCAGCTCCTCGGCGGCCTGGCGCCAGACCGCCGGGTCGCAACCCGTCTCGGTCTCCATCAGTTTGCGGACGTCCGCCTCGGTGGACCGCTTCTCCAGGAAGCCGCGCACCACGGCGCGTAGCTCCTCCGCATCGGGACCTGGGGAGAACGTCATGGGCGGCTCGCCTCCTCGCGGCCGCTCGGGGCCGCTCGCCGGACACTTTCCGGCAGCTTAAGCGGAAAGTGAGAACGGGGCGTGTCGACCATTGGCGGACGCGCCGGTGCGGAGCGCCCGAGGCCGGCTCAGCGCTGCCGGATGCCCACTTCGTCGAGGTGCGCGAGCAGGTCGGCCGGGTCGGCGTACACCCGGTAGGCGCCGGCCCGTTCCAGCTCGTCGCTGCCGTAGCCGCCGGAGAGCAGCCCGACGCCCAGCGCGCCGGCCCGCCGGGCGGCCAGCAGGTCCCAGACGCTGTCGCCGACCACGATGGCGTGCTTGATGTCCACCTGGATGGTGGCCGCGGCGGCCAGGAACAGGTCCGGGTCGGGTTTGGCGTGCCGCACCTGGTCACGGGTTACCATCGGGGTGTCCGAGGGCAGGCCGAGCAGCTCCAGCGCGGGACGGGCCGAGACATCCTGGCCGCTGGTGGCGATCGCCCACTTCACCTCCTGCTGGGTGAGCGTGGCGAGCAGCTCCTTGGCGCCGGGCAGCGGGCGCACCGACTCGCGCAGCCGACCGTAGGCCTCGGCGTGCGCTGCGCTGAGCTGCTGCAGCTCGTCGTCGGTAAGTTTGCTGGCGATTTCTCGGCGCAGCGCGGTGACGAACAGGCCGCCGCTCATGCCGATTCGCCGGTGGATCCGCCAGATCGCCACGTCCAGGCCGAACGCGGCGAGTGCCTCGCGCCAGGCGAGGACGTGCTGATAGACGCTGTCGATCAAAGTGCCGTCCAGATCGAACAGCAGCGCGGGTGGTGGGGTTGACACTGGCTCCGTCAAGGACGTCATGCGTTCAGCCTGCCGCGGTCACGCGCTTTCGTCTGGTTCTGGGCGCCCCCGGTTCGGCGACCTCCGGCACTCGGCCGAACCGCATCGGCTGACCGGTGGCTTCCAGCACCGACATCCACAGGTCGCCGTGCGGGTCGACCTGGTTGCGTCGGCTGACCGCGAGCGACATAGGGATGTGCACGAACCGCCGGCGCAGCCGGCCGACCACCATCGCGGTGCGCCCGGACATCGCCGCGTGCACCGCGTGGTTGGACAGCCGTAGGCAGTACGCCTTGTCGTAGGCGTTGGCCGGCACGCTGCGGATGGCGTAGCTGGGGTCGATGTAGCGCACGCTCGGCGTGATGCCGTCCGCGACCAGTCGCGCGACGATGCGTTCCCGCAGGTACGGGCCGATGTCGCGGAGGGTGGTGTTGCCGGAGGCGTCGGTCGCGGCCGGCCCTGCCTTGCCGTTGGCCACGGTCGGCGCCAGCAGCTCCTGGCCGGCGCCCTCGGCGACCACCAGCACCACGTGGTCGCGCTCGCGCACCCGGCGCAGGACGTACTCCAGCAGCCCGTCGTCGCCGTCCAGACCGAACGGCACCTCGGGGATCAGCACCACGTCGGCGTCATGGTTGGCCAGCGCCGCGTAGCTCGCGATGAACCCGGAGTGCCGGCCCATCAGTTTGACCAGGCCGACGCCGTGCGGGGTGGACTTGGCCTCCACGTTGACCGCCCGGATCGACTCGGCGGCCCGGGAGAAGGCGGTCTGGAAGCCGAAGCTCTGGTCGATGTAGGGGATGTCGTTGTCGATGGTCTTCGGGATGCCCACCACGCTGATCCGCAGCTCGCGCTCGGCGGCCACCTCGGCGATCTGCATCGCGCCGCGCATCGAGCCGTCGCCGCCGACCACGAACAGCACGTTGATGTTCAGCCGCTCCAGGCAGTCCACGATCTCCTGCGGATCCTGGTGTCCCCGCGAGGTGCCCAACACGGTGCCGCCCTCGCCACTGATGTTGTCCACGTACTCCGGGGTCAGCTCCACGATGCCGTGCCCGTAGGAGGGGATGAATCCCTGGTAGCCGTTGCGGAACCCGGTCACCCGGCGGACCCCGTAGTGGTGGGTGAGGCTGCGCACCAGGCCGCGGATCACGTCGTTGAGCCCGGGGCACAGTCCGCCGCAGGTGACGATCCCGGCCCTGGTCTTGGACGGGTCGAAGAACAACTTCCGGCGCGGCCCGCACGGTTCCAGGCTGGGCAGGTCGGCGACCGAACAGCCCCGCGCGACGGCCATCGACAGGGTGTCGTCCAGCAGCACCCGGTCGTGCTCGCTCACATAGTGCTCGGTGGTGCGCCAGGCGTCGAGCATCCCGGACAGCGGGGAGTCGATCCGGGCCGGTCCGAGTGTCGCGATCGACAGGTCGGGCACGGGCGGGGTCATGGAGATCCCTTCGAGCGGTAGGTGAGTCAGCCGGTGTTGCGCAGGCCGGCGGCGATGCCGTTCACCGTGAGCAGCAGCGCGCGGCGCAGGTCGGAGTCCGGCTCGGCGGTTTCGCGGCGCCGGGCCAACAGGGCGACCTGCAGGTGGTGCAGCGGCTCCAGGTATGCCTCTCGCACAGCCAGTGTGCGGCGCAGCAGCGGGTAGCGGGCCAACGGGAGGTTCTCCCCGGTCAGCGCGAGCACCTCGGAGCGGGTGCGATCGTGCTCGGTAGTGATCATCTCGAACAGCGGCTGCAGCGCCGGATCGACCAACGCGGAGACGTATGAGCGGGCGATCCGCAGGTCGGTCTTGGCCAACGTCATCTCCACGTTGCCCAACAGGTTGCGGAAGAACGCCCACTCCCGCATCTCGGCGAGCACCGCGCCCAGCCCGGCGTCTCGCGCCACCGCCAGCCCGGTGCCCAGCCCGTACCAGCCGGGCACCACCATCCGGGTCTGCGTCCAGCCGAACACCCAAGGGATGGCACGCAGCCCGTCCAGGCTTGTCGCGCCGCCTTGACTGGGCCGCTTGGCCGGCCGGGAACCCACGTTCAGCCAGGCTAGCTCGTCCACCGGGGTGGCCGAGGTGAAGAACTCAGGAAGTCTGGGATGCCCGACGAACTCCCGGTAGGCGGCCTGTGCGGCCTCGCTGACCACCTGCATGGCCTCGTCCCAGCGGGCCAGCGCGGACGCCGGCACCCGGGAGGTCTGGTGCAGCAGGGTGGCCTCCAGGGTGGCGGCCAGCATGGTGGTCATGTTGTGTTCGGCCAGCGCGGGCAGCGAGTACTTGTCGGAGATGACCTCGCCCTGCTCGGTGACCTTCATCCGGGCGTCCACCGCGCCGTACGGGGAGGCGGCCACCGCCTCAGCCGCCGGACCGCCGCCGCGGCCCACCGAGCCGCCCCGGCCGTGGAACAGCCGCAGCCGGACCTGGTGGGTGGCGGCCACGTCCCGCAGCTGGCGCTGCGCCTTGTGGATCTCCCACTGCGAGGTGGTGATACCGGCATCCTTGTTGGAGTCGGAGTAGCCGAGCATGACCTCCTGCAGGTCACCCCGGGCCCGGACCAGCTCGCGGTAGCCCGGGTCGCACAGCAGCTCGTCCAGCAGCTCGCCGGCCCTGCGCAGCTCCTTGGCCGTCTCGAACAGCGGCACCAGGTCCAGCCGGGACCAGCTCTGATCCCCGTTGACCGCGAGCAGGCCCGCCTCCCTGGCCAGCACGGCGACCGCGAGCACGTCGTCGGCGCCCTGGGCCATGGACACGATGTAGGTGTGCGCGGCCTCCTCGCCGAACGTCCACTGGGCCTGTCGGAGCGTGTCGAACACCGCCAGCACCTCGCCGGCGTCCGCGTCCGGCTTGTCGAACCGCCCGGTCAGCGGGCGGTGGCCGAGCAGCTCGCCGGACAGCCGCCGGGTGCGCAACGCCCGGTCCAGCGCGGCGTAGCCGTCCTCGCCGGCCTGGCGGTAGAGCGTGGCCAACGCCGCGTGGTGGCGCTCCGCGTGCTCGCGCACGTCCAGCGCGGCCAGGTGCAGCCCGAGCGCTCGGGCACAGCGCAGCGCCCTGGCCAGCGTCCCGTCCGCGATCCGGGCACCCAGGTGGGCGCGCAGCGAGCGGTCCATCACCTCCAGGTCGGCGATGAACACCTCGGCGCCCAGGTAGTCGATGCCCGGACGGTGCGGTGCGTCGGCGGCGATCCGCTCCCGGGTGTTGGCCAGCCGAGCCAGGATGTACGAGCACTTCAGCCGGTACGGCTCCTCGGCGTTGAGCCGGATGTAGCGGTCGTAGACCTCGGGCAGGTGCCGGCGGTCCAGCGCCAGCGACTGGCGCAGCCCCTCGGAGATGCCGACCACCCGGGTGGACACGCCGAGCTCCTGGACCAGCTCGTCGAGCAGCGAGGTCTGGATGCGCAGCGCCCGGTCGGCGTAGAGCCGGAGCGCTTCGCTGGTCACGGCGGCGGAGACGTTCGGGTTGCCGTCCCGGTCCCCGCCCACCCAGCTGCCCAGCTGGATCGGTCGGGCCTGCTCGGGCAGCCGCAGCTCGGCGGCCGCCAGCGCCAGGTCCAGCTGCTCGAGCACGTCCGGCACGGTGGCTTCGCCGAGCCGCTCCAGGTAGTAGGCGATGGCCCTGGCCTCGTCGGCCACCGTCGGCTTGCCCGGCCGGATCTCGTCGGTCTGCCAGAGCAGGTCCACCAGCTGGGCCAGCCGGCGTTCGGCCCTCGGCTCGGAACCTGGCTGGGCGGCCTCCCGGTCCAGCACATCGGCCACCCGACGCAGAATGCTGAGCACGGACTGCCGGGATGCCTCGGTCGGGTGCGCGGTGAATACCGGACGCAGCTCGGTGCGGGCCAGCACGTCGGTCAGCGCCTCGCCGCCGACCTCCTTGGCCAGCCGGCGCACCAGCTCACCCATCGGGTCGGCGCCCACCTCGGCGGTGATCTCCCGCGCCCGGTGCAGCTGCTCGGCCACGTTGGCCAGCAGGAAAAACGTGGTGAACGCCCTGGCCAGTTGGGCGGCGGTACCCGGGTCGACGCCGGCGAGCAGCCGGTCCAGCTCGGCGGTGCCGGCGCCGCCGGAGCGGCGGCCCCCGCCGGCCGCCTCTCTGGACAGCGTGCGGACCCGCTCCACGAGCTCGAGCAGCTGCGGGCCGCCATGCTGGGTCAGCGTGTCGCCCAGCAGGCTGCCCAGCCGGCGAATGTCCGCCCGCAGCGCGGTGTGCGCCAGCTCGGACACCACGCCGGCGTGCCGAGCTACCGGGTCACTGGTTTGGTCGGTGGGCCCAACGGTCACCGGCGTACTCCTCACTGGCTGAGGTGGTCTGCCTCGGACTGCCGCGCCCGCGTCGGCGAGGACGT
>DATHIT010000211.1:0-4642 GCA_035489915.1 Pseudonocardia sp. | reverse complement strand
CCGGCTGGCGTTCCTGCGCGCCTGGCAGGCCACCCTGACCGACCTGGGTTGGGTTGCCCCGGCGTGGCCGAGGCGCTGGGGTGGCATGGGGCTGCCCGCCGCGTTGCAGGCGGTCTACCACCGGGAGATGGCACTGGGCCGGGCGCCGGTGCCGCCCACCAACGCGGTCGGCATCGTCGGGCCCGCCCTGCTGCGCGACGGCACGGACGCCCAGCGGGAGCGCTACCTGCGGCCCATGCTGCGCGCCGACGAGCTGTGGTGCCAGGGTTTCTCCGAGCCGGAGGCCGGCTCCGACCTGGCCGCGCTGCGCACCCGGGCGGTACTGGACGGCGAGGCGCAGGACGGGGTCTACCGGGTCACCGGGCGCAAGATCTGGTCCACCAACGCGCCCGTCGCGCACCGCATGCTGTTGCTCGCCCGCACCGGGACGCCGGAGTCCCGCTCCCGGGGGATCACCTGCCTGGTGGTGGACATGTCCGCCCCGGGCGTGCGGGTGCGGCCGTTGCGGGACATGACCGGCGCGACGGTGTTCGCCGAGGTCAGCTTGGACGATGTGGTGGTGCCGGCGGCCGACCGGATCGGCGCGCACGACGGCGGTTGGCGCTGCGCCAGGGTGACACTGGGCCACGAGCGATCCACCTCGCTGACCGCCGCCGCGCTGCGCTACCAGCGGGTGGTCGGTGACCTGGTGGAGCTGGCCCGCCGGCGCGGCGCGACCGGTGACCCGGCCGTGCGGCAGGAGCTGGCCAGGGCGGTCACCGGCGCCCGGCTGCTCGAGCTGAACGGCGCCCGGGTGCTCGGCCGGGTACTCGGCGGGCGGGACCCCGGGCCGGTGTCCTCGGTGAACCGGCTGCAGCACGCCGAGTTCGAGCAGTGGCTGCACGAGCTGGCGGTGCGGCTGCTCGGCGCGGATGGGCTGCTGGACGCCGCCGACCCCCGACTGGGCACCGACGGCCGTTGGGTCCGCGGCTTCCTGCGCACCCGGGGGTCCACCATCGGCGCCGGTACCTCGGAGATGCAGCGCAACACCATCGCGGAGAAGGTGCTCGGGCTACCGGCGGACCGGGAGGAAACGTGACCGCGACAGCACAGACCGAATTGGCCGGGGTGTTCGACTTCAGCCCCGAGCACGACGAGCTGCGGGCCACCGTGCGCCGCTTCCTGGCGGACCGCTCCCCGGAGGCCGAGGTGCGCCGGCTGATGGACACCGACGCCGGTTACCACCCGGCCGTCTGGCGACAGCTGGCGCACCTCGGGCTGACCGGCCTGCTCGTCCCCGAGCGCCACGGCGGTGCCGGCTCCGGCTGCGTGGAGCTGCAGATCGTCTGCGAGGAGATGGGCCGGGCGCTGCTCTGCGCCCCGTTCCTGTCCTCGGCGGTGCTGGCCACCTCGGCGCTGCTGCACGCCGGGGACGAGGCGGCGCGCGCCCGGTACCTGCCCGGGTTGGCGGACGGCTCGGTGATCGGCACGCTGGCCGTGACCGAGGAGTCCGGCAGCTGGCGCGCGGAGGATGTGGCCACCCGCGCCGAGGCCGACGGCTCCGGCGGGTACACCCTGACCGGGCAGAAGCTGTTCGTGCTGGACGCCGTGGCGGCCTCGCTGCTGCTGGTGCTGGCCCGCACCGAACGCGGCCCGAGCCTGTTCGCCGTGGCGCCCGGCGCGCCCGGACTGGCCCGCGAGCCGATGGCCACCCTGGACGCCACCCGCAAGCAGGGCCGGATCACCCTGGACGCCACCCCGGCCACGCTGGTCGGGTCGGACGGGGGTGCCGCCGCCGGGCTGGCCGCCGCGCTGGACGTGGCCGCCGCCGCGCTGGCCGCCGAGCAGGCCGGGGGAGCGCGGCGGGTGCTGGAGATGGCCGTCGACTACGCCAAGGTGCGCGAGCAGTTCGGCCGGCCGATCGGCTCGTACCAGGCGATCAAGCACAAGTGCGCGGACATGCTGCTGGAGGTGGAGTCGGCCACCTCGGCGGCCTACGCGGCCGGGTGGGCGGTGGACGCGCGGACCGACGAGGTGGGTGTGCTGGCCAGCCTGGCCAAGGCCTACTGCTCCGAGGCGTACTACCACTGCGCGGCGGAGAACATCCAGGTCCACGGGGGTATCGGGTTCACCTGGGAGCACCCCGCGCACCTGTACTTCAAGCGCGCCACCAGCACCCGGATCCTGCTCGGCTCACCCACCTACCACCGCGAGCTACTGGCGCGGCGACTCGGCATCTAGAGACCTGTGAGTGGTATTGGTCGCTATGGCGACCAATACCACTCACGGCCAGTGAGGAGGTTATTCGTGATGGACCGCCGGGAGGCCGAGGCATCGCTGCCGAAGGCCACCAGCTTCATCTCCGACGCCGAGGTGCCCGGCGGAGGTGTGCCGCGCACCTTCGTGCACCCCGCCACCGGCGACGCCTACGCCGAGCTGCCACTGGCCGGCCCGGCCGAGGTGGACGCCGCCGTGGCCGCCGCCCGGGCCGCCTTCCCGGCCTGGCGCGCGCTCGCCCCGGCGTCCCGCCGTGACCTGCTGCACCGGCTGGCCGGCACGCTGCGCGAGCACACCGACGAGCTGGCCGCGCTGGTCACCCTCGAAATGGGCATGCCGCTGCGGGCCTCCGCCGCCGGCGTCGCCCAGGCCGCCGAGTGGTTCGCCCACTACGCCGGCTGGGCGGACAAGATCAGCGGAATCACCGTCCCGGCCGCCCCCGGCGCGGTGCACGACTACACCGCGTTGTCCCCGCGCGGCGTGGTTGCGGCGATCATCCCGTGGAACGGACCGGTGATCGCGCTGGCGCTGAAGGTGGCGCCCGCGCTGGCCGCCGGCAACTGCGTGGTGCTCAAGCCGTCCGAGCTGGCCCCGTTCTCCAGCGTCCGGCTGGCCGCGCTGCTCACCGGGGCCGGGCTGCCGCCGGGGGTGCTGTCCGTGGTCGGCGGCGGGCCGGACACCGGGGAGCGGCTGGTCGGGCACGACGGCGTCGACCTGGTCAGCTTCACCGGCGGTAACCGGGCCGGGCGGGCGGTCGGCCGGGCGGCGGCGGAGCGGCACCTGCCGGCGGTGCTGGAGCTGGGCGGCAAGTCGGCGTCGCTGGTGTTCGACGACGTGGACCCGGTGCGGGCCGGCAAGCTGGGTGTCACCCTGGGCGCGGTGCAGAACAGCGGCCAGGGCTGCTTCCTGCCCACCCGGCTGCTGGTGCACCGGGGCAGCTACGACGCGGTGCTGGACGCGGCGGTGGCCGCCGCCGGCCGGGTCCGGATCGGTGACCCTTTCGACCCGGGTACCTCGATGGGCCCGGTGGTCAGCGCGGCGGCGGCGGAGCGGATCCTGGGCGTGGTGCGGGCGGCGCGGGACCGCGGCGACGGGCGGCTGGTGGCTGGCGGCACCCGGGTCGACCGGCCGGGCTCGTTCGTCGCGCCGACGGTGTTCGCCGACGTCGACCCGGCCAGCCCGCTGGCCCAGGAGGAGGTGTTCGGCCCGGTGCTCGCGGTCACCCCGTTCGACGACGAGGACGAGGCGGTGGCGCTGGCCAACGGCACCCGGTTCGGTCTGGCCGGGTACGTGTGGACGGCGGATCTGGCCCGGGCGCACCGGGTGGCCGCGCGGCTGGACGCCGGCTACATCTCGGTGAACGGGATGGCCGGGCTGCCCCCAGGTGCCCCGTTCGGCGGCTGGAAGGCCAGCGGCCACGGCACCGAGGGCGGCCTCGACGGACTGCGCGAATACCTGCGCACCAAGAACGTGCACATCCAGCTATGACCCCCGCCGCCGCCGAAAACCCCAGCTCAAAGCCTGTGAGTGGCGAGTGGTCCTATGAGACCACTCGCCACTCACAGGGCCTGACCAGCGACGATGAGCTGTTGGCGTTGGCTTCGTCGGAGGGGGAGCGGGAGTTTGCCGGGCGGGCGGTGGCGTTTTTGCGGGCGCGGGTGCGCCGGCGTGCGGAGCAGGATGCGGCGTGGGGGGTTGGGGCGGAGAACCTGGCGCTGTTCCACGAGAGCTCGGGGGCCGAGGAGCGGCGGGAGTGCGAGGCGGCCCGGGCCTGGCAGCGGGAGCGGTGGGCGGCCGGGTTCGGCTGGCTCACCGGGCCGGTCGGGCACGGCGGCGCCGGGCTGCCCGCCGGGTACGACCGGCTGTACCGGTTGATCGAGGCGGGCTTCGAGGTGCCGGACATGAACCCGCTGCGCATCGGGTTGGGCACCGTCGGGCCGGCGGTCACCGTGTTCGGTGGGGCGGAGCAGGTTGACCGGTTCGCCGTCGGGCTCTACCGGGGTGACCTGGTGGCCTGCCAGCTGTTCTCCGAGCCGGAGGCGGGCTCCGACCTGGCCGGCGTGCGGACCCGGGCGGTGCCGGACGGGGACCACTGGGTGCTCACCGGGCAGAAGGTGTGGACCTCCAACGCCACCTTCGCCGACCTCGGGCTGGCGCTGGTGCGCACCGACCCGGACGCCCCGAAGCACCGCGGCCTGACCATGTTCGTGGTGCCGATGGACGCCCCCGGGGTGGAGGTCCGCCCGCTGCGCCAGCTGACCGGCGGCGCGAGCTTCACCGAGGTGTTCCTCACCGACGTGCGGGTGCCGGACAGCCACCGGATCGGCGAGGTGGGCGGCGGCTGGCGGGTGGCCACCGGTGCCCTGGCCGGGGAGCGCCGCGCGGT
>DATHIT010000210.1:0-7592 GCA_035489915.1 Pseudonocardia sp. | reverse complement strand
ACCAGCGCGCCGATCTCGGCAGCCATGGTGAGGATGTTCGTGTGGGTGAGCTCGACACCCTTCGGCGGCCCGGTCGTGCCCGACGTGTAGATCAACGTGGCGAGGTCGCTTGGCTGCGAGGCGGCGGCGTGCTCCAGCTCGCCGGAGTCCAGCAGCTCGAACCACGCGTCCGATCCGACGACGATGACGTGGTCCACGGCGCCGCGACCGCGCTCGAGTGCGGCGATCAGCCCGTCGACCAACGCCGCCTCGGTGATGACGATCCGGCACCCGGCGTCCGCGACGAGGTGGGCGAGCTGCTCGGGGGCCGAGGTGTTGTACATCGAAAACGGGATAGCGCCGAGCAGGAGCGCGCCGGCATCGGCGATGTGGAATTCGGGCCGGTTGCTGAGCAGGAGCCCGAGAGTTTCCCCGTGGCCCAGACCCAGCTCGGCGAGGCCCGTCGCGACGCGGCGGGCCTGGGCGCCGTAGTCACGCCACGAGAGCACCACTTCGAGCTCGGCATTGAGGATCGCCGGCGCATCGGCGCGGGACTCGACCATCGCCAGAAACGCCTCGCCGACCGTCGTCGGACCGCGATGAAACACGCTGCTCGTCGCTGACCTGGTCGTTGTATGCATGGTGAGTAGCGTATGAGGTAATAAGCCATATGTCAATTTATTTTGTGTCAGGTGACACGCAGTTGTGGTGGCGATTCGCGAACCGCGCCGATGAACGTGCCCACGCAGCGGAAACCGCCGGGACGTGCCCGCACTGAAGACTCGCAGGCGTCGCTCGACGAGGCGATCAAGTCTGGATCTACACGTCAGTAACTACTGCGGTTGGGTGTGGTTGATCTCGATGGCCCGCACTATGAGGTCGGCGGCCAAGTCGGCATGGGCTTGCACGGCGGCCGGGTCCAAGGGGTCGGCGGGGTCGAAGTGGCGCGCGAGTGGGGCCAGGGTAAAGGGGCCGGCGGCGCCGTGGGAGACCAGGAAGTGGAAGGTGCGCAACGAGATCGGGCGGGTTCGGCCTTGGGCGGCGAGGTGGTTGAGGAGGCGGTGGACCGGTGCCAGCGCGGGTTGGATGTAGGTGCTGTAGATGTAGGCGAGCCGCTCGGTGTCCTGACGGCCTTCGATGTTCATCAGGCCACGGAGCTCGGGGTACTCGGCGCAGTGCGTGAGGAAGGTGCGGATGGTGATCCGCAGCTGGTCCAGTGGGTCGGTGAGAGTGGGGTCGAATGCGGTGGCCAACCGAGCAGCCAGGGGCTGGAAGGCCCAGTCGATGGTGGCGTACCACAGCCCTTCCTTTGAGCCGAAGCGGCCGTTGAGCAGGTTGTGGCTCGCTCCCAGCTCGCGGTTGAGCGTGCGGAGCGAGACCCCGTCATAGCCATAGGTGGCGAAGGCCCTCAGCGCGAGGGCCAAGATGTCCTCGCGCGAGGCCGGTGCGTCATCACCGCGGGGGCGCCCGGGCGGTCTGCGGCGCGACGGCGCACTCATCGGCTCCATTCCCATCGCCTGCGCGTCCGGCGCCCTGGTTCGACTCATGGGTGGCCGGAGTAGGCGCCGGCCACGGCGTGGGTGGCGCGTGTTGCGGCATCGGTCGGCATGCCCGCACACTAGCGTTTAAAGTGGCGATCGCCAAATCAATATTTGACGGGTGTCACGTTATTCTCTAGGCTCGCCGCCAAACTGCCCCAGGGCTGAACCAAGGCGACTGAGTTGGCCAGGCATGCGTCGCTGGAGGGTATGCAGATGATGGGTGGCTACGGCTATGCGATCGAGTACGGCATGGCGCGGTGCTCAGTTGTTCCAGTTGCCGGGCACCGGTGTGGCGCCGCCCATCTCGCTATCCCCAATGCCGTGGCGCAGCAGGCGCATACGCCGTGAGAGTGCCAACCCCCGCTGGTACCCGCCGGGGCGCGTGGCCTCAGGAGGCGACGAGGGTCGGCAGCTTGGCCATGATCTCGTCGTCTTCGTCTTCGACGTCGATCTCGAGGGTTTCCAGGATCCGGCATATCAGCATATAAAGGCCGACGACGGTGAGCACCTCGACCAGCTGGCCCGGCGATAATGCCTCGGCGACAGGTGCGAGCAGCTCCGCGGGAGCTTTGACGTCCTCCAGAAGCGCGTCCGTCAGCCGTAGGACGTCGCGCTCCAGCCGCGAGAATATCTCGGCGTCGGGGCTGCCTTGGAGCGCGTCGACTTTCTCGGGCGCGATATCGAGGACTCGCGCCACCTGCCGGTGCTGGAAGACCTCATAGTTGGCGCGGCTTTGGAACCCGACGCGCAGAATGATCAGTTCTTTCAAGCGCTTGTCGAGCGTTCCGGTGGCGCGCAGCGCTTGGCCGAGTTCAACCAGTCCAGTGATTACGGCCTCGGAATTGGCCAGGGCCTTGAAAATGTTCAGCGGCGGAACCTGCTGCATGAGTGGTTGCACCGACGGGGGCATGTCGGGCAGTTCGATATAGGGCACGAGCGCCATGGTGGTCTCTCCGCTAGTTGTTGGGTGGTGTGTCGGCAGGGGGCCCGTCGCGGTGACGTCATGTCAACCGCAAGCCCTCCATTAACACGGTGGCCACGGGGTCGGCGTGCGAATCGCCCCATGGCACAACGGCGGTGGCGGGTTCCCGGCTGCCCACATCGATGTCAAGCCAAGGCCGACGCCGCGCCGGGACCTCACACATATTTCTCGCCACACGACAAGAAAATGAGGCATGTCCCGACCGCGGCGGGGCGGCGGTGATCAGACCTGTGCGTGGCCCCCGTCGACGAAGAACTCGATGCCGTTGACAAAGCTGGCCTCGTCGCTGGCCAAAAACACTGCTGCGGCAGCGATTTCGTTCGGTTCGCCGACGCGGCCCAGCGGGACGCCCTGCGCCAGCAGGCCCAGGACCTGTTCCTCACTGCCGGGGAATCCGTCGAGAAGTCCGGGCGTCTTGGTCGGTCCTGGGCTGATGGCGTTGACGCGCACGCCGCGACCGGCCAGATCCAGTGCCCAGCCACGGGCCAGGTTGCGCACCGCGGCCTTGCTGGCGCCGTAGATGCTCTGGCCGGGCGCGTCGATCCGCGTGCTCACCGTCGAGGCGATCAGGATGATCGAGGCCTTGTCGGTCAGCAGCGGCAACGCCTTCTGCACCGTGAAGACCACGCCCTTGACATTGGTTCCTAGCGTTTGGTCGACCTGCTCTTCGGTGATCTCACCGAGGGGCGCCAGCACTCCGCTCCCGGAATTGGCCACCACGATGTCCAGGCTGCCTGCGCGCTCACGCACCGTGTTGTAGAGGTCGTCGAGGTCGTCGAGGTTGGTCGAGTCGGCGGGCACGGCTACTGCACCGGAACCGATTTCAGCGACTGCGGCGTCGAGGACGTCTTTGCGTCGGCCGGTGATGAACACGCGCGCGCCCTCGGCGGCGAACCGCTTGGCGATGGCTAGTCCGATGCCGGTACCGCCGCCGGTGACGACGGCGGTCTTGTTCTGCAGTGCGTTGCTCATGGGATCTCCTAATGGATGACGGCGAACATGCCGGTGTCGGGCAGTCCGTTAGTTATTTACTGTACGTTCCAGAACGCTAGTCGTTCTGGACTAATTGGTCAAGTATCGGGTACTGTGACGTACATGGCACGGCCGCGCGGATTTGACGAAGAGGCGGTGCTGCGCGCCGCCAGGGAACAGTTCTGGGCCACCGGATATGCGGCGACCAGCATCGATGACATCCTCGCCGTGACCGGACTGGGCAAGGGCAGTCTCTACGGCGCCTTCGGTGACAAGCACCAATTGTTCGTGCGGGTCTTCAACGACTACTGCGATGAGACGGTGGCGTCCGCACGCGCAGCCCTGGAAGGTCCTGATGCCGAAGCGTATTCGCGGTTGTGCGCACATGTGCGGGCACTCGCGCAGTCTATCGCCGACGACACAGAATTGCGTGGGTGCCTGCTGGCCAAGGGCACCGCGGAACTGGCCGGCATTGATCCGGTCGTCGGGGCGTGCGCCCAGCGCACGTTCCAGGAACTCACCGATGTGATCGTCGGCTGTATCGAGGCAGCCCAGCGTGCGGGTGACATCACCGCAACCGCCGTCCCCGCGGATCTCGCCGGGCTGATTCTGGCCGTGGAGCGCGGGATGGAGGCGCTGGGCAAGGGCGGCGCCAGCGCCGACGCGGTGCGTGCCACCGCCGAAGCCGCGCTGGCACTGCTGCACACACCGGTCGCGGTGAGCTGCCCCGTGCCCGCGGGCGGCGTGCGGGGATGAGCACCACACTGGCCTAGACGGTGTCCTCACCGCCGAGTCGGCGACGACTATGCCGGTGAGGCCATGCCTTCCCAAACATGTTTCTACATCAACGATTTCGCTGCAGCTGGCGGCGCGACTGCACAGTGTGAAGGCCGTCGGCGCCGGGCTTTCGGGTTCATGGTTGTGAAGTGATCCGGGCTGTGCGTTAGGTGCCGCCGCGCACACGTTGCTGGTAGCTTCGGCGTTTGGCGACATCGACGCGTTCGGTGAACAGGTCATCGAGCCCGATCGCTCGTCGTAGTGCGTCCGCGACGGCGCCGGGAAGGATGCGCTGGATCATCAACACCGCCCCGGCGGCGCGGGTGACTGTGATCCGGCGTCCAGGTTTGGCGATCAACGCCACGATCGCGTCGGCGACCTCAGTTGCCTCGGGGTTGCGCAGTCCTCGGGCCGGCGCCAGCCCTGCGGTCATCTCGGTGTTGGTCATCGTCGGCAGCACCGTTGAGTACATCACCCCGCTGCGGCGATGTTCGGCGCGCATTGAGTTGGTGAACCCGAGGACGGCGTGCTTGGTGGCGCAGTAGGTCGCCAGACCTGCCGAGGGTGTCTCGGCATTCACCGAGGCGACGTTGATGATGTGGCCGCGGCGCCGTCTGAGCATGCGCCGTGCGGCGAGTTTGGTTCCCACGATTACGCCGTAGACGTTGACGGCCAGCGCGCGCTGGGTCAGCGCGTCGGGCTCATCGATGAGCCGACCGACGGGCAGGATTCCGGCGTTGTTGACCAGCACATCGATGGGACCCAGCCGACTTTCCACCTCATCGAGGAAGCCGGCGAACGAGTCAGGATCTGTCACGTCGAGCGTGCCGCACACGTCGAGCCCAAGGTTGGCGCCCGCCTCGTTGACCGCTGGTTCATCGATGTCGCCGATGGCGACCTTGGCCCCAAGCAGGTGGAGCGTGTTCGCGGTGGCCAGCCCGATGCCACGGGCGCCGCCGGTGATGGCGACGACTTTTCCTTCGAGTGCGCGTGCCCGCGCCTGCGCTGCGGTCACAAGCGGGAGCCCTTCACCATCGCGGCCAGTTTCGGCAGGGTGTAGTCGTTATCGCCGCGCAACCCCGACACCACGTTGCGCACCAGCTGCAGCGACGGTTTGGCGCCCATGAATTCGGGCGGCACCCTGGGCCCCCATTGAGCGAGGCTGGAGGCTGTCAGCGGCTCCCACCCCGGCTCCAGGGTGTTGTCGAACATGTCGCCGTCGGTGAAATGCTCGACGAAGATCTTGTCCGGATCGCTCCAATAGTCGAAGATCTGACTGCCCAGGGTATGGCGACCGATGCCCCACGCTCGGTGGTAGCCCTTCTCAAGCAGGTATTCCCCGCCGGCGGCGACGGCGTCGAAATCGGTGACCTGGTAGGCCGAATGGGCGTAACCGGCCACCGGCCCCAGCAGCAGCGCCAGGGTGTGATGGTCAGCGGGGACGCTGCCGCGATCGCACCGAATGAAGGCCATGACCGGTCCGAGGTCGCGCCGGCCCGGCGCGAACTGGAAGTCGCTGACGATCATCCCGAAGGTGTCCAGATACCAGTTCAGCGTGTGAATGAACTGCGGTGTCTGCAACACCACGTGGCCGAGGCGCTGCACGGGCGCCGGCGCGCGTGGCGGACGCTGAGTGGCATTGACACGCGGCTGGGTCGTGCCGACGTTGAGCACCTGCGGTGCGAGTTCGGCAAGCGCGGGCACCTCGTCGTTGACATGGGCCACGGCGACGGCGAAACCGCTTGGGTCGGTCAGCCGCACAACGCTGCCCTCGATCGCCTCGTCCAGCGGTTCGACGCGCGTGCCAGTGGCCTGCGCCAGCCGCTGCAGATCCTGTTTTTCGGCGGCCTTGAAGGTGGGCCCGACGAACCGGGAGTGGGCGCCCTTGCGGATCACCACGGCCGGCGTGCCGGGCAGTGAACCGCGCAGATGCAACGCGTCGGGCTTGCTGGCGGCGACGACGAAACCGAAGTCGCGAGCGAATGTTTCGGCACGCTTCAGGTCGGGCTTGACGAATTCCAGCCAGGCGAGGTCGGCGACTTTGATCGTCGGGTTGATGGCCCGGCCGCTGTGTTCGCCCCGGTTGGGGCCGAGCTCGCTATGCAGATCGGCGTGCCCGTCGACGACGCTGCCGCGGCGGTGGTTTCTCATATCGCGCTCCTGACAGATGGACTGGTTGGGTGGGACAAGGGCGTCATTCCGCGCTCCGCACCCGCTATCCACCGTAACTCCTAATATGTCAAACGTCAATATAAATCTTGACGTTCGACATATCTCGGATTAGCGTAGGGACCGTTCCCGGCCGAGCAGACGAGGAGGACCGGCGATGACGACCGCAGAGGTCGTACACGCGTTCTTGGAGCGTCTCGGAACGGGCGATGTCGAGGGCATCAATGAGTTGTTCGCCGACGACATCGATTGGTGGGCGCCCGGCAACGTCCTGCCGTGGGCGGGGCGCCGGTCGCGGCGCAGCGAGGTGCCCGAATTCTTCCGGGTGCTCGAATCGGCCTGCGTGCCGGCCGAGACTCGAGTCGAGGTGGAGATGGTCCTCATCGACGGTGAGGATGCCGTCGTCTTCGGCACGTATCACCGGATGTTCGCCAAGAACGGGCGAAGCTTTGACACCCCCGAGGCCGTGCACATCCGGGTCGTCGACGGCCGGATCGTCCGCTGGCACCTGTACGGCGACACAGGGTGTGTCGAGGATGCGTGGCTCGACCGCTGAGCAGGCTATCCACAGCACCCGGTAGGCCGGTGCCGCTCAGACCTCGTCGGGCGGCGGTAATGCCACGGCCAGAACAACATTGAGAACTGTGGCAGCAAGGCTCATGGTCGAAAGCATCTTGCCCCACTCGTCGAGGTCCGCGCGTCGGAGGTGGCGCACCCCGCGGGCCGCGGGATCGTCCGGTCCAGGTCCGCCGAGGCCGATCGCGACGCGTAACCGCATAAATTGATATGCATCAAGATAAAACTTGACAAGTGCCTTAATACTTCGGTAGCTTGACAGTTATGCGAAGGAGCACACCCCCGTGGGACCGGGCCGCTGTCGACGGCGCCAACGCCCGGCCGGCGCGCGTCGCGCAGATCAAGTGGTTCGCGATCCTCGCCGACGAGTGGCAGCCCGATTCCGACGAGTTGACTCCGACGATGAAGCTCAAGCGCCGGCCGATCGACCAGAAGTATGCGCCGCAGATCGACCAGCTCAACCCGACGAAGGAGACCCCATGAAACTCGTGAGCTACAACAACGGCGGCGCCGGCGTGGTCATCGACGACCACGTTGTCGCCCTGGCCGACCTCGACGGTGTCCCGACCGACATCACCGCATTGCTGGCTGCCGGG